>JAPLGZ010000097.1 GCA_026389895.1 Chloroflexota bacterium | reverse complement strand
CCTAGGCTTTCATCGATCCCCCAGCCAGCTTAGCGAGACTTGTCATGTTGCACGCAATGGCACTCGGCTGACCTATGAACTACCGAAAAACTTGTTTTACAGTGACCCGAGCAGGGTTTCTATAGATTTATAACTGCGTAACCATCAATGATGGAGTGTTTTGATAGGTAAGGAAATAGTAAGCTTTTATTGGCTATTGTGCCTAATATCCTCTGTCTAATCGGCTCTATAAGCTAATCGACGCATGCATCTATTATCATCATGCCCCCAATATGTGGCTGGAATACACTAGAGAAACACTATAAATAGGGGAAGTAATTTTTAAGCAGTGTATAACTGAAAAGATACAACATTTTTACGATGCGTAAGGTGCTCGTTTGCTGGATAATAAGCGTGTAGTAAAAATGCCAACGGCCTTCTCGTAAAAGCACAATTTTTAGGTTCTATTGTCATTTGATGGCTCACAGACCCGCATATACGGCGCACTGGACTGTCAATGGGGGAGAGACAATGCTCTCGCCTGCTCAACGCATGGCGTTGAAATGTCAACGGAACAACCATTCTATGAAATTGCCATCTGCACTAGGGCGATGCGCTGTTTACATCCCTATGGATGGCCGGATTGACATTCAACTTTTATGGGCTGAATGTTTTGCGTGGGTTTATTGTTGATCGTCGCATTCTATCTATATGTAACCAAATTATTTTTATCCATTCTTATTCAATCTAAAGTAGGTAAATTATATGTTTGAATCAAAGCCAACATTGAAGCCATCCAAACAGATTTGTCGGAGTAGCCAACTCTTGCCTCTTCTTTCTGCATTGACGACCAGGCCATTTACTATTGTCACTAAGCGCCATAATTTAGCCGTCTGCTGCCCATCTAAGCGTTTTGCGGTCGCAATTCAGGCTAGACCGAATGGGCAAGGTGGTGACGATTCGATCCAACAGTATTGGCTTAACAATCAACTAGAAAGTAAACTCGCCGTCATAGGCGGCTTCTAAGCTATTTCCTGATATCAACGATTCTCTGTTGATGTGAAAAGGAAATGGGCCACATGATCCATATAAAAAGGGCCGAGCACTCATGCTCGGCCCTTTTTATAAATGAACTAAATCCTTACTTCAAAAGCCAGATGGCTGGATTAATCCATAGTTGCCATCTTTGCGTCGATAGATGATGTTGGTGCTTTTTGTGTCTGGATTGAAGAAAACATAGAAATCATGGCCCAATAGTTCCATCTGTTCTAGCGCTTCTTCTTCATTCATTGGCTGCAAGACAAATTCTTTGCGTCGGATGATGTTGCCGTTGGCGAGCTCTTCGTCCTGGGCTACTTCTTCAGAGACCTCTTCAACCATTTCGGCTTCAGCCGCAGCCACCACCGAGGCACGTCGTTTGTTGTCGTAACGCCGGCCTTTGAAACGCTTAATCTGACGAGAGAGCTTATCTACCGTGGCATCAATAGAGGCAAAAATATCGCTGGTCGACTCTTCGGCACGTAGGATTTGGCCATTCGTCCAGATGGTAATCTGCGCGGTGTAGCTGTCGTTCGCCGAGCGTGTTGCACTGTGCGTCAATTCAGCGTGGGCATCGCGCACCTGAGGCAGAAAACGCTCGAGCTTGCCAACTTTCTTTTCGACGTACTGTTGCACCCAGTCCGTGATTTCGACATTGCGGCCATGAACAATCAGTTGCATAAGTCTTCTCCTTATCTGGTTCCTTGTCTAGCGCCATATTGGATGTCAGGAATCTGCGAAAAAATCCCGCCTTTCCCCGACAAATGAAGCTGGCTGTGTTGGCTTAGTCAGTCAGCTTATGCACCGCTAAGTGTATCAAAAAATTGCTCTGTTATCCGTAATCAGTCACCAGTTCTTCGTGGTTTGGCAAGGGAAGCGCTTCACCTATTGCGCATATTGATGGCAATCGGCGTCGCCAATGTTAAGCCATAGACGGCCGTTGCCCCTGCCGCCATGGCCGCAGCTGCACAGCCGCGTAAGGTGGCGCCAGTCGTATAGACATCGTCGATCAGCAGAATGGTTTTATTTTTGATCTGAGGTTGTGCTTGAAAGGCGCCCTCTACATTCGCTTGCCGTTGATGAGCATTTAAATGAACTTGTGATTGTGTCGCCCGCGTGCGTTTGAGCCACTCGGCGCGCAGTGGCAATTGAACTTGCTGGCAAAAAGCGGTTGCCAACAATTCTGTCTGGTTATAGCCACGCTCAGCTCGGCGCGCGGCGTGGAGTGGGACGGGCACCACGCCATCTAGTCTGTTATAAATTGCCGGCCAGGGTGTTTGTGCGAACATCGTAACCAAATAACGTGCCAAAAGAGGGGCTAGTTCCGGGCAATTTTCATATTTTAGATGGTGAATACCCTGTCGCATGGCTCCAACATAACGCGTTGCTGTACGCGTGAAGACCAGCGGTGAGTCTAGACGCAGTTGGCAATCTAGACATTCCGCGATGGGTGTATGTTGGACGGTGCCACATCGATCACAGATCGCCTGGCCCACTGGCTCAACTTTCTGGGCACAGGCCGCGCAGAGGTGATGCCCTGCTTGCTGGCAACCCACACAAACGGGTGGGAAGAGTAAATCTAGGCATTGTTTGCTAATTTGCCAGAACCAACTGAGGTGCTGAGGAGTAGATCTGATCACACTAGGCCAATCTCCCAATGGCTTGTGCCTCGAAGGCAAACAAGCATTAGCTGCTAGTTGTGTTCAATTCGTAAAGCGGCGTGCTTTAGCGGACTGGAAACCAGGCTTGTAGTAGATCGTTGATGAAAGTGCGTAAATCGTCTCCTAGAATGAGGAGGATGGCGAGCATAACAATCGCAAACAAAATGATGATCAATGCATATTCAATAAAACTTTGGCGACCGCGATTAGAAGGTAAGCGTGACATAATAAGCCAATCTCAAGGTTATGCTTTGCTATTCGTATCTTCCAAACGCACCCAACCACGGCGCAAAGCTAATACTGCGGCTTGAGTGCGATCTTCGACGCCAATTTTACGCAACACGCTGCTCATGTGATTTTTCACAGTTTGGCGGCTAATGCCCAATTCATGAGCTATTTCCTTGTTGCTGGCGCCGCGTGTAATGAAGACAAGAATCTCCATTTCGCGAGGGCTCAACGGCGTATACTGCTCTTGGGCTGTGTCGCCGCTGTTGGCCCCTTCTTCCAACTGCTCGATGATCCATCGGAACGCATCCGGCTTGGTCAGAAACTTATTATTGATCACATATTTGCCATCTGCAACTGCTCGAATGGCAGGAATGAGTTGGCTTGGGCGCACATCCTTGGGATAATACGCTGCAGCGCCAGCCCGCAAGGCATGTAGAAGTTGCTCGTCATCGTTGTACGCAGTCAGGACAATGATGTTGATCTCGTCATATGTTTGACGGTTTTTGATTTCACGAGTTACTTGTAGACCATTTTTGCCGGGCAAGTTGATGTCCATCAAAATGACATCTGGTTCAAGTTGCAGCGCGCGCCTGACAGCTTCATCACCATCGGTGACTTCGGCTACGATCTCAATATCCGGTTCTTCATCTACCACGCGTCGCAACCCCTGGATCAGCAACGGATGGTCTTCCACGATCATTAACTGAATCGGCGCGCGCTCAGATGATTCGTTTGGTTTATTATAGTTCGTCATGGATTTTAGTGGCGTTTGCTAGTTTGTTTCTACTTTTGCATTTTTGTGGCTCTTCATCTTCTTCGTTTAGCGAACGGTTCGCCGAATGAAGAAGATGAAGGTTTACAGAAAAGGCTAAAATAAAAATGGTCTGTTCGGATTAGCAGATAAAAGTCCCAATAATTAACTGAAAAGTTAAACGATAAGCTGAGTATAACACTGGGGAGAGGGAGTTTCAATTCAGCCATTTCAGTGATCTTTTGCGCAAATTGCTTAAAGCGCTATGTAATTCACAATTAAGCCTGACAAATAGACAAGATTGGGGCTGAGCCGAATAGTTGGGCATCTTGACGCAAGGCAGATTTATCTTCAAAGCAGATATGGATGACTTTGCTTTGGGATAGTGCCATAGAAATGCTATACTAAGAGGTGTTGCACTGTAATTGTTAGTCGATTTGTAATTCATGTGATAATTTTCTAAGCTACCCAGTCAGTAATACTGGATCTTACTATATGAAGGAAGAAGGTGAGCTTGTGGCCGATGTTGCCAAAATGTATGAATTACAAAAAGTTGATTTGACTTGGGAAAAAGTACGGCGCCGTTTGGGGCAGATCAAGTTGCTGTTGGTAGAGAACGACGAATTGCGTGCTCAGCGCCAACAGGTAGCTGCATCTGAGGCAGAAATCCATGAATGGCATGCACAACAGACCAATGCAGAACTTGAATCAGCTTCATTGGCCGGCAGGATTGCCAGCACCCAACAGCGTTTGATGGGCGGCGAGGTGCGCAACCCCAAAGAACTTGAATCTTTGCAGGCTAATTTGGAGGCATTGCAACGCCAACGTTCGCTTGTAGAAGGTCAGGGCGTAGAAGCATTGCTGAAAGTAGAGGAATTGACCGCACGCCTTGCCCAAGAACAGTTGGTCTTGCAACAGCTTGAAGAAAAGTGGTTGGCTGGTCAAAAAGTGTTGATCGACGAAGAGACCAAACTTAAACGGGCTTATATGCAGCTAAAAAAGCAACGGGAGGCTTCGGCTGCTTCACTGAGCGAAGATTTCTTAAAACGTTATGAACACCTACGCCAACGTAAAGGTGGCGTTGCGGTGGCGGCAATTCAACAAAGCATGTGCGGGGCTTGCCATGTCCAGGTGCCTACTGGCGTAGCAAGCACAGCGCGCAACCCCGAAGGTAATTTGGCGATTTGTCCGAGTTGTGGACGAATTTTATTTGCCGGTTGAGAGCATTGCTGCGCATTTCTGGCTTTGCGGCGCGTTTTTGTCATGGAATGGCGAGAACGAGAACGCCGTAAGCCAAAACCTGGCACCGGCGCACTCGTTCTCTAGCGTATTTACCGCTTGCCGATCATGGGTAAGTATAATGTTGCTGGCCAACTTGCTTGGATCGTCACAACCTCATCGCGCAGTCCGAGCATGTTATGATGATGAAGTAAGAGAATACCCTGGCTGTTACTTTGGCTGGCGTTTTGCTGTTCGAATTTGACTGGAATTGGCTCCCCCTCTAAATCTGGATATTGTGGCGCACCCACTTTGCCACCACTTAAGTCCAACCGGCTATGCTGCAGATCATAGTGCAGACGTGCGCTGCGATCCACATAGCGTCGCGCACCATCGCCGATCCGTGGTCGATCGTTGCTGTAACTCTCTACACGGTAATCAAAATCAGCCTTAAGATCAGTCAAACCTAATAAATTGGCGCGGATGGGCAGCAACATCACGTTGCTGTTAAAAGGCGCCGTGTCTAGCTGAGTCGGGGTTGTGTCTGCCGCGTTTAAAGTTGCTTGGGGTGTAATGACGCCTGTGTGTAGATTTTTTAACGCAGTCACAAAAGCATCGCTCATCACGTTATTAGAATTGTAGCCGAGCTGGTCGGTATTAAACAGCATAAAATCGTCAACCCCATCAAGATCGCTGTCAATATAGATCTCAAACTGGACTTCGTTGGGTGTGGACCAGTTGCCATAGCTGACGATGCCAAAGTAGAGCGTACTCTTGTCTACGGCACCATTTGGCGTTGTATTATCGCGCGTGGCGCCAAAATCGCTGGTAACACCCACATACTTTAGATCGGCGTGATCATACAGATCGCCCTGGCTGCCTTCCGTTGTCGTGATAATGTTCGCCGGCGGCAGATTGGGACTACTCCACTGTAGCTCAACGACGCTAACCAGCGGAACCCCTAGGGTTGGTATCGAGTTGCCAGTAAGCCCTACACCTTGCAAGCGGATCAGTTGGCTGGTTGGTTGATCTTCACCAAAATCCAACTTGCTTTGCACGGCCCGGATGGCGCCGGCGGGCCGGGGGGCGGCGTAGAGTGGCACGGCCAATATCGGTGCGGTGGTGTCGATCTGGCCACGGATTGCCCCTTGTGGGTTCGCCTGTGTCGTGACATTGATATAGAGTTCACCCGCACGCAATAGAAGTTCGTCGCTAGAATTTAGATTGAGGGCGCTGGTGAGCGGCTCTAGCGTGTTGGTGATGTTCGTGCCAAGCGTATAGGCCGTTGCGCCATTGACGCCAGCCGGACCTCGATTGATACTCACGCTGGTGATGCCGGGATTCGGGTCGCCACTAAGTTGGAGGGTATAGCTGAGAACATGCGTCTGCGGATCATAATGAAAAGTGGCCGCGCCTTGCAGATCTGTGACAATGGCCGGTGTAACCTTAGCGCCACTCAGTGTGGCGGTGAAGAGCCCTGTGGCCGGCCAGAATAGCAAATAACCACTTTTTTCATTCAGCCACTGGCGCGACCGGCCCGCTTGTGTGGCCGCCAACGTTCGATCGCGTGTATGCTGCATCTGCGCAACGTTGGTGCTAAGCATAACAGGCACATTGGTAAAGCCACCGGCTGCTACCGTAATCAGCTGGGTAGGCAGGATAAATGTCACACCAGGCGTCTCTGTGACTCCTGCGTAGGTGAGGTTGTAGGCTGCTGTCTGATTGCTTTTGTTGGCAAGGCGGATATTTTTCAACGCTGTAGTATCGTTGAGCACTTCTGGCGCCCCAAAAGATACGCTCACCAGCCCTGGATTGTCGGCGTTATAGGCTAGCACATCCGTTTTTTGTGCTTTTTCTAGATCAAGCTGGCCAGCCCCAATCCGCACCGGACTATAAAAGGGCGCGGTAATTATTTCGGTTGTCCGAATTTGTGTCATGGCTGAGTTCATTATCAGCGCTTTTAATTCTTCCACGCGCCAATCTGGATGCAACTGTCGCAAGAGCGCCATCGCACCGGCCACATGCGGCGCGGCCATTGATGTGCCTGAATTGAGGGCACTGTTATTACCCGTGCCTTGACCGGCTGAAATGATCCGATACCCTGGCGCGGTTATGTCAGGTTTGAGCATTGCATCAAAGCGTCGTGGGCCGCGCGAGGAAAAATTGGCGAGGGTCTCAAAGTTATTCGTCGTTATCTGCCCGGCCGCCACACTAATCACGGCGTCGGCAATGGCTGGGCTGCCGCTTACGTAGGTCACATCACCTGAATTACCAGCGGATGCGACAACAACGATACCTGCCGCGACCGCATTGGTGCTGGCAATTGAAGTTGGATCATCAAGCGTGCCATAAGACGAACCCAAAGAGAGGTTGATCACATCCACATGGTCAGATAGATCCCCATCCGCATTGGGGTCCACTGCCCATTCAATCCCCTGATCGACGACTTCGCTGCTACCCGCGCAGCCAAAGACCTTCAATGCATAAATTTTCGCCGCTGGGGCAACGCCGGGCGGGATCCGCAGATCGCTAATCTGGGTCGCCGTATTGTAAGCGCCGCGATAGCTGTTCCCATTGCTGTCCACCCCATAACCGGCGGCGATCCCAGCGACGTGCGTACCGTGGGCATAACAATCCATCGGGTCTGGATCGGGGGTCGGCAGGGGCTGATAGGTGTTGCTGTCGGGATCTGCATTATAAAGGTTGCCGGTAAAGTCATAGCCGCCAATGACTTTCTCGCCGGGGAAACCGGCTACGTCACCAATTTTTGTGGGGTTGTTTGCTGCATAACCAGTGCCAGGGCCACCGAAATCTGTATGCAGATAGTCCACGCCCGTATCAATAATGGCAATTGTGATGCCTTGACCGGTGATGCCGGGCCCATTGCCCGCTTGCCAAAGCACCGGCGCACCACTTAACGGCGTCTGCGCGCGTTCGGCTGGATATTTGGCGACTAAGCGGTGGACAGCCTTAACTTCTGGTAGTTGCGCCAATTGCGCCAGTTTATCAGTCGCAATACGGACCGCGATCCCATTATAGACACGCTGGTTTCGATACATTACTGTTGCGTTCAGCGCCTGGAGCGCTGTCAATGTCCGTTGTTGTGCTTGCTCGATGGTGGCCAATTGCGTCTGGGTCGCAGCGGTAACCTGGGTCGCTGTTGCTGCTTGCACCGCGCTCATGGCCTGCATCTCGGCATAGATCGCCGTTACTGGCGGTGCTTGTAGCTCAACGAGGACACTCACCTGCGTGCTTGTGGCCGGCTGGGTGGCCAGTGTAATGCTTTGTGCTGGCGTGGCGGCTTGGATCGGATTAATTTGTCCACCCGCCCCACAGAGGATGGTAAATAACAGGAGCACTGCGAATTTTATGTTTGAGAATTTCATTGTTGACCTTATTTGGGTAAGCTAGTGATTCAGCGGATCTCTAGATTCGCCGAATCAGGGGTTCGGTGAATAGATTATAGCATGAACATTTCGCTTGGAAATCCCTGGATAGTACTATTAACCTGGTTTTCAGAAGCTCATTTTCGTGAGAGTATAGAGATCTACAGACTTACGTCATACATGTTTGTGTGACCTGCTAAGAAGTGGCTGGTACAATCTGAAGGTTCAATGACCCATCGCTGCCCAAACCCATTCTCTATCTGTCATGATTAAATTTTTACGGACCTTTACAGCCTACGCGTTTTGGATCTGTGCGCTTTTTTTATTGGGTGTTGAAATTTTACCCGTGCGCGCTGCGCACAGGTTCATCGCGAATGATGCTGCTGATCGTACGCCGATCTATGCCATCCAAGGTGCGGGTCTGGTCTCGCCGCAATGGCAACAGTGGGTGGACACCGCCGGCATTGTCAGCGGCGTAGGGGAGACGGGGTTTTACTTGCAAGACCCAGTCGGGGATCATGATCCCGCTACCAGTGATGGGATCTTCGTCTATACACGGACTCGCCCTTCCGTGCAGCCCGGCCAGTGTATTTATGTACAGCATGGGTATGTCGATGAGTTTTACGAAAAGACAGAATTGTCGCGTGCAAAAGCAATTCTCCCCGTGGACGATTGTGTGACCACCGTCCTCGCGCCCGTCCTGATTCCATCGCCCCGTTTGGGTAGACCGCCAGTTGAGCTTTTTGAACGGTATGAAGGTATGCTGGTGCAAATGGAAAATTTGGCCGGTATCGTGCAAGGACCAACCGAGCGCTTTAGTAATAATAACGTGGAAATTGCGCTCTTGCCAGAGGCGCTTGCACCCTATGTTGAGGCTGGTCGCGTCTATCAAGTGAATGCCGATGACACGTCGGCGCTCACCTTCCTGAGCAATAATATCGGCGCCACTTTGCCGGATGTCGTCTGGGGTGATCGGATCGTGGTCGGCGCACTGGCGAACGCGCGGATTGCAACAGGCGTTTTGGATTACAACTTTGGGCAATATCGGCTGAATTTACTCCCGAATCAAAGAGTAATGGCCGAAGCACACAGTTTTGCCCCGACGCAAGGCGTGGCGAGCACGCCCCATGATTTTACGGTCTGTACATTCAATTTGTATGGCCTGGGCCGTGGTAGCGAACAATTGACCCAAGATGCTGAATACCAGGCCCAACTGCACAAGCAGGCGCGCGTGATTAGCGAAAGCTTACATGGCTGTACAATTCTCGGCTTGCAAGAGACTGGTAGACCTGAAGATGCTCAGAATCTGGCTCGGGAATTGCAAACCAGTTTTGGGCTGAGTTATACCGTAACCGCGCTGGCCGGACCCCAAACAAGCAACCCGGAATTCCCATTAACGCTGAGTTTGTTGACGCGTCGTGATCGTGTTGAGGTGCTAAAAGCGGCTGCACCCCAGGCTTGTACGTCACAAAACTATCAGGTGAATGTGCTCCCTGGCGTTTGTCCCGCCGGTGAATTTGCTCTGTTTGACCGCCCACCGTTGATGGCCACGTTACGGGTGACTGGGGATTGGGGTGAACCTTATCTGCTACAGATCATCGATAATCATTGGAAGAGCAAAGGTGGCGACGAAACCGTCAATGTGGTGCGCCGTGAAAAACAGGCCCGCTTTGTGGCCGCGTTGGTGCAAGCACAACTAGACAGCGACCCAACGGCGCATATAATCGTCCTTGGTGATCTCAACGACTATTATGCCAGTGTCCCGGTGATGGCTTTGCGCACGGCCGTGCAACCGGCTTTGCTGCATACCTATGACTTTCTCCAGCCGTTGGCGCGCTACACCTATATTTATAATGGAGCCAGCCAGATATTGGATCACATCTTGATGACGCCGAACATGGCGCCAATCCTGGCCAGTGTGCAACCCATTCATATGAATGCCGATTTCCCCGCACCGGCGATTATGAACGCGGCCAACGTCGAGCGGGCCAGTGATCATGATCCGGTGCAGATCCGTTTGCGGCCCACCGGCGTGGGCATCGTGGGCGGCAATGTGCGTTATGCGGATACGACAGTCCAACTGGTCGATGGTGCCGCGCAGGTGGTTGCCGAAGCTCAGACCGACGCCTTAGGTGATTTTCGCCTCTGGAATCTAACGCCTGCCGCCTACACCTTGCGGCTGCTCGCCCCCGCCTATCTATTGCCAGCCCAACCAGCGCTAGACCTTGTGGTCAAGCCTGGGTATCATTCAATCGGTGACCAAGCAATGCGCCATCGTACCATTGACATCGTCGCTGCCACCGCCTTGTTTGGCGCTCAACTGGCCGATCAATTGAAACCGTAACCATGAACCGCTTTATCGCGTGATGGTGAGGGTTTGGCTGCCCTCTACAACTCACCTAGCCTACTCCGCTTTACAACGTAGCCGATGCCATGTCGATAAATCCGCAGACTACGTCTATAATACGCTTTCGGACAATACCCCAGGTAAGCGCATAGGGAGCAGATCAACGTTTCTGCAGCAGAGTGGCCTGTGCTACTTTGATGATATACTTTCCTTGTATTGTCAGCTTGCCAAATCCCATGACCTCATATGACCAACATCCAATTTCCAAATCAAGCCAGGCATATTCTCATTGTCGAAGATGATCCAGCCGTAGGGCGTAGTCTACAGGATGGATTGACGCGTGAAGGCTATACCGTCACCTGGAAGAAGACCGGGGGGGAGGGGTTGAGCAGCGCGCACACGGCTCAACCCCACCTCATCATTCTCGATGTCCGCTTACCCGATGGGTCGGGTTTTGATTTTTGCCGTCGGATGCGCCAAGCGGGTATCCACCAACCAATTCTCATCCTCACCGTCCAGAATGAGGAACTTGATAAAGTCCTGGGGCTTGAAATGGGCGCAGATGACTATTTAACCAAGCCATACAGCCTGCGCGAATTGCTCGCGCGGGTGCGGGCCTTGCTGCGCCGCGCGTACGGCGAATTATCCACCGAAAATACGCTCCTGTACGCAGGCGACCTGACGATTGACCTGGCCCGCGCCCAAGTGTTGCACGGCCGCGAGCCACTTTCCCTGACCCCTACCGAGTTTCGCCTGCTCATCTATTTGGTTCAAAATGCCAAGCAAGCATTGACCCGTCCGCAAATTCTCGCCGCCGTCTGGGGATATGATACCGACGTTGAGGATGAGAAAACGGTGAACGTCCAAATTCGCCGTCTGCGCGAAAAAGTTGAACTAGACCCCAGCCATCCGACGCTGATCCTCACGGTACCCGGCATAGGTTATCGCTTCGCCGGTTGATTCCTCTCCCTTCACCAGATTACAAAATTGAAATCTCTTTGCAACCGTGCCGAAATCTGGCCCGGTTATACTGGGTTTGACAAGCGAACCGGTTGGGGACAGTGCGGCCCACCGCTGGCTGAATATTGACAAGCGAAGGATGAACAATGACGAGAGGAATACGAACCGTGACAAAAAGCGTAAGACGGCCATCCGTTCAGGCGATGTTGCTGTGGCTGCTGGCTGCGCTATTGATGGGGGCAGTAGCTGCGTGTACCCAGGCTACCGATGCGGGCATCCCTACCGCGGGTGATAGCCAGGCGACAGCGCCGGGAGAGACAAATGCGGCGTCGGCCGAGACAACGCCGGTCGCGAAAGATTCACAAGACGCGGCCCTGGCCTACTCACGCTGTATGCGGGAACACGGCGTCTCTAATTTCCCCGACGCCGATGCGGAAGGGCGGATCAGGATCCCCCTCGGCAGCATCGATCCAGATTCTGCGGTGTTCAAGGAGGCAGGAGATGCGTGCCGGCACTTGGCACCCGAAGGTTGGGGCGACGCAAAGGAAGGTCCTGGTGATGCGGAGGTGATGCTCAAGTTCGCACGCTGTATGCGAGAGAACGGCTTACCTGATTATCCTGACCCCGACCCCCATTCTGGTAATCGGATCATGCTGGATCCGAATGCTCCGAAGGCCCAGACAGCACTAGAGAGTTGCAAAGCAATCCTGCAAGATTTGCAAAGCGGTCCTCAAATTGGAGGCTAGCGTGAGACTGCGTAGGCGTGGGTTCCTGCTCATGGGCGCCGCGGTGCTGATCCTTGGCGGGGCTATTGTCGGATCCGGGCTGCTCACCGCTGAACCGGCTGCGGGACAACCGGCCGCCAACCCTGCCCTGCTGCCTGCTACCGCGCAGATTACCAGAACAAGACTGGTCGAGACCCGGACAGAGGCGGGGACATTGGGGTATGGCGATCCGGTTCCAGTCCGCGCCAGTGGAACCGGGACACTTACTTGGATCGCGGTGGAGGGTTCGATTGTGATGCGCGGCGATCCGCTCTTCAAAATCGATGAGCTACCCGTTGTTGCACTCTATGGCGCTGTGCCGATGTACCGCACGCTGAGCAAGGGCGTGGTGGGCGCGGATGTGCGGCAACTCCAGGAAAATTTGCTCAAACTTGGTTACACAGGATTTGCCGCTGATGGCATCTACACCCAAGCGACCACCGCGGCTGTCCTCGCCTGGCAAGCTGACCTCGGCCTTTCGCAAACCGGCATGGTCGAACCGGCGCAAATCGTCTTTACGCCAGGGCCAGCGCGCATCGCGGAACACGTTGCCGGCGTGGGCGATCTGCTCGGCAGTGACCGCGCCCCGATCCTCAACTATACCGATACCGCCAGAATTGTCACGGTGGCGCTCAATGTGGTGGAGCAAGCCCTTGCCGTTGAGGGAGGGGCCGTCACAGTGACGTTGCCCGACGAGCGCACGGTGGCAGGTGTGATTGCCAAGGTGAGCACGGTGGTCAAGGAAGAGAAGTTTGATGTGACGGTGACGATGGCCGACCAAGCCGCGCTTGGTCCATTGCAGGCGGCGCCTGTGGATGTGGATTTTATCAGCGCCACGCGTGAGGATGTACTCACGGTGCCAGTAGCGGCGCTGCTGGCGTTGGCGGAAGGTGGTTACGGTGTTGAGATCGTTGAGGGCAATACGACCCGCATTGTCGCTATCAAAACCGGCATGTTTGCCGATGGGCGGGTAGAGGTCAGCGGTGAAGCGATTGCCGAGGGCATGATGGTCGGGGTGCCACGATGACCAATCTTGTGATGAACGGTGTTGTAACGAACGGGGTTGTAGAGAAGGGGGATGAGGCGCCGATTGTCAGGTTGCGCAGGGTCAGACGCGAATATCCCGACGGTGTAGTTGCGCTGCGCGATGTCGATCTGGATATCCAGCACGGTGAAATGGTGGCCATCGTTGGGCCGTCGGGGTCGGGCAAGTCAACCATGCTCAACGTGATGGGGACACTGGATCGCCCCAGTGCTGGGCAGGTCGTCATCGACGGCTTTGATGTTGCGGCGCTGGCCGACCGCGAGTTGTCGGCGCTGCGCGCCTTCCGCATCGGCTTCGTCTTTCAGCACTTTCATCTCGCGCCGGGCGTCTCTGCATTGGACAACGTAGCCGACGGCCTGCTTTATACGGGCATGCGCCTGCGTGAACGCCGAGAACGGGCCGAGGCGACGTTGCGGCAGGTGGGGCTTGGTCACCGGCTGATCCACCGCCCGCATGAGATGTCGGGCGGGGAAAAACAGCGGACGGCCATCGCGCGGGCCATCGCGCGCGCGCCGGCGCTGCTCCTTGCCGATGAGCCAACCGGTGCGCTGGACAGCCATTCGGGTGAGGGTGTGATGCGCCTGCTGCTCGATCTGCACGCTGCCGGTACGACGATCGTGGTGATTACCCACGACCTGGTGATCGCCGCGCGCCTGCCGCGTCGCGTATCCATGCGCGATGGGCAGGTGATCGATGATCAAAGCAGCGACGAGCCGCGGGAGGTGGTGGCATGACCCCAGCATTGCGCCCCGGACGATTGAATTTGTACGACATCCTCAGGCTGGCGGGATCTGGATTGGGGGCGCGCCCAACACGGGTCGTTCTTTCGGCGCTGGGGATTGCGATTGGCATCGCGGCCATGATCGCGGTCGTCGGCATCTCGACCTCCAGTCGCGCCGAACTGAATCGCCTGCTCAATGCCCTCGGTACGAACCTGCTCTCGGTGGAGCCAGGCACGAGCGTCTTTGGCGACGAAGCGACCCTGCCCGACGAGTCGATTGCGATGCTCAACCGGATCGCGGCCGTGGAGGCCGTCACCGCCATTGGGAATCTCGCCGACGCCAAGGTCTATCGCAACGACAAGATCCCCCGTGCGGAGTCTGGCGGGATTGCGGTCTATGCGACGCGTCTCAATTTGCTGGCAACGGTGGGGGGCACGGTCGCTTCTGGCGTCTGGCTCAATGCGGCCATCGCTCAATACCCAGCGGTGGTGCTAGGGGCGAAGGCCGCCGAACGCCTGGGCATTGGTACCGTCCATATGGGCATGCAAGTCTGGCTCGGTGGGCAGTGGTTCACGGTGATCGGCGTTTTGGCCCCCATACCGCTGGTGCCAAGCCTTGACCTTGCCGCGCTGATTGGGTGGCAGGCCGGAGCGCGTTACCTGGGTTCTGAGGTGGAGATCACGACCCTCTATGTCAGAGCCACCCCTGGCGCAGTCGAAGCGGTACGCGCCATCCTCGCCAGGACAGCCAATCCAGCCGCACCCAACGAGGTGAATGTGTCGCGTCCCTCAGACGCGCTGGCTGCGGAGGCCGCCGCGGAGAGCGCATTCACCGGGCTGCTGTTGGGGCTGGGTGCGGTCGCGTTGCTCGTCGGTGGCATCGGCGTTGCCAACACGATGGTGATCTCTGTGTTAGAACGCCGCGCCGAAATCGGGCTGCGGCGCTCACAGGGCGCGACGCGCGACCACATTCGGATCCAGTTTCTGGGCGAAGCTTTCTTGCTCTCCCTCCTTGGCGGTGGCGCGGGTGTCATCCTTGGCTATGGCGTGACGGCGGTCTATGCAACCATGCAGGGCTGGCCCACCGTTGTGCCTGGGTGGGTCATTGCGGGCGGTCTCCTGGCGACCCTGCTCATTGGCGGCGTGGCTGGCCTTTATCCTGCCATTCGCGCTGCCAGGGTTGCCCCCACCGAGGCGCTTGCGGTTGGTTGATCAAGGGAGGGCAAATGGACCAGGCATTGATGGCAATTAACAAAATAAATCGGTGATTGGCGGGCGGCTGCAGCGGTTAAAACCGCCGCCTGCTATGAGAAACCTGCTGAAGTAGGTTAATCTACCTAGTGCGTTCCAACGCACTTGCTCTATCAGCCAGTGGTTTATGAGAATTAACAAAATAAATCGGTAATGGCACATACCCAACCTGCTTCAGCAGGTTTTACCTATCAGGCGGCGGTTTCAACCGCCGCTCGTTACTGGTACAAAGAGGCGAGTGTCCTCGTTGAGATCGGATTGCCCATCGAACTCCCGATAATCTATACTTAGGTAAG
>JAPLGZ010000678.1 GCA_026389895.1 Chloroflexota bacterium | reverse complement strand
GTTGCCCAAGCCTCAAGTTCAGACGCCGACCAAGTGGGTCGATCGTTTTGGCCTTGTTCCACCAATTCAGCATGGGATAGTGCGTTTTGGGCCATTGTGCGCGTACGCCACTCTTCGGCAAAGGCGCGCCGTTGTTCAGGCACGATCACTTCCGACTGGGGCCGCCAAGGCGGATCTTCTAGGACGATTGCTTGCACAAGGTCGGGGTAATTTGCCGCTAGAAAGGCGCTGGTGTCGGCGCCCATCGAATGGCCGAGCAATACCGGTTGAGATAACTTGAGGGCGCGGATCAGACCAGCATAATCGGCGGCATGTTCGGCATTGCTGTAACCGGCGGTCGGGACACTGGAGTGACCATGACCGCGCGCATCGACCATAATGCAGTCATAATCTTGTGCCAATGTCTGCACAACTGGGGTCCAACAGCGCCCGTTATCGGTCAATCCATGGGCCAGAACCACGGGTGGTTTGTCGCCGCCTGTTCGATAGTAACGCAACGTAACAGCATTGACCGTTACATCACCACTCAACCAATCAGTCATAAATGTTCCTTATCTATCTGCTTGGACGCACGAAGTGGAATTCATAGATTCTCAGGTTATGCAAGCTTAAAATTTGACGCCAAGGCGCATAAAGACGAACAATAAGAGATAAACCAAATAGATGACTTTTATATGATCTGTCTATCAGTATCGGCAATTCGACACGCCCAGATCAGCAACGTTCGGTTCATCTCCCTATCGGCGTTTCTTTGTATTCCTTTGCGCTTTCTCGTCAAACTGTTGTTCGATCACAATCTGGGCCAGTTACGTAACTGACTGAGTCAAATGTTTGGCCAGGATTTCCACCACCTGCGCAGCGGTCGGTGCGGGCGTGGGATCTTCTGGTGTGCGCTGGGCAAGTTCGGTCTGGCTCACAAAACGATAGATATCGGCGGCGCCCGCCAATATTTGCGGCGTCAAGCCTACATAGGCAAAAGTCTGGGCGATCTCTTCCATCTCGCCCACCCAACGGTGCGCTTTGGGCGTCATGCCGGGCAATTGCCGTTTAAACTGCTCATGCAGAAAAGGTTGGCTCGCCTGAAGTTCCTGGTCGAGCGCGGACGCCACACCCAACATTTGTGCAGCCGTCAATAGCTCCGTCGCCAAAGCGGTCATGCCTTTGGTCAGCGCAGCATAACACATTTTGATGGCCGAAGCTTGGCCGCTCTCGTCACCCAACGGCTTGATCTCCAGACCAAACGCGCCCAATCGCATAAAATCAGCCAGGCTTGGGCCAGAGGCATAAAAACGCGTCGCGCCAGGTTTACGGGGCGGTGGGCCGATGATTGAAGCATCGACAAAGCGCCCACCACTTGCGGTAATAATCGTCTCGATCTGGCGCACTGTCTGCGGCGCAATTGCGTTACAATCTACATACAATAGATCGGCACCCGTCTCGCTGATCGCCTGCGCCACGAATTGGGCCGCCGAGAGGGCTTCCGATGGCACCAGAATCGACAAAATAATATCTGCTTCACGCACCAAAGCGGGCAAGTCGCCCACATCGACAATACCAGCTTGAGCAGCTAACGTTTTTGTGCGTTCACTGCGCGCGGCCAAACTGGCGATCACACGCAGCCCATGTGTATGCAATACTTGCCCAACTGCTTGTCCCATATCGCCGGGACTGAGAATGCCTACCGTTTTGATTGTTGTCGTCATCATTCGATTTCTCCCAGGAAGCCGAATGTTATAATGCCAGAACTTAGCATCAGATGCAAAAACGCGTAGACAATCATTGTAGCGTAGGGAGGGTAGCCTTGATCATTTACTGGAGAGGTTGTATGATGGTTATACTTATGCTTAGGCTGGGCTGCAGACAGACGTAAAAACTCAATCATGCTATTATATCTAGATTTAAACTGTTTTAATCGTCCGTTTGATGATCAGAGGCAAGATCGAATTGCGCAGGAGACAAATGCTATCTTTAGTATTCTTCAACGGATAATTGACGGCAATGACACACTGGCATGGTCCGCAATTTTGGATTTTGAGAACTTCCAAAACCCTTTGTCGGACCGGCGCGTCGAGATCGCTCGTTGGTCACTACGCTCGACATGCAGCATCAATATTCATGCTCAACTATCTGTACGTGCAAAAGAATTAACGAATGCAGGATTAGATGCGTTGGATGCAGCACACTTGGCCTGCAGTGAGATAGCGGCTTGCGAACGATTTTTAACTTGTGACGATAAATTCTTGCGACGGGCAAGACGCATAAGAATTGCCTTACAGGTCCAGAATCCTATCGAATATATCAAGGAGATGGAAAATGAATAATACACTGCTTGATGATACGCTGTATGCGGAGGGAATTACCGTATTAGAGGATAGATTAGGCCCAGTACAGACCTTGCGCTTTCTAGCACTCATCAGTCGTCAGCCGTTTGATTACCAGCAATGGCGTCAACAAAATTTCGGCAAAATGAATCTGGCGGAAATTTTAACCAAGGCTCAAGCATTATCAGAGGGTAAGACAGATCAAATCTGACGCAAATTGCCAAATTGATTAACTCACGTTACGCATGGCAAAAAAAATGATGCGAAGGCGCAAAGGAGCATCAAGAAAAATCAAAGCAGGAGCGTCGATTAACGTAACTGGGCGAGACTGGCAAGGTGCGCGATGTGACGCCCACCGAAGTGGATGTAGCAAGAATTAGAAGAAGTAGCGAATGGACGCTTGGGATTGAGATAATGCACAGTAGAAAGACAAGAAAACAAGGAGTGTAGATGAAATCTCCCTGTCTCCTTGTCTCTCTGTCTCCTTGCCTCTACCTGACCAGCGGTTTCTGGAGAGCCCGTTGCTCGTGTTGGTGGCCGTTGTAGGAAAAGAGTGAGGTGCCCTTCGACTGAATCGCGGTCTCGATATGCACAGGACGGCCCCAAAGTGCAAATAGATTTTCTAACGTAGCTTGAGCGTAGTCATGGCGCAAATCAGTCTCTTCCCAGTGATGCACCAGATAGAGTTCGCCACGGTTTTGATAGTTCGCCTCGACAACTTCAATGATGGGTTCGCCAAAGTTGGTTAATTGAAAGAGCAACTGGCGCTTGATATCGGCAAAATCACGACTTTCAACCTCATATTGATTGGTGCGCGAATTGTAGCGATAGGTGAAAAGATTATGTTGTTGCGCAAATTCGGGGGTCAAAAATTCGTCGATAAACCCGATATCATTGTAGATACGCCGCACTTCAAAAATTTTCTGCTTACCTAACCCCGCTTGGCGATCCCACTTAGCACGCATGCGTAAGTCTTCACACTCCTCATATTCCGCGCCAAACGCCCCGCGATTCCAGCGATCTTCGACATCTCGAAAGAGTTCAATGCCCAATTTGTAGGGATTGAGCCGACCTGGCGAAGTCGCCATCGTGCCTGAATGATGATCGGCATAGTCGATTAGTTCGCCTTCCTTCAACGCATGGCGGGTCATGATGTGCGAATGCCAATACGACGCCCAACCCTCATTCATGATCTTTGTCTGGCGTTGCGGGGCGAAATAATAGGCTTCTTCGCGAACAATCGCCAATATATCCTGTTGCCAGGGTTCCAATCGGGCATTTTCTAACAGAAAGAGTAAAACATCGCGTTGCGGATGGGCAGGAAGATTCTTGACCTTGATCTTTTCCTGCTTGCGTTGTTCACGCATCGATTCCAGATAGGCCGGCGGATTGATGTAATTGTCCATGTAATCTTTGCTGGGCATCCGGCCTGTGTTATGTTCATCTTCTTCCACGCCAAAGTCGGGACGGCTAGCCAGCCGCCGGATGCCGGTGCTGTGCAAGTCGATCAGATTGTCCAGTGAAAGACAGCGGTCGATAAATGTTTCTACAGTTTCCAACCCGAACTGATCGATATAGCGCCGAATCCGCGTGCCGTGATTGGCCGAATCATCCATCATGCGCCGGTTGGTATGGGCAAACCAGAGATTATTCTTAAAAAAGTCGGCATGCCCATACACATGCGCCATGACCAACTTTTGGTCGATCTCCAGATTGCTCACCAGGAGATAGGCATAGCAAGGATCGGTATTGACGACCATTTCATAGATCCGATGCAGGCCCCAGGCATAACTTTTGCGCAAACGTTCGCATTCCATGCCAAAGCGCCAGTGCGGATAGCGGCTGGGGAAACCATCGTAGGCCGCGACTTGATTCATTTGATTAAAGTCAAGCATAACAAAACGCACATCTGGATAATCTAACCCTTTGGTGCGCGCATAGCCTTCGACTTCTTGCCGAATTTCCTCTAATTCACAAGGCAGTGATCCAAAATCCACAGTGCTCACCCCATTCTAATCATGAATAGTTAATCATGAACAATTAATGGTTAACAATAAGAGACCAAGTGCGCATGGGGCATCAGTCATTAATTATCAGGCATTCATTATTCATGATTAATTATTTATTTCCCTTTTCCCAGAAAAATCTTAATCACATCGTAGATCGCATCATCGTTGGGAATGTGCGTCATCACCAGGTTTTCGAGCGCATCTAGCCGCTCCAGGGCATCGATAAAGGTGTCGCCATAATGGCGCTGATCGACTTGCCCATAGCAATACAGGTTAGCCACTGGCAACAAATGATTGCGCAAGAGTTCGAGCGCCTGTTCATTGTCAGTTGAGAAGTTATCACCGTCGGAGAATTGAAATAGATAAATATTCCAATCACTGGGGGCATAATGCAATTGGACAAGTTCACGGCACAGTTGCAAGGCCGAGGAGATCTTGGTGCCACCACTCTGGCGTAGATGATAAAAGGTATCTTCATCCACTTCGGCAGCCGCGGCGTCATGCACCAGATAGCGCCGCTGGACATTGCGATAGTTGGACTTGAGCCAAGCATCGATCCAAAAGGCGGTCATCCGCACCAGCCGCTTTTCACGTTCGCCCATCGAGCCAGAAACGTCCATCATATAGAAGATGACGGCATTGGATTCCGGCTTGGTCTTAGTCTCAAACGCCCGATAACGGCGATCTTCACGCACCGGGATAATCACCGGGTTGGCCGGGTCATAGAGGCCGGCCGCGATCTGGCGTTTGAGCGCCTCACGATAGGTGCGTTTGAAATGGCGCAGCGATTCGGGGCCCACACGGCGAATATCCGTGTAACGGGCCACTTCGCTGTCGATGTTTTTATTGCCTTTGGGCTGAATGCGCGGCAGGTGCAATTCTTCGGAGAGCAATTGGACCAACTCACTCATCGAGATATCCGTCTCTAGGATATGTTGGCCAGGCGAGTCACCGGCCTGGCCTTCGCCGTCTTGCGGCTGGCCCTGGCCGAGCACATCGCCAGGTTGACCGGGGCCTTGTCCGACGCCGCCACGGCCGGTTTGCCCAAAGGTGAAATGCGGCAGTTCCACTTGGGGGACAGGAATGCTTACCAGATCCTTACCCTGGCGACCGATTAACCGGTCATCGGTCATATATTTGCGCAAATTTTGCTTGATGCGACCGCGTACAATTTCACGAAAGCGCGAGGTGTCTTGATCGATTTGAGACATAGGTATGTCTGTCTCCTATGTAAGAAGAGGAGTAGGGATACAGGAGTAGGGATACTAGGATTTTCCAATAATCCTTAATCCCGTATCCCTAATCCTTACGCGTTAGTCTTCACATCACCACGGGCGAAGATGCTGGCCACATAGTTGAGGACGTCGGTGGCGCAGATATCACAGTAGCCGTAGTTTTTAATCAGCCGAGCCTT
>JAPLGZ010000042.1 GCA_026389895.1 Chloroflexota bacterium | reverse complement strand
TTATTGAAGGCCGATGTCTTTGTGCTGGCGACTGTCGTGGCGGCTAGTGGCAAGCGCGAAGGCTTGCCCAATGTCTTAAAGGAAGCAATGGCGTGCGGTCTACCTGTGGTGGCCAGTAAGCTTTCTGGCATTCCTGAACTGGTGGAAGATGGGGTATCGGGTTTTCTGCTGGCGCCCAAAGATACAGAAGCGCTAGCGACAGCTTTACAGCGCCTGAAAGCAGACCCGGAACTGCGGCAGCGAATGGGGCAAGCCGGGCGGGAAAAAGTCGTCAATGACTTTGATCTGCATAACAGCACCTTGAAACGGGCTAAGCTGTTTTTAACGACTTAGCGCCGAACCGAGCGGCGGACGTCCAGCGCCTTTTAACGCACTTTTTGTATCAGGCTGGGCTTTCAAATTCAGCCTTTCTGGGCGACATAAGCAATACCGAAACAGCGATTCAAAAGGATAGGGAGAAGAGCGGTGGCTATAGCGTTCATTTTATTTTGGGGTTCGTTGGCATTGATTGTTTACACCTATGCCCTGTTTCCGGTTTTGGTCTTTGTGCGCGGCTTGTTCTGGCGCCAACCCTACAAGAGTGCCGATATTACACCGTCGGTCAGCTTGGTCATCGCGGCGTATAATGAAGCCAAGGTGATCGCCGAGAAATTGGATAACATCCTGGCCCTCGATTATCCACGCGATCGGCTCGAAATTTTGATCGCCTCGGATGGATCGAATGATGGAACAGACGCAATTGTGCAACGTTATACTGAAAAAGGCGTGCGTTTGTTATCGTTGCCCCGCCAGGGCAAGGCTGGCGCGCTGAATAGCGCAGTGGCAACCACAACCGGCGAAATTTTGGTCTTCTCGGATGCCAATAGTATGTTTGCCCCAGATGCGATTCGCGCGCTGGTGCGCCCCTTTGCTGATCCAGAAGTGGGCGGCGTGGCCGGCAATCAGTGCTACCAAACTGAACAAGTCGGCAGCATGACTGGGGCAGGCGAAACCAGTTACTGGAATTTTGATCGAGGGCTCAAACAGGCGCAAAGCCAGTCTGGCAACACAATTTCAGCCACAGGTGCGATCTATGCGTTTCGTAGAGCTTTATTTACAACGGTGGCGACAGGGGTGACGGATGACTTTGCTACCTCTACCGCCGTGATTGCCCAGGGTTATCGGCTGGTTTTCGCACCGAACGCCAAGGCCTACGAACCGGTGGCCGGCGCCAAGGATATTGAGTTTGGGCGCAAGGTGCGCGTGATCACCCGTGGGCTGCGCGCTGTATTGTTGCGCCGCGAGCTGTTAAACCCATTCCGCTATGGCTTTTACGCCTTACAACTCTTTTCGCATAAGGTCTTGCGCCGCCTGGTCGTTTTGCCTTTGCTGGTGTTGGTGCTGGTCAGCCCATTCCTCTGGAGCCGTGGGCTTTTCTACCGCCTGGTGACAGTTGCCCAAGTAGCATTGTATGCTTGTAGTTTATTGGGCATGCTACTGGCCAATCAACGGATTGGCCGATCTAAAATTTTCACGATTCCGTTCTTCTTTTGCATGGTCAATGCCGCCTCACTAATGGCCGTGATCAACTTGATCCGTGGACGACGGATCGACCGCTGGGAACCCCAACGTAAGGAGACGCTGCCTGGATCGAGCACACCTTCCAAGGGCACGCCTGGTTTAACGCCGAAAAAATCTTCGTTGCGCTAACATATAAGGAGTATTCAATGCGATTTTTTAGTTACTGCTCGGTGCTCGTTTTATTTGCCTGGTCTCTGGCTGGCTGTACGAGCAGCGCAGCAACAGATGCGACCGCACCTACCGCTACGCTGGTGGACGCTATCGCTACCACTGGCACCGAGGTCGCACTAACCGTGGCTGCGACGACGACGGTGACGGTGACCAATGTGATTACGTCTAGCGCGCCGCCCCAGGCTACCACGAAGGTGGTCGGCCCATCCAGAGGTTATTTAACGACGCCTGCTGAATTGGCCGTGATCAAACAAAAAGCGGATGATGGCATGGAACCATATGCCGAGGCTATGAAAGCCGTGCTTAACTTTGCGGATAAAAAATGGGATTACAATTTAAAAGAAGAAGAAAAGTGCAACGAGAATTCGAATAAGCCACTCTGGTTGGATGAGGAAAATGGAGTGCCGCGCTTATATGGTCGCGCGCTAGCCTATCATCTGACTGGGGAAGAGCATTATGCGGCGGAAGTGAAGACGATTCTCGAAAAGATTATGACCAATGTGATTCAGATTGCTGATGATGACGACCAGTGCGAACTCAACTTTGCCTGGGGTGTTCCCGAATTAGTCGCTTCGGCGGATCTGATTGAAGCTTACTGGCACGGTGAGACCTGTACGGGACCGCTTAGCACCTTTTACACAAAGACTGAGATTGGTTCTGGCCCGTGTAAAGCGCTTTTTCAGAATTGGTTGGTCAAGAACCCCTATTATGTGTCGTCGCATTCGGGTGTTAGTAGCAAAGGCAACTGGGGGGCTGCGGGAACGAATATGATGGCTTACATTGCTGATTATTTGTGGGATCGCCCAGATGTCATGCTTGTTCATCGCAACCCGCGCGAGGTGAATGGCGGCAAGGATGAGGCCATGTCACCATCCGAGGCGTACGCCTTTGCCAATGACTTAATGTTGAAGCGGATGGACGGTTATGGTGTGGATTTTTCTAGTGGTGTTGCCTGTGACTTATTAGGGGGTGTACGGCAAAGTCCAGACTGGCCGCCTGTTAAATCCCAAATTACAGAAAAGGGCATCGTCCCCGATGATGCACGCCGCGAAGAGTTCTGTAACATCCCCCAATACAATGGGCAATACGAAAATTATCCCCAAACCCATTTGGGGAACAACATTCAGCAATGTGAGTTGCTGCTGCGCCGGGGTGACAACCGATGTTTTGAAAATATTGATAATACCGACATCCCCGAATATACCTATAAAGGGCCAGACGGCGAACTCAAAACCACCCACCTTTATCCGGGCCGTGGATCGATTGAACGGGCGATCAAAGCCGTGATCATCGATTCAAATACAGAATGGCGGCATGATTCTAGTCTGGCAGTGGCTTATCGCTACTATTATAACCACTCTAAGTTTGCCGGTATTGAAAAATGGCCTGCCCAACTTGAGCGCATCAATAATTGTAACAAAGATGTCTGTTTTGGCATCTTAACCCACGGTTTTTCGCCCGGCGAAAAGCCTGGTTTGCCACCCGTCGTCTCACCGCCCTGACCTGTTTGCCCATCAATTTACTACAATTTTGTCAACAGTCTCTTTCGTAGAGCGGCGCCCAGGGGTAGTATCCCTGGGCGCAATCACGTAAAGTATGACAAGCTACCGGCTATTGATCAGAACGCTATTGCTAGGCTTAAGGACTTTTGAATGCTGGAAATAACACGCTCGACAACCTTTGTCCCGGGCGCTAATTTGCGAGGAGAAGTGGCCGGCGCTAATTGGATGTTCTTGCGCCCCAGCCTAGAGGCCGGCCAAATAATCTGTATTGG
>JAPLGZ010000272.1 GCA_026389895.1 Chloroflexota bacterium | reverse complement strand
CGCGTACTGTGAGCTGGCGCAATTGATCACCACCGATCTGCCAGAATTACATCTCTATCGTTTCACCGAAGGCTATGGCGCGTCTAATCGGCTTTATGGCTATCAAGTGAATATGTGGGGCAGTTTGACGTGGGATGTGCAGAATTGGCAATTGAAACCTGCGGATCAATAGGCGATCAGTGCTGAATGGCCGCTTCTGTACATTCGATTAGACGGCGGTGCAAGAAGGTTTGCTCAGCCCGATTCTGGCACAAGGTCAGGGCCTGGGCATAGCTAGCCTTCGCCTCATGGAACCAACCCGCCCGCCGCAAAAGATCGGCCCGTGCGGCGTGGAATAAATGATAATCACCGAGCTCATCTTCCAACTGACGTTGATCCAAGATCATCAAGCCATAGAGCGGACCGTGGGCCATGCCCAAGGCCACGGCGCGGTTTAATTCAATGACCGGCGAAGGGGTCAGACGGGCGAGGGCGGCATAGAGCGCGGCAATTTGGGGCCAGTCGGTTGCTTCTGGTTGCGCCGCTTGGGCATGCAAAGCACTAATCGCGGCCTGCATCTGGTATGGGCCGGGTCTCCGCAACAATAACGCACGATCCAAAAGGGCAATCCCTTCTTCGATTTCAGGCTGCATCCAGAGCGATCGATCTTGCTCATCCAGCAGGATAAGTTCGCCTTGGGCATCTACGCGCGCCATGCGTCGCGCGTCATGCAACAACATCAAAGCGAGCAGGCCAAGCGCTTCGGCGTCTTCGCACAGGCCCGGCTCATGCGCCATCAAATCGATCAAGACGCGCGTCAACCGAATCGCTTCGGCGCAAAGCGCTTGACGAATTAAGTCTTCGCCACGAGAGGCCGCATAGCCTTCATTGAAGATCAGGTAGAGGGCTTTTAGCACCGCGTCCAGCCGCTCGGGGATGACGGCCACCGGCGGCACCTGATAGGGGATGCCCGCCTCACGAATCTTGTTTTTGGCGCGGGTAAGCCGTTGGGCCATGGTTGGCACGGGGACTAAAAAGGCGTGAGCAATCTCTTCGGTGGTCAAGCCCCCCAATGTGCGCAGGGTCAGCGCAATCTGCGCTTCTAACGCCAACGCGGGATGACAACAAGTAAAGATCAATTTGAGCCGTTCATCGGGAAAGGGGTGGGCATCCACGTCGGGTTCCTCGTCAGTTTGTTCGGTGCGCAACAGTTCAACGAGCAAAGCCTGTTTGCGCGCCCCAATTTTGACGCGGCGCAAGCGATCAATCGCCTTGCGCCGCGCCACAGTGGTCACCCACGCCGCCGGGTTGAGCGGAATGCCGTCCAACGGCCAACGTTCCAGGGCAGCAATTAACGTCTCCTGGAGCGCGTCTTCGGCCAGATCAAAATCATCTAGCGTGCTGATCAGCGCGCCCAACACCCGGCCCGATTCTGCGCGAAAAATCTGTTCAACAACCTTCGCGCTCTCACTCATAGCTGTCCACTTATTGGCATGCCGACCTGTCTATCCTTGCGAGAAGTCCCAGATAGGCCGGACCTCGATCAAGCCTTTCGTCGCACCTGGAATTTTCGCCCCCCACTGGATCGCCTCGTCTAGATTAGCGCAATCGACGATATAATAACCGCCGAGTTGTTCTTTGGTTTCCGCAAATGGACCATCGGTGGTGATCGTTTTGCCATTACGCACGCTCACGGTCGTCGCGGTGCTGGTTGGCTGCAGCGCTTCGCCACCCTGTAAAACACCAGCCTTTGCCGCTGCCTCGCCGAATGCATTATAGGCCGCCATTTCCGCTTCCATCTCGGCTGGCGTCTGTTGCCCGTTAGCAATTTCGTTGTTATAGATCAACAATAGGTAACGCATCTGCAATTCTCCCTTTCGTATCATTGAATCGACGGTCCAGGCCCTTGATTCGCCTGTTTCATCTATACGACGAATGAGATCGCGCGAATTCGACAGTTCAAGCGGATCAATTTTGAAAATATTATGACGAATTTGCGGGAAATGATAGGGGCATGCAGCCGATGAATTGAAATGATCTACTTAAACTTTTAATCATCACAATTATACCAAAATTTTCGTCAATTTGGTATCCTTTTTGTGGGAACCTGGCTCCTATGTGTAGAGCATTGTGCAGGCTTTCCCTGGTTGGCGGTTACAATAACAGCGAATACAGAAAACAACGAATAAAAGCCTGGTTCTGATTCGTTGTTTTCCGCATTCATTGTGGTATGCCTGGTACAAACTGTATAAGGAGTCGCACTGTTGGAAGAAATTAGCGCATTAATTGCCAAAGCAACGGCCGCCCGCACCGCCCGCAGCGAACAGGGTGAGGCGTTTAGCGAGATCGTGCGCCGCTTTCAAGATTTGGCCTTTGCTTGCGCCTATGCCGTGCTCGGTGACTTTCATCTGGCCGAGGATGCTGCGCAAGAAGCGTTCCTAACGGCTTGGCGGCATTTGGATCAATTGCGTCAACCCGAGGCTTTCCCCGGTTGGTTCAAGCGGATTGTGCTGACGCAGTGCAATCGCTTGACGCGTGGTAAACGCCTGGATTTTGTGTCGCTGGACGTGATTGATGAGATGGCGGCTCCCGACGCTGATCCCTATCTGGCCTATGAGCAATTGGAACGACAGATTCGGGTCTATGCGGCTGTGCGCGCCCTGCCCGAGCATGAGCGCATGGTAACGGCCCTCTTTTATATCGCTGATTATGCGCAAAATGAGATTGCCGCCTTTCTGGAAGTGCCAGTGACAACTGTCAAAAAACGGCTTTATAGCGCCCGCCAAAAGTTACGGGCAGGAATGGTGGATATGGTACGGGATACCTTGCAGGAAAAGCGCCCTTCGCGCAACGAACAATTTGCCGACACCGTTGCACTCTTCAACGCTGCGCTGGAGTCATTTATTGCCAAGGTCAAACAAGATCGCTATATTATTGCCGCCATCCTCTTTGGTAGCCTCTCGCACGATACAGTCTGGCGCAAAAGTGATATTGATCTGATCCTTGTGGGGCGCGAGGAGAAACCCATCAAAGATTTTGCCCTGGTCGAAAATGGCATCAACATTCATGCCACGCTCATCCCCCGCAGCAAGTTCAAGCAAGTGATTGAAGGCTCATTGCAAGGCGCATTTATGCACTCGGCCTTTTCACTGAGCACGCTCCTCTTCACGGCAGATGATACGATTCGCGAATATTATCTGAATGTGCAGACCATCGGCTCGCGTGACCGGCAGATGCGCTTGATGACGGCCGGCAGCGCCACCCTCGGCACCCTGGCCAAAGCGGAAAAATGGCTCTGTACGCGCAAAGATGTGGCGTACAGCTTTCTCTGGATCATGCACACCATCCAACATCTTGCCACGGTTGAAGTGCTGCTCAACAACGAAGTGACCCGGCGTGAAGTGATCCAGCAAGCGCTGAAGATCAATCCAACTTTCTTTAGGACGTGTTGACAATTAGAAAGAAAGTAAAAAAGATGATAAGCTCTGAGTAAAAACGGAGCGAAGGATGCGACGATATGAACTAGGCGACGCCGAATGGGAGCGAATCGCCCTGATGTTACCCGGCAAAGCGAGTGAT
>JAPLGZ010000677.1 GCA_026389895.1 Chloroflexota bacterium | reverse complement strand
ATGGACGAGGTCAACCGCCTCGCCTAGTTTCGCTAACTGGTCACGCAACGTCGCGCCGACACCCTTCTCATCTGCCAATACAAGCCAACGCCCTGGGATCGTCGGTGGCGTCACAGTAATGGACTTAGGCTGGCGTTCCCAAGCGATCTCGTAGAGCAGCGACTCTACTTGCGCGGCCATTTGCTGCGCGTGCCGCTCGGTATCGAGGGTCGTTAGCACCTTGGTGATAATGGCGCGCGCGGTTGGGTCAAGCTGACCTCTTTCAATAATCGACTCAGTCAACCCTTCCAGTGTATGCGCATCCAACCAATACGCCATGCTATCCCGGTGGGTTGGGTCAGTGGTTCGTGAATGGCTGGCCTCGATCCAGTGGCGTTGGCGTTGGAAGGGATAGGTCGGCAAGACGACTTTGCAGCGTGGGTACGCCTGGTCAAAGCCCGCCCAATCAACCTCAACGCCCTGGACATATAACTCGCCCAAACTTTTTAACAGTTGCGGCCAGTCGCCCTGGCCTTCGCGCAGACTGGGCAAGTAAAGTGGATTGACGATTATTCCGTCCAAGGTGTTCGCTTCGTCAATCGTCAATCGTAAATCAAAAATCGCTTTCGCCCTCCCCAACAGCGTCGGTTTAGGACCAATTTCGAGGAAAACCCCTAGCCCTTGCACGTGGAGGGTCGCGACCCCGTCGGCAAAGCGGACGGCTTCTCGCACATGGCGCACCCAGTATTCGGGGGTGGTGATTTCATCCCCGGCGAGTTTCCCCGTTACGTTGGAAACAAGCGGCCGGTTTGGTTGATGATAGGTGATGCTGGCCGCGATCTGCTGGAATTCAGCGAGGATGGGGTCCATCAGTGGTGAGTGGAAGGCGTGGGAGACCGTCAGCGGGCGGGTCTTGATGCCTGTCGCCGTCAGTTGCGCCACAATCGCTGATACTGTTGCGCGCTGGCCGGAGATGACAATGTTATCTGGACCATTGATGGCCGCTATCGATACTTCGACAAGCTCAGTACCCATATAGTAGGATGCAATGGCTTGCTGTACCTGAGCTTCACCCGCCTGCACCGCCACCATTTCACCATCTTGCGGCAAGGCTTGCATCAAGCGTCCGCGTGCGGCAACCAAGGTTAGCCCATCGGCCAAACTAAAGACCCCTGCCACACAAGCCGCGGCAAGTTCGCCCACGCTATGGCCGATTAAGAGGTCTGGTTGAACGCCCCACGCTTGCCATAAGGTCGCCAAGGCAACTTCGAGGGCGAAAAGCGCGGGCTGTGTGTAGCTCGTTTCATTGATTAGTGAATTGTGAATCTCTTCGCGCTCAACTGGATAGAGAATGTCAAGCAATGGATGTTCAAGCTGTCCGGCGAGCAGCGCCGCACATTGATTCATTATATCTCGAAAAACCGGCTGCGTTTCATATAACGCCCGCCCCATATTGACGTATTGTGAGCCTTGCCCGGTGAATAAAAAGGCAACTTTGGGCACCCGCAGATTGTCCGGGGCATAGCCTTCACTGAAACCTGTCGTCTGATCTTCGGTCAGGTAGCCGGCTAGTTTTTGTTGTAACTGGGCGGTCGTCTCAGCCGCGACACTCAACCGATACGCAAAGTGACTCCGCCCAACATTGGCTGTGTAACCGACATTGCCCAAGTTGAGATCAGGCTGTTCGGCGACATAATCATGGTAGCTTTGCGCCAAATCGTGCAGTGCGGCCTTACTCTTGGCCGACAGATTTAAAATATGCCAAGGTCGCTCTGGCAAGCCATTGGTCTCCGTGGTAGCCAATGGCTCAGTATTCAAGTTGGCATCTACTTTGCGAACACCAAATTCTGAACCTCGAATGCCTGCTTCCTCCGTGCCTAAGATCACATGAACATTGGTCCCGCTCATGCCAAAGGAACTGATGCCGGCCAACCTTGAGCCATGCTCCGTGGGCGCGGGCCAAGGGATCGGCTGAGTGGGCACGACGAAAGGGAGTTGCGCCCAAGGGATGTGCGGATTGGGGGTATCAAAGTGGAGATTGGGCGGAATTTCGCCATGTTGCAAAGCCAGCACGACTTTGAGGAAAGCGGCAATCCCCGCTGCGCCTTCCAAGTGCCCAAAATTGCTTTTGACCGAGCCAAGCGCTAGTTGTGTGGGCCGTGCTTGACCGAAAACGTCGGCCAGCGCCATGACTTCAATCGGGTCGCCCAGGATCGTTCCGGTGCCATGCGCCTCGATATATTGGATCTGATCCGGGGTGACGTTGGCATTACTGAGCGCCTGCTGCACGAGGGCAGTTTGCGCCAGCCCATTGGGCACAGTCAGGCCGTTGCTACGCCCATCATGATTAACAGCGGAGCCACGCACCACGGCCAGGATTGGATCGCCATCGCGCATGGCGTCGGCATAGCGTTTGAGCACGACCATGCCGCAGCCTTCACCGCGGCCAAAGCCATCGGCCTGCGCCGCAAAAGGCTTGCAGCGCCCATCGGGGGCGAGCGCCTGCATCTGGGAGAGGCCGATCATCTGTTCTGGCGCCAAAACCAAGTTGACGCCACCCGCCAGCGCCAGGCTGCATTCCCGATTGCGCAGCGCCTGACAGGCTTGATGCACGGCCAGCAATGAGGAAGAGCAGGCGGTATCCAACTGCATCGCCGGTCCGTGTAAGCCTAAAAGATAGGCGATGCGACCAGCCGTGAGGCCGCGCAAACTGCTTAACACCCGATAGCCATCAATCTGATTGTGCTCCTCGCCAAAGAGGCGCGTGGGCGAATAATCATCCCAGAAGCTGCCAATAAATATCCCCGTCGCGCTGCCCTGCAAACGAGCCGGGGCCAGCCCACCATGCTCTAAGGCTTCCCATGTCACTTCCAATAGCAGCCGTTGTTGTGGATCCAGGCTTGCCGCTTCGCTCGGGGTCAGGCCAAAAAAGTGGGCATCAAACTGGTCGATATCGTCCAAGAAACTGCCGGTGCGCACATACATCTTACCCGTGGTGGCTGGGGTCGGGTCATAGTAGGCCTCGACATCCCAACGCGTGGCGGGAATCGTGCGCACCGTATCAAGACCATTGTGGAGTGCAGTCCATAAGGCCGCGGGCGTGTTTATGTCACCCGGTAAACGGCATCCGAGACCGATGACAGCAATCGCTTCGCTTTGCAGTTGCTTCGCCGCCGCTTCGTCTGTAGAAAACCGAGCTGGCACGGTTGTTGGATCGAGCGGGGGCGCGGCTGGCGTCGGCAATTGTCCCCCAGCCGCCAGATGCTGGGCGAGTGCCGCCACCGTTGGGAAATTCCAGGCGAGGATGGGCAACAGCGGACAAGCGAGCCACTCACCCAGGCTGCGCACCAAATTCACGCTTAAGGCTGAGGTCATGCCAAGCTCGGCAAAAGGACGATTCAGTTCAATTGTCTGCGTCGATAGTCCTAGTTCGCAGACCAACCAATCCACAATCCAGGCTTCAATCGCTTCTACGCTTTGCGCGATCGGTTGCGGGTGGCGCGTCTGCTGCGCCTGCAAGACTGTCATCTGTTCGCGCAAAATTCGTTTCAGAATTTTTCCCGTGGGACTTTTGGGCAGGTGATCGCTCAATTGAATAATCGTGGGCACTTTGAAATCGGCTAGATGCTGGCGACAAAAAGTGATCAACTCGGCGGGCGTGATAGTCTGCCCCGCACGCGGCACGATAGTGGCGCAAACCTGCTCACCAAAGAGTGCATCGGCGCTGCCATAGACCGCCGCCTCTGCCACCGCCTCATGTTGGTAAAGTACATTCTCCACTTCAGAAGAATAGACTTTGGTGCCGCCCACATTGATCATATCTTTGATACGATCCACAATGTAGAGATAGCCGTCCCTATCCATCTGCCCAATGTCGCCGGTATAGAACCAACCCTCTTGCATGGCTTGCGCCGTCGCTTCTGGGCGTTGCCAATAGCCCGGCATGAGGGTCGGACCACGCCCGACGACTTCGCCTAATTCACCCGGTGCCACCGGCTCGCCCTGTGGGTTGACCACGCGCAAGTCAACCCCGGCTAACATTTTACCGACGGAACCCACCTTCTCTTGCACACGATCATTAAAGGAGACTACGCCGGTTTCGGTCAAGCCGTAACATTCATCAATCGCCACCCCATATTTGGCCTGCCACTTGCGCGCCACTTCTAACGGCAGGGTGGTGGCCGAGGAGAGATAGTGCTGCACCGAAGCCAGTTGGGCGGGCTCCGCTTGTTCATAGAGCAGCAAATAGAGACTCGGCACCCCCACAAAACGTGACACACACTCTGCCTGGATAGTACGGATCGTGGCGTTAACTTCAAACTGACGCTGCAAAATCAGGGTCGCGCCCACCTCAAAACAAGGGTTCAGTGATCCGGTTTGGCTAAAGCTATGAAACAGCGGCAGGCAGAGCAAAAGCCGGTCCGTCGCGGTAAAGCCAAAAGCTTGCGCACACATCTGGCGGTTGCTGATGACATTGCCATGCGAAATGATGGCCCCTTTGGGTGTCCCCGTCGTGCCGGACGTGTAATGGAGGGCGGCCGCTTCGTCGGCGCTCATGCGGGCGGTGGCAAACTCCGGCGAGGCTTGGGCCAACAGCGCATCCAGGCTTCGTCCATTGCCCGTTGCCATTCCTTCGACAAAAATAAGTTGGTGGATATGGGGTAGTTCCACCCCGGCCAGGGTCTGATAAAGCTCGGCAGTGGTAATCAAGAAGGTGGCGGCGCTATCATTGAGAATAAATTGTGTCTCTGTGGCTTTGAGCGCTGTGTTAATGGGAACGACAATCGCGCCCAGCTTAAGAATCCCCAAATAAGCAACGATAAAGGCGGGTAGATTGGGGATAAAGAGGGCTACTGGGTCGCCACGGACCATACCCAACTCGGCAAAGGCATTGGCGGCGCGATTGCCCAAGGCGTTTAATTGCGCATAGGAGAAAACCTGGCCCTCAAAGATCAGCGCCGTTTGCTCTGGCATGTGCAGGGCTGCCGCTTCAACATGATTCGTAACATTCATTGCTAATGCCTCGGTGTGTTTCGCTTGTGTGACCGGTCAACTCTAGCGGGCGGCCAAATAGTCGTACCAATGTTCGGGGAAAGTGCGTAAGCCGACCTGTCCCAGCAGCGTTTCGACATGGTTGCGTTTGACAATGTAGCGATCTTTGCCATAGATCAAATATTTTTGCAGGCTGTAATCTGGGGTGAAATTCACCGTCATCACATTGGCGCCCGCTTCCAAGCCCATCAACTGCCCATCCTTGGATACCTTTTCCAACGCGCTGACCGAGGGAATCAGCCATTCAGGATTCATAATGCGTGAGATCGCGATGTAATTGAGCGTTGTTTCCAATGAGCCATTCGGGAGGTGATCCATAGGCGTATTGGGGGCCGGGACAAAGGCGGAGGCGCTCATCATATGGACGCCCAGCGTTTGACCCAATAGCAGGTCTTGCGCAATGCTTTCGATGGTTTGGCCGGGCAACCCAATGATCGTGCCTGTGCCAACCTTGAAGCCGAGTTCCAGCAGGTCGCGCATGTAGGATAAGCGTTCGTCCAGCGTCTCATGGCGAATCTTGAGATGTAAGTCGGGATCGCTTGTTTCGTGTTTAATGATGTAGGTGTTGGCCCCCAATGCTTTGAAGAGGGCATAATCCTGATGTGGTTTGTTGCCTAAATTGAGTAAAATCTCCACATCATTGTCAAACAACTCGCGAATCTGCGGAATCAATGCTGTTACGATCTTGGTGGTCTGGGGGATTTCGCCAGCTTGGAAAAAGACCACTTTAATCCCCGCTTCCTTAATCGCCTCGACCGCTTCCATAATCTGTGGGACGGTCATGAGGTAGGTATCGTTGCTCTTGGTATTATCGCGACGCATGGGGCAATACTCGCAGTTCACTTTGCAGAGATTGGTAATCTCGACCACCCCGCGTAGCACAATGCGATCCCCCCATACTTCGGCCCGTTTGCAGCGCGCCTCTGCAAATAGTTGTTGTTGGGCCTCACCACGCAACTTCAACATCTCGACAATTTCAGCTGGGCGAAACGGATTGTTCATCTCTTATCCTTCGGATTATGTGGTTTGTTTGTTAGCGCGACGATGCCACCGGGTTGGGCTAGTGTCACTGCGTTTTCAAGCTAGAATTGTTCTTTTGAGCATTTCGTCTCCACCAATATTTTGCGAACTCATCTCAAAATGCTCTGTCCGTAGCCATTATTTTTGTTATTCAGACTCAGAAAACAGGCTGTTATTGATAGTAATGAGTATAATAACGGGGTGTGGTCCAAACGTGGGATGAACGTGGCGCGCCGCTAGAAAATTGTTTACTCTCTGCTGGCAAAAGGTTGGGGGGTGTTAGACGGCGTGATGCCACCTTTGACACATATTGCATTATCTATTGTATTGGGGTGGCGATCGGGATACTGAGGATGGCTTTAATCAAGGACTCTTGGTGACCCAGCCACTCTTTGGCCGCTTACCTGAGCGGCTACGAATTGTGGCAGGAGGTGTTGTCGACGCAATCGCGAGCCTGATGGCCTGGTTTTCGCCGAATGCGGTGGGCAGTGGTCATAGTTTGACGGTAATCTGCTATGGTGCTGGCTGGTGATGTTGTGGCAGTCGGTGATGCTTTGTGCTTCACACCGGCGCAGAAAAGGCAATAACTTAGCTTTGTAAAAGGTTTGCGTGCCTTTAGTTAGGCGGCGTGCAGTGCAGTCGAGGATAAACAAATCGAGGGCACTTTGCAGGTTAAGTTTAGATTGCATAAAAAAATCCGCCTCCGGTGGGTTTGGGCGGATACACAACATGCAGTGGTTGAACTGCGATGCAACTACTATTAGTGGCGGCGGGTGGACTTGAACCACCGACCTAGGGATTATGAAGCCCTCGCTCTAA
>JAPLGZ010000091.1 GCA_026389895.1 Chloroflexota bacterium | reverse complement strand
CGCGGCGATCAAGGGTTTTCCCGGCGCGGTTGGGGTTGTTGAAGGATTGGTGCGAGTGATTCTTAACGCCGACGAGGGCGATCAGCTACAGGCAGGCGAGATCCTGGTGACGACCATCACCAATGTCGGTTGGACGCCACTCTTCCCGCGCGCCGTGGCGGTGGTGACTGATGTCGGCGCGCCCCTTTCTCACGCGGCAATTGTGGCGCGCGAGTTGGGCATTCCAGCCGTGGTTGGTTGTGGGAATGCGACTATGCGCCTCCATACCGGCGACCGCGTGCGTGTTAATGGGGAACAAGGCACAGTAGAGGTACTGCAAATGGCAGAAGCGGACACAAAGACGACAAGTTAATTTTCTATCCTTAAAATCGGTTGCGCGCCCGCCACCAGATGCCTGGTAGACGACGCAATTTTGCCCACTTACTCAGGCAAGCACGCCGGGTAAAGACATCATAGTCATGGGCTTCAATATCATCTAGGATCCCACAGTAGAGTTCGGCGGCGGCGGCAATTGCAAAGCGGCCATCGGGATCAAGCATGGCAATGCCAGGCATCGCTTCGCGATAGAGGTGGCGATTACGCTCGATCTGATAGTGCATAAACTGACGCCAACGCGCCGTTACACCGTTGCCGGCCACCCCGCAGGCGACATCTTCCTCTTGCAAACCAAACATGGCTAAATCAGCTTGCGGCAAATAAAGGCGGTTTAATCGCCAATCTTCGGCCACATCGCGCAAAATATTCGTAATTTGCAGCGCGACCCCCAATTTGATGGCATACGGCATCGCCTGTGGCCCAGCATACCCCACAATATGCATGCTCATCAGTCCCACCGTCGAAGCCACGCTATAGCAATAGGCCGCCAAATCGGCAAAGGTCTGGTAGCGCACGTGATCCAAGTCTTTGGTCACCCCGTCAATCAGCTGTTCGGCATAGCGCAACGGCACCCGATAACGCAGTCGGGCATCGGTCCAGGCCACTGCCACGAGATCATCAAGCGGCGGGTTGGGCACTAACACCCGCCGCCGCCAAGCCAATAATTGCTCATATTTGTCATCCGTGGCGCGGTCCACGAGATCATCAGTGATCCGGCAAAAGGCATAAAGCGCGCGCGTCGCACGGCGTTTTTCCAGTGGCAATAGACTAGACGCTAGATGAAAGGAGCGGCTATGTTCGGCGGTGATTGCTTCACAATCGGCGTAGGCGCGGGTAAGAATGGCGGGATCAACGGCTAACTCACCGGCTATCTGGTCAACATGGCGAGCTTCATGCGCCAGTGATAGCAAAGCGTGTTCCCAAGCATGGGTCTGCAATTGCATTGCACGTTCTCCTCGTTAAACTTATACTCGACGACAAAGGAATCTGATCGATCACTCAGTAAGATTGCTTTGTAAAATTTATAGCGACAACAAATTCTTGGCTACCTGGGTGTTTTTTTGCGATAAGCCATTATTTCGCGATAAAAAATAGCAATAATTAGTAAACTAGAAACAATTAGTATGAAATTAACATGATCTAGCCATTTTGTCAAGGTATAATACATACATTTGTCCATATTTTATTAATATATAATTGATAGACGTTGAACAAAGCATTGACAAAACTAGGATCAATAGACTATAATGCGAGGCTAGTAAATAAACTGTAAAAAATGACAGTACCGAAGCCTTCCCGGTCTAAGGGTCCTCGATCCCTTACAAAGGAAGGAATCTCCCATTATAAAAATTTAGGTCGCTTGTTTAGCTAAAGGTTATTTCATGAATTCATCATCTGACACCCCGATGTACAATCTAAAAGCCGTAGTCCAAGAAACCGGGCTTAAACCTGATACTTTACGCGCTTGGGAGCGGCGCTATGGTTTGCCAGATCCACAACGAACCGAGAGTGGGCACCGGTTATACTCACAAAATGATATCAACATGCTCAAATGGTTGAGCACACGGCAAGATGAAGGCATGAGCATCAGTCGAGCGGTGGAACTCTGGCGAAGCTTACAAACGACACAGGAGAATGCATCCCAGGCGCATCCATCGGCTGGGCTGCGAACGTCCAGCCTGCCCACGGCTATGGCATCGCCTACGACGATGAACCAGGGCTCAATCCTGGCAGAGGCGCGCGAGGCCTGGGTGGCGAGTTGTATAGCTTTTGACGAACAGCACGCTGAGCAGATCATTTCGCAAGCCTGCGCCATATTTTCAGTGGAAACGGTCTGTTTGGAGATCATCCAACAGGGTCTAGCCAAGATTGGCGAAAATTGGTACAAGGGCAAGATAACGGTGCAACAAGAACACTTTGCCTCCGCTCTGGCTATCCGGCGCATGGAAGCGCTCTTAGCAGCGACACCCACGCCGACGCGTCCAGGCCGGATATTGGTCGGTTGTCCGTCCGAAGAGGTCCATACGTTTGCGCCTTTGCTTTTATCACTACTTTTGCGCCGCCGCGGCTGGGATATCCTCTTTCTGGGCGGCAATGTTCCCATGCAAAACATGTTGCTGACGGTCCAGACGGCCAAGCCAATATTGGTCATCCTGACAGCCCAACAGTTGTACACGGCAGCCAATCTCTACGAAATGGCCCAAATGTTATACAAAGAGCGGATTCCACTTGCTTTTGGTGGGAAGGTTTTTAGCGAAATTCCCGATCTACCGCAACGGATTGCCGGCCATTATTTAGGCGATCGCTTAGAAGAAGCCACCCAGGCTGTGGAACAGGTGATGGCTTTACCACGCCCGCAACCGGCGGCAAAAACGGTTCCGCCGGCCTATCAGGCGGCGGCAGCACAATTTCGGGCGCGACAACCGCGTATTGAGGCAGAAGTTTGGCGCAGCATGGGGAAAGCCGAAATCCCCCACGAAGATTTGGGCAAGGCCAATCTACACTTCAGCCGTAATATTATCGCCGCGCTCACGCTAGGGGATATTGATTACGTAGGCGTTGACATCGTCTGGATCAAAGGGTTGCTGAGCAACCATTATCAGCTGCCCGAGCATTTAATCGACGATTATCTAAAGGCCTACCTTGATGCTATCGAAATCCATCTGGAGCATGAACAGACGATTGTTACCAAGTGGTTGCGCGGCATTCTAACCAAAGGCATCCCAAATTTTGAAGATGTCAAAAGTCCGGGCCCCAAAAAACAGCGCCGTAGTTTGCCGTAATCAGGCGCAGGGCTACGATTATTCTACACCAAAACTTTATGCCCAATAATCGTAGCTGCCCCAATCTAGGGTACAATCTCAGGTAAGGGAAGCGATTTTGTTCATTTGGTTAGCGCTTCCAATTTATTCGATCTTATTTCAGGAAAGGAAATAACCCATGCGGATCATCATCACCGGTGGCAGTGGCCTGATTGGCCGACAGCTTTGTTCTCGTTTAGTGAGCGATAAACACGAGGTAATCGTTCTAAGTCGCAACCCCACAAAGGTGCAAGAGGTGCCGGATGGTGTACGTTTGGCACAGTGGGACGGAAAAAGCGCCGCCGGCTGGGGAGAGTTAGCGGACGGCGCCGGCGCCATTATCAACTTGGCCGGCGAAGGAATTGCCGATGGTCGCTGGAGTAGCGAACGTAAACAACGCATTCGCGAAAGTCGCATACATGCAGGCCTGGCCGTTGTTGATGCGATCAAACAAGCCACAAATAAACCAGGTGTCCTGCTTCAAGCCTCAGCGGTTGGCTATTATGGCCCCAGCCAGGATGCCGTGATCACGGAAGAATCGCCAATGGGGCATGATTTTCTGGCGAAAGTCTGCCACGATTGGGAAGCGTCCACGACAGTTGTCGCCAAAATGGGCGTGCGCCGGCCTGTTTTACGCACCGGCGTTGTGCTCAGCAAAGAAGGCGGCGCCTTCCCCAAAATGGCCATGCCGTTCAAGTTATTCGCGGGCGGCCCCATTGGCAGCGGCAAACAATGGCTGCCTTGGATTCATATCGAAGATGAGGTGCGCGCCATCCAATTTTTGCTAGAGCAGGAAAACGCCACGGGACCATTTAATCTTTCGGCCCCCACGCCGGTCACCAATAAAGAGTTTGGCAACACGCTGGGCCAGGTGATGAGCCGACCAGCCCTGATGCCCACACCAGCGTTCGCCATGAAGGCGATCTTTGGTGAAATGTCCACAGTACTACTTGATGGACAGCGGGCCATCCCCCAGCGCCTGGAGGCGCTTGGCTTTACGTTCAAATTTCCCACGTTAGAAGCCGCGCTCAATGATTTGACGAAGATTGAAGCAGACTTAAGTGTCAATGCATAAGGTAAGGTCGTTTTATTTATGAAATATGAACACCGGTTTACCGTCCAATCACCACTATCCGCGGTCGCGGCGTTTCATAGCCAATCGGCTAGTATGGGTGCGATTACGCCACCACCAGTGATTGTGCAAATCCATCAGGCGCCAGCCATCTTGGCCGAAGGTGACTTGATGGATTTTACCATGTGGCTGGGTCCCTTACCCATCCATTGGTTGGCGCGCATTGAACAGGTGACACCGATTAGCTTTGTGGATGCGCAGCTGCGTGGCCCCTTTACAAAATGGGTGCACCATCATACGTTTATGCCGCTTAATGGGCAGACGACAACCGTGATCGATCGAGTCGAGGCCATTGTTAGTGAGCATTGGTTTTGGAAAATGGTCGGCTGGGGCATGTGGTTAAACTTGCCGGTGCTCTTTGCCTATCGCGGGTGGAAGACCCGGCAGATGCTTGAAAAGGGGGATAAGGAGACAAGGTGACAGGGCGACAGAGAGATAGGACCGAACGCTAATCCAGATCCCTAATTCCATGCCATGAAATCTATTAAACCACGCTATGAAATCTACTAAAAATGTCGTCGTGATTGGGGCTGGCATCGGTGGGTTGACTACCGCCGCGATTTTGGCGCGCGCGGGTCTGCCGGTTACGGTCTTGGAAGCCCATGTCTATCCCGGTGGATGTGCCGGCACCTTCTTTCACAAAAAGTATAATTTTGATGCCGGTGCAACCCTAGCTGGCGGGTTTTACCCGGGTGGTCCATTGGACATTGTGGCGCGCGCCACCGGCATTAAAAGTTGGCCAGCCCACCCCGCGGAACCCGCATTGGTTGTACAGTTGCCCGATCAAACCTCGGTGACGCGCTGGGCTGATCCAGAACGACGACGGGTCGAACATCGGCAGCACTTTGGCCCCGGTTCTGACGAATTTTGGCGCTGGCAAGAGCGCACAGCCGACGCCTTGTGGGATTTGGCGTTGCGCACCCCACCCTGGCCGCCCCAAACCCTGGGTGAAACCGTGGGATTGGTTAAACATGGGTTGCAGTGGCTCAACAAAGATTGGCTGGCCCATCTCGATCCAACTTTGTTGGCCGACGCCTTGCGGCCTGTGGCCGTCCATTTGCGCGGTCAATCTGATGCGTTGCGACTTTTTATTGATGCGCAATTATTGATTGCCGCCCAGGCCACCAGCAGCCAGATCAACGCGCTCTATGGTGCAGCCTCGCTTGATTTGCCACGGCGTGGTGTGGTTCATTTAGAAGGGGGCATCGGGGCCATCGCCAAAACCTTGGCCCAAGCTGTGCATGAGCACGGTGGTCAACTGCATTATCGCCAACAAGTGACAAAAATTGTCATGGAGCGCGGACGACCGGTGGCGGTCGAGACAAAACGCGGCGATACTTTCCCCGCTGATGTAATCGTGGCCAATCTTCCCCCTTGGAACATTGCAACATTACTGGGCGCAGACGCGCCAGCCAGTTTGCAGGCTTTGCCGCCGCCCGACCGCGCTGGTTGGGGGGCCTTTATGGTCTATGTGGGTGTAGATGAAGCGATTATCCCAGTGGACTTCCCCCTGCACCATCAAGTGATCATGCGTGAACCAATGGGTGAGGGCAACACAGTCTTTCTTTCGTTGAGTCCAGCGTGGGACAAAAGCCGCGCCCCCGTGGGCAAACGCGCCTTAACCCTGAGTACGCACACGGCGTTGGCGCCCTGGTGGACCTTGTACGAACAAGATCAACGCCATTATGAACTGCGCAAGCAAGTCTATGCCAAGCAGATCTTGACTGCCGCTGAGCGCGCCCTACCAGGACTACGCGAAGCGACCGATCTGATTATGCCGGGCACACCTGTGACGTTTGAACGGTTCACGCGCCGCACGTTGGGATGGGTAGGGGGTTTTCCGCAGACAAATTTGTGGCGCACCTGGGCGCCGCGCCTGGCACCCCAGGTATGGATGGTAGGTGACAGCATCTTCCCTGGTCAATCTACCGCGGCGGTAGCGCTTGGGGGGCTGCGCGTGGCCGATGCCGTGCTGGCCCAGATTGGGCTGGCCAAGCAAGCGAGCGAAGTAGTTAACCGCCCACCGCTTACCCGCGACCGTGTTCTACCTGGCATTTCCG
>JAPLGZ010000656.1 GCA_026389895.1 Chloroflexota bacterium | reverse complement strand
CGGCTTCGCCGCCTTTTGCGCCCACCGCTGTAATTGCTTGGTTTCTCCTTCACTCAAGCTGATTTTGATCCGTTTCGGCATACCCACACCTCCTTGGCTGCTCAGTATACCTTATTGCTAGATTATTTTGTTAATGTGCAAAAACACGTTAGCGCATACTAACCCGTTTCGGGAACCCTTCGGGGTGGGGGTTCTGTAGCAGACGCTAAATTATGAGAATTAACAAAATAAATCGATAACGGCTCTATCAACCTGCTTCGCGCCCAAGGGCGGGTGCCCCTTGGGCGCGGTTTCGCCTATCAGGCGGCGGTTCGGGTGCCCCTTGGGTGCGCGGCTCGTTACCGGAATATTTTGTTACACACCATCATTCAGCGGATTAAGGACGGATTTTTAAGGGCCAACGAGTAAACAGCCCAATCATAAAATAGGAAATAAGAGATTCATGCCAAACGAAACCAACCGCACCGACCGCGATTTGATGCAGCTTCAGATCAACACGCTCTTTCACAGCGATTCGGCTGGACGCCTGCGCTCGGTCAACGAACCGGGCGAGCCACTGGCGCCCCGCTTCTTTTTGGGGCGGACATTGCACGGCAATTTGTGGCGTGTTCGTCATGATCTGCCGGCGTCGTTAGTTGCTGAGCTCGAATTATTATGTGACGCAGAACCCATTGCCAGCGACCTGCAGAGTCCACCGCAGCATTATGCCGCGATCAAAGCCTTATTAAACGCGCACGCGCCCATCCAAGCCGAACTCCGTGGGCCGGCCTGGTGGATTCCAGCCGGCAATCAGCCTGGCGGCAATGTTGTGTTGATTGATGATGCCAATGCAAACTTGGTCGAAACGACCTTTCCCTGGCTTCTGACACCAGAACCAACCTATCAATTCGGCCCTGTGGCGGCCACAGTTGAACAAGGCCAGGCCGTGGCCGTCTGCTTTTGTTCGCGCATTCCGGGTCAAGCCACAGAGGCCGGTGTGGAAACCCTGGCCGCCTATCGTGGCAAAGGGTATGCTACGGCGGCAGTGGCGCTCTGGGCGGCGACGGTGCGGCAGCGGGGCTGGCTCCCACTCTATAGCACCGATTGGGAAAATCACGCGTCACAGCGCATCGCGCACAAACTGGGCATGGTGCGCTATGGGGACGATTGGTCGTTGCAGTGAACTTCAGACAAAATAACAGAGGAAAAATTTTTATGGAAGCTTTCGCATTTCTCACAGCAGAGATGATTCGACAAAACGCCACAGAGGCGGGTCTGGACCAAAACACAATTGAGCAGTTGCTTGCCCTGGCCGAACGCATTGTCGCCGCACCAGCTTTGCAACGCTGTGTAGAACAACTCTTCGCGCAGACCTATCAAGGGCTCGATGTCACCATCGAACCTTCTGTCGAGGCGCTCTTTGGCGCAGAAGAGAACAAACTATATCTGCTGTTGGCCGTTGATGCCATACGCCAATTACGCGCGGTGCAACAAGCGCGCGGCATCCCCGAAGCAATCACGCGTGAAAGCTTTGGCCCCTTGGCGATGGTGGCGCGACGCTTTGCCCACTGGCATGATGGGCAAGTTGGCCTAGAAGTGGCCACCGCTCGCCATTGGTTCGGTACGACCGTCGCCTCTGGCAACCTCTACCGCTTGGGGCGGCTGGAGTTTATTCTGAAGTCGTTTAACGGCAATATCCGCGTCTATCAGCACAAGCAAAGTGGGCAAGTAGTAGCGTTGGCCGAAGAGGGCGTCCATTTTACGGAAGATGGCTATTTGCCCTTTGTCTTTGATGAGGCAGCCTATGCCCATTTTGGCTGGTCCAAAGAGGAACCCGCAGCCACGGAGTGGACCGCCACCATCGTCGAAGATGCGGAGACGATCACCGGCTATCCCATCTCACCCTACGGCTATGCCCTGCGCACGCCGCAACAACTGGTCAAAGCAGAGTGGACATTGGTGCTGCGCAACGGTGACACGGTGCTAGACATGCACATTCCCAATTTTATGCCGCTCCAGTTTGATCTGCTCCAGGCATCGTTGAAACGGGCGTTGGACTTTTTTCCGCGCTATCACGCCGATCGACCTTTCAAAGCCTTTGTCTGTGGTTCATGGCTTTTCAACACCCAATGGGCGGAGATGTTGCCAGATCACTCGAATATTCTCGCCTTTCAGCAGCAGGGATATCTCTTTCCCCTGCCTTCCAATGGGGCCGGCGGTTTATACTTTATCTTTGGTGATCGGCTCGTTGATCTAGACAAGGCGCAGCAAGCGACAGGGTTACAACGCGCCGCCGTCGCTCACCTCCAAGCGGGTGGCAAGTTGCGCAACGGTGGCTTTTTGCTCTTACCCGAAGATGTCGAAAAGTTTGGGCAAGCCCCGTATCGAAATGGGGTAACAGCACCGGCGCGGTAAGTCACACCGGCTACACAGATAGGCCAAAGGAGGAGCATGCCGACCCAGGAAATTAACGCAGCGTTTGTCACCGACATTATGGAACGGCTATATAGCCAGCGGCCGCACATGGAGCGCCTCGGCGGCGGTGTCAATATGCACGTATACGCCGCTAGCTTTGGCGACGGAGCCGAAGATAAAGTGATCAAGCTGGCTGGCGAAGGGCAGTGGAAGCCGTGGGCAGTGCTTGATGAAGAGGCCGTGATGCGGGCGCTGTGCAAGCAAGGAATCAGCGAAGTGCCGGAGGCAGACAAGATCACCAGCGGCTTTTGCCCCCTACGACCCAATAACTGTCGAGCCGCAGATCGCCATAAGTGACAAGAAGGGGAGGGACCATGCAACAAAAACAGCCTATAGCACCCAAACCGAAGCACTGGGGTGACAATTACGCCGAAATTTTCAAAGATGAGAGCGTGGCCAGCGCCTATCAATTTCGTGCGCCCTACCCGCCACAGGTGTTTGAGATCTTGTTGAACTTGATCCCAGCTAATGCTGCACCCAAAGTTGTGCTCGATGCCGGTTGTGGCCCTGGGCAAATGGCGCGCGGGTTGGTTCGCCAGGTAGACAGCGTAGATGCAATTGATTACTCGGCAGCCTTAATCGCCAAAGGGCAAACTTTGCCGGAAGGCGACAATCCAAAGTTACACTGGCTCTGTAGCCCGATTGAAACAGCAGAGCTCCAACCAACCTATAGCCTGATTGTGGCCGCGGTCAGTCTACATTGGATGGAATGGCGCGTTGTGCTGCCCCGTTTCGC
>JAPLGZ010000144.1 GCA_026389895.1 Chloroflexota bacterium | reverse complement strand
CGCCAAATGACTTATTTTTTTTCTGAATAGGCATTGAGCGCGAAGGATTCGGGTTTAGATAGCGACTAATTAAGTGAGGCAACGACGCCTACGCCAGCACCCGCGGAATTTTCTTTCTGTGGGTGTTTTTGTTTTCATTCTCTGTTTTATCCCTATTCGTAACGCACGTTCCGCAGGCCAAAACGTTACACCGAGACTTCGGCGGAGCCATAGAGAACCTGAAGATAAAGTAAAGTGACCCTTGTGTTCGCTCTGTGTGCGCTGTGAAGTTTTTTTTCGGCGTCCGCTATATAACTGCTTTTTCCTATGGCTTGCGTACTCTGCGTTCGTAACTCGCTCGGTGTTGCCAAACTGGCAAGCTACCTAAGACTTAAAAAAAGATCAGCCATTTAACGGATAGAAATGCTGCGAAACCCTGGCTATAATGGGAGTGACGCCGATAATAATGGGAGCCGGTGTCACTTTCCTCCTCATTTTTCCTCATTTTTCCCTCTGGGCTCGGCCTTCTAAATTAGAAAGCCGAGCCTTCCCTTTTGTCTATAGACGCCTAACCACGAGGTATGAAACGGAAATGAGTCACAGACAACAAACAGCGCCCATGATCTTGATCAACTGGGCGCTGTTTGCTTCAAGGGAACCTATTGAGCAAAGGTCCAACTTGAATATACCATCAATGGGACGTCTCAGAAGATACGTTTTAAGGTATAAATTTCATGTGGCTATCATTAACGGGTGGTGCTTGGGCAAAGAAGTCACCTGTGAGTGGCTTATTCTTCCCCTGCTCAGTATAGAATTTTTTAAACATATTTTTGTTTTCATTACGCAAAATGAAAATTGCATTTCTATCTCTTTAATGCGACGATTTATGTGGCGTTTTCTATACTTTTGACTCCTTAAGGAATCCAGATGTCTGTATATCGGCGTTTTCCAGTTGTTAAAATACTTTGGCTAATAGCGATTTCAATGGTTGGCCTGAGTTTGTTCGCTATCCCAAACAGCGCAGCGCAGGGTACAATCCCCCCTGGCACAGTAGCAATCTATCTCCCGATGATCACCCATATGGTGCCGACAGCAACACCTATACCAACCGCCCCACCGACACCCGTTACCCCCCAACCGACCATGACACCCCAGGCAAACTATTTTAATATCGTCGTGGTCAGTCATTGTTTGCCACAAGCGGCCGGCAATTGGTTTGAAGGAACAACCTATGTGGGTGGCGAGCCGCAAAATGGCTATAAAGTGGTCTTTAGCTACGCCCCCGATGGCCCACCAGTGACCGAACCTGTTATTTCAGGACCACACACTGGTTATCCTGGCTGGCGCACCGGTTATTACAGCCACATCATTCATGCCCATGGCCCAGAAGTCGGCGATTGGTATGTCTGGATTATTGATGACGCTGGCGAGCGTATTTCTGAAATTGGGCATTGGCATAGTACAGGGGCAGACAACACGTGTAATCAAGCTGTCGTTGATTTTGATAGCCGGTAGCTTAGTGACTGGCCAGTGGCTTATGGATGCAACTGTCGCTGTTATCCAGTGGTTGAAGCTGATTTCGGGGTGCTATCCATGATGTGCAAGTGGGCAAAAGCCGCTGTTGCAATACTTATGGGATGTTCTTTCTGTAGATGTTTTGCCCAGTATGTAACTAGCCTATACGGGGGTGACTGCGTGGGTTTGGCCTTACTATCAAATCTTGCAGGAATGTCAAAATTCGGAATGTACTGGCCCAAAAAATAGTGCCCCCTACAGGAGTCGAACCTGTGACACAAGGCTTAGGACGCCTCTGCTCTGTCCACTGAGCTAAGGGGGCAAACAATCAGATCTGGTTCAAAGGTAAAATAACACACCTGCCCTCAGTTCGTCAAGGTTTTCAGGTGGGCAAGGCGTAGCAAGGTATAAATGCAGGCTGCTGGCGGTTACTTTGCCCTTTTGTATCTGCGTGTGTTGTTAGCGTGTCCGTCTATTTTAAGTTACAATAGACTTAAACTATTGAGAATGAAGAGGGAGTTAACGAATGCAGGATATTCCGCGTTTTGTCCAAGAGATCACCAGCAATGTCGAAAAGGTGATTGTCGGCAAAAGTGATGTGATCGAAACGCTCGTGATCGCACTGTTGTGCGAAGGCCATGTTTTAATGGAAGATGTGCCTGGTGTCGGTAAGACGATGTTGGCGCGGGCGCTTGCGCTGACGCTGGGCGTCGAGTTTCGCCGTTTACAATGCACACCAGATCTGTTGCCAAGCGATATTACAGGCGTCAGCGTTTTTAATCAAGAGACTCGCCATTTTCAATTTATTCCAGGCCCGGCCTTTACCCATGTTTTGCTGGCCGACGAAATTAACCGCGCCACGCCGCGCGCTCAAGCGGCTTTGTTAGAGTGTATGGGGGAACGCCAAGTAACGGTCGATGGGGTAACGCGGGCCCTGCCCCGGCCTTTTTTGGTGATGGCGACGCAGAACCCAATTGAATACGAAGGTACGTTTCCTCTGCCCGAAGCCCAGTTGGATCGCTTCCTCTTTAAAATTAATCTCGGCTATGTTTCTGCCGAGCAAGAGAGCGCCATGCTCGTGAACTTGGGTGGGCGTCACCCGATCGAGGCGTTGGAACGCACCATTGATGGCATGACCCTACCCCAACTGGCCGAAGCAGTCTGGACGGTGCATGTTGATGATAGCCTGCGTAACTACATTGTGACTTTGATCCAAGCCACCCGCCAGCATCCTGATCTGGCCCTGGGCGCCAGCCCACGCGGCACGCTAGGGCTTTACCGGGCGGCTCAGGCGCGCGCGGCGATTCGGGGTCGCAATTATGTGTTGCCAGATGACATCCAGGCGCTTGCGCCACTGGTCCTGCCCCATCGTTGTATTGTGCGCCCAGAAAGCTTGTTACGCGGTCGCACCGCCGAAGCCATTATCGCCGAAGTGATCGAGAAGACAGCGTTGGATTTGGGCGGTGTAGAAAAGTAGGGAGTAGGGCTACGGGATTAAGGCATAACCTAATCCCGTAGCCCTACTCTGTATCCCGTATCCTGCCTGTTACCGGAGCAAATCGTGTACACATGAATAATCTCTTCTGGGCTCTGCTGCTGCTCTTTCTCGTTGGCGTATTATTACGCATGGACTGGGTCTACTATCTGGTCTATGTGATTGGCGGCATGTGGGTCTTTAGTCATTGGTGGATCAAGCGCAGCGTCGGTAAATTGGATGTCCAGCGCCAACTGGCGGATCATGCCTTTTTGGGTGAGAAGATTCCCGTTGAAGTGCGTTTTACCAATCGTAGTTGGTTGCCATTACCCTGGTTGCAACTTCAGGAACTGGTCCCGCTCGATCTGAAAGATGCCCTCGATTACAGTATGGTTATCAGCGTGGGGAGTCGGGCTGTTGTTGAACATGATTATACGCTGTATTGCAAACGGCGCGGCTACTATGCGTTGGGACCATTGAGTTTGCGCACGGGTGATCTGTTCGGCTTCGTGGATACCGTCTGGCAGACCAATCAGATTGTCCATATTACGGTTTATCCCCAAGTGCTGGCCTTGCACAAACTGGGTTTGCCAAGCCGGGCCCCCTTTGGTGTGATCGCCAGTCGCCAACGGCTGTTTGAAGATCCCACCCGCCTGGCCGGTGTGCGGGCCTATACCAATGGCGATAGCCAGCGCGCGATCCACTGGAAAGCCAGCGCCCACAGCGACAGCTTATTGGTCAAGAAATTTCAACCAGCGATTGCGCTCAATGTCGCCATTGTCTTGGATCTAAACCGCGAGGCCTATCCGCATGTCGGCGAATATGGGTTGAGTGAATGGGCGATTGTGATCGCAGCCTCCATTGCTAGCCATATGGTGCAACAACGCCAGCCGGTTGGGCTGATCACGAATGGTCTTGATGTTGTATCCGATCAATTAGCGGCGGCATTGCCTTCCCGCAATGGCCAGGGGCAATTGATGAGCATTTTAAGCTTGCTGGCGCGCTTAAAAATGCATGTGTTTGCCCAAGATTTAGCCACTTGGTTGCCGAAGCAGATTGCCCATTTGGAATGGGGCACCACGCTAATTGTGGTGACGCCGCAACTAGATGAACAAGCTTTGTGGGTGCTGCACAATGCTTATCGGCGCGGCTCACAAGTGATTGTTTTGCTCTGCGCACCGCAGATCGACTTGGAGGTGCTCCAAAGCCGTGGCAAAAGGCTGGGGATCGCCATTTACAAGACGATTTGGGAGAAAGACCTAGAAGCGCTAGAGACGTTGGGGACAGGATAAGCTAAATTATGGTTGAAATTGCCCAAACAAACAAACCTACGGAGACTGGGGCAGACGCGAAAAATTCGGCCTCTACGCTGCTCGAACGGAGCGTGCCCTATGACCAACCGTGGCTGACGTCACTGTTGCGCCCCGTTTTGATTGCGATTTTGGTCGCCTGTTTGGATCTGGTAATCATGGCCTGCATTGCGCGTGTGGAGCCTGCTCTGGCTGGCAACTATGTGCCGACCATCCTCTTTTTTAGCATTATCGCTGTGTTGCTTGGCTGTATCACCACCACTTTTCTCGCCCAGCCAGCCCACCGTCACCGGCGTACACCGCTTTATCGCCTGGCCGAGGTTGGTCTGTTGCTGGCTGTGATTCGCCTGGCCATCTGGCTGGTGACCGGCACTCTGCCAACACCGATGGAATTTCTGGTGCATCCACTAAGCACCTTGTTGGATGGGCTGTTTATTATTGGCGGCTTAATCGTGATCTTCTCGTGGATGATGGCGACGGATTTAACGCGCGATCTGTTGCGCTTAGCCTTGCAAGCGGATGAACTATATGCCATGCAAACGGATCGCATCGGCGAAATGGTGCGCTCTTCGCACACGGATCGCCCTTCGATTTTGCGTTCGGTTGCCAACCGTTGGATCGCCGGTGGTATGCTAATGATCTTATTGGCCGCTTCCTTGCGCCTTGGGCCACCAACCGGTAATGGGCTTTTTGCGCTCACCCAACAGAATATCCAACCCTCGGTGATCGGCGCCGTGATCCTCTATTTTCTAACCGGTTTGCTGTTGATCAGCCAGGGGCAATTGGCGCTGTTGCGTTCGCGGTGGACCATCGATCGGGTGCCCAGCGCCACGAATGTGCTGCGCAATTGGCCGCTTTACGTATTGGCCCTGATCTTGATCATTGGGGTTGGCGCAATGTTGCTGCCTTTTGGCGGCACATTTTACCTGGCTCAAATTGTGGGCGGCCTCATCTCGTTAGTCTTCAATACCCTTTTTGGCATCTTCCAATTTTTTATGATGCTACTGATGTTATTGATCTCGCTGATCACGGGCAAGGAGCCCCCGCCAGCCCAGGAAAAAGCCGCGCCGCCCCCCCCTCCGCCCCCAGTTGTTGACGCCCAACCGCAGGTTTCCCATCTGCCTGTCTGGGCTGGGGGCGCACTTTTTTGGTTGATCATGGCTCTTTTACTTGGCTATGCGGCCTATATTTATTTTAGTGGCCGAGGCATGAATTTTGCCTGGTTAAAAGCCTTATGGCAATCGCTGCGCGAGCGTTGGTTGCAATGGTTCGGGGCTTATCAGCAATGGCAGATGACACGAGTGCGCGCCGCGGCTGAACGAGCCGACGCGCTGAATAAAGCGGGCGATAATAGTTTCGGTTCGTGGCGGCAATCCGGCAACCTAGATGCCAATCAGCGTGTGCGTTACCTCTATCTTTCGCTCCTCCATGCTGCGGCGCAGGTGGGTTTGCCGCGCGCCGAAGGAGAAACACCGCTCCAATATGCGCCGCGATTGGCCAAAGAGATCGCTTCCTTACATAACGAGCGGACAGACAGTGATAGGCTAGACAGTAAGGATGCAACTGGAACCGTAAGTTTACCTTTGCGAGAAGAGGAAAACTCGCAAGGGATTGAGAAGTTAGAGCAAGCGCCAGAAACTACGGCGGCCCTACAAAATGTGCAAGCGTTAACCGATGCTTTTATTCAGGTCCGGTACGCCCAAGTACCTGTCGAAACCACCGAAGTATCACGCTTACAACAACTTTGGGAACAGATCAAACGGCAATTGTCGCTGTAGAAAGGTTTAACCTTTTCATAACCGTGCGCCACTCTATAGTGCTATAAAAATTGTCCTTGACGATCCAGCATGCTCCTGCTATAATCTTACAAAGATTAATTATACTTTTGTCGTATAATAAGATGAATCATCGGTCAATGGCATTATTCCTGCCCCTGGCCGCCAAATTCATTAACATAACATAATCTGGAGCAGTCTTTAAGATGTCAGAATCCGCCCAAAACAACATTGAGACACGCACTGTCGAGCGCCAGGCGCAAGATCAATCAGACCTGGAATTGTTTGAACAGTATCTAGAAGCTGATGGAGACTTTGATTCGCCTGAGCGGGGCGACTTACGCGAAGGCGTGATCGTCGAAGTCCGGCCTAGCGAATTGTTAGTCAATGTTGGGAGCAAGCGCGATGGCGTTGTGCCCCAGTCTGATCTTGCCAAACTCGACCCAGAATTTGTCAAGAATCTGTATGAAGGCCAGACGGTGGACGTTGTCGTAAGCCGCCCACCGGAAGATGATGGCACTTTTCAACTGAGTATTGCCGATGCACTCCAACAAAAAGATTGGATCATCGCACAAAAATTGTTGGACAGTGGCGAAATCTCCACGCATAAAGTGATTGGCTACAATAAAGGTGGTCTGACGGTTGAATTTAACCGTTTGCGCGGCTTTGTGCCGGCTTCGCATATTATCGATATGCCCCGCAACCTGAGCGAAGATCAACGCCGGATCGAATTTGAACGGCGCAACGGCGAAGAGATGCGCCTCAAGGTGATCGAAGTCGACCGCCGCCGCCGTCGGCTCGTGATGTCGCAAATGCTTGCTGAGCGCGAGTACCGCACCCATCAGAAAGAAGCGCTCTTTACACGCCTGAAAGTAGGCGACGTGGTAACGGGTGAAGTGCGTAGCCTGCGACCGTTTGGCGCCTTTATTGATCTGGGTGGCGCCGATGGGCTTTTGCATGTCAGCGAAATTGGTTGGGCTCCGATCAATCATCCGCGCGAAGCCCTGGAAGTTGGTCAAAAGATTGAGGTCGAGGTAATGCGCCTTGATCCAGAAAATCAACGGATCGGGCTCAGTCGTAAGCGCCTGAATGCCAATCCCTGGTCAGATGTAGAAAGTCGTTATCAGGTGGGCCAAATTATCCCGGTCACGGTCACTCGATTGGCCGACTTTGGTGCTTTCGCTCAGGTTGAACCAGGGATCGAAGGTTTGATCCATCTGAGCGAGCTAGCGGATATTTCGGTGGCTGAACCATTGAAGACTGTGCGTGCTGGCGAAAAAATTCTGGTCAAAATTTTACGGGTTGACCCAAAGCGGCAACGAATCGGGCTCAGCCGGCGCCAAGCGTTAGATGCCACTGGCGAAGAAGAAGCAACCACCGAGCAGTGATCCACACTGCGGCTCTGGCCTGCTACGTTGGCGAATTGTCCTTGGCGTACAATTTTACTCGACATTGTTTTTGCTGGGTGTTATCAAGTTAAAGTATAATATCTGGCATAAAGGTTTGCTTGATTTCTCCAGACCTGTCAGAGTGCCATCGGGGCATCTGGCAGGTTCTGTTTGTCTATTTGAAATGGCTAATTGCTAGGAACAATATAGTAGCCAGTTTCTTGAAGGGAGGTGAAGGATATGAGTGTAGATCTACGCCCCGGTGAATCTCAAGAAAGTATTTTGCGCCGTTTCCGCAAGGCTGTTGCCGAAGCCCGTATTTTGCCGATTGTACGCCAAAAGCGTTGGTTCACGTCAAAAAGTGAAATCAAGCGGATTAAGCGGCAAAAGGCCATCAGAAAATCACAACGACCGCTAGTGTCTGAGTGATAATCAGATTTTGGACGGCTTATCTGTCCAAAATCTCCCTGTTCATTGAAGTGAGTTGTGCGAGTAAAGTGAGCGGGTGTCACCTTTTGCTGTATTGCACGCTTGCTTTGATGGGCTAACTTAATTTGTTATTTGCCAGAATGGAGATACATGTCTTCCGAAGAAGCTATTGTCGTAGAAGGAAAGATTGTCGATACACTGCCGAATGCAATGTTCCGCGTCCAGTTGGATAATGGCCATACCGTACTGGCCTATTTGTCTGGTAAGATGCGCAAATATTACATTCGTGTCCTCTTGGGTGATAAAGTGCGGGTTGAAATGAGTCCGTATGATCTGACGCGCGGCCGCATTATCTATCGCCACAAGAATTAGTCCTGCGTAGAGAGAATTTTCGTTTTTAAATGGTTTGTTTCTACAATTAAAATGATAGAATCGATCAGGGTAAAGGGTGAAGCTGTTGCTCACCCTTTTTTTTATGGCAGAGATAACCTGTAAGCGATCCCGGCTACAGTAGTTTGGGGCTTGAATTAAAGCGAGGGGAAAGCTTTTGCCGCGGTCAGCGCCTTGGCCGCCACAGATTTTTCTGGCGCGTAGGTTAATAAATCGATTGCCTCGTCCACTGGCGTCCAGCGAACCTTGAATTGCTCTGTATCGTGGGCGGGGCGTGAGATTTGGCGGTCACTGAGCAACCGCATCAAAAAATAGAACTCCGTGCGAATTACATGGCGATTGTCCAGGTCAAATTCAACAATCTGGCTGCCTAAATCCGCAATGATGGCAAGATCATCATAACCACTTTCCTCTGCCGCTTCGCGTAGTGCTGTGACCTCTGGCGTTTCCCCTGGATCGATGTGCCCCTTGGGCAGGCGTATCTCGTGCCGTTTGGGGCGGTTCAACAATAGCATCTTGCCGGCATGGATAACAACGCCCCCCGCCGCCTGATAACGATAAATTTCAGCCATAATATTCTTAAACCTGATGGGAATAGACAAACAATTTTTCGGCCAGTTCGCTGCCCAAAATTTGTGTCGTCTGGGTATGTGATTCTTGATTCGTGATGCCCAATGTCACTGGGCCATTAAACGGCGCCATCTCCACAAGTTTGACGGTGTGGCCGGGAATTAGATGCAAATGGCTCAGATAGCGCAGAATTTGTGCATCATTGGTCGCCACCCGCCGCAAAATACCTTGATTGCCCGGCTTTAATTCGAGCAAAGAGACTAAATGCTCATCGGGAAGCGTGCCGTCTTTGCGGGGAATGGGGTCGCCATGTGGGCAATGCGTTGGGTAATTGCATAGGCTATCCATGCGCTCTACAAACGATGCACTGATGGCATGTTCTAAGCGATGGGCCTCGATCTCTACTTGGTCCCACGTATAGCCCATCACTTGAACCAAGAAAACTTCTAATAGCCGATGACGCCGCAACAGCTGCAAAGCGGCCAATCGCCCCTGCTCTGTGAGCCGGATGCCATCGGCGGCAGAACGATCAACAAAACTCGACTCTTCCAGGCGCTTTAACATGCTGCTGGTCGCCGCCGGTGAGACATTCATCCGCTCAGATAATACAGAAGTCGTCACCCGGTCAAGCTCTTGCCCTAATTCGTAGATGGCGGCTAAATAATCGAGCATGCCATCTGTCGTCAAACCGCAAAATGTCTGCATATTTTTCTCTTTGCCCGGAATTGAACCGATACAACCCTACAGTAAGCGCCCAGGAGGACACTTACTCTTTGATACAACACATTGATGCAATATAAATTGCATTAAAACTACTGCATTAAAGGTATTGTCGCTTCGCTAAACTAGCTCAGACTTCAATTTTAAAGCTCAGCATGCGGCTTTGTCAGTATGGCAGCCGTTAATTTTTATGATCAATCTGATAACAATTACTCTTTGATTATATTTAGAATCAGGCATGATGTCAATCTAATTATAAAGCAAGGAGCTGACAAGATGCTGAAGTTTGCCACTCATGATAGAATTAGGTATGGAAACTTTGCCCAGTCACTCAGATAGTTCATCGCTAGACGTGAATCCATTGTCCGGTCTGGCCCTTTTACAAAAGGGTTGCCAGCAGTTTGGTTTTGACTTGACGCCCGCGCAATTAGCCCAATTTCAGCTTTTTTACGAAGAGCTCGTCGCTTGGAATCAGCGCCTCAATTTGACGGCGATCACGGATTATCAAGAAGTGCAGACAAAACACTTTCTGGATTGTCTGGCGGGGTTGCCGATCTTGGCCGACGCGCTCTGCGAATCGTTGCCGTTGACGCGCCCTGTGCACTGTGTGGATGTGGGGACGGGCGCGGGGTTTCCTGGTTTGCCGTTAAAGATTGCGATGCCACGTCTGCCATTGACATTGGTGGATGGTACTGGGAAGAAAATTACGTTTCTAAGCCAACTTGTCGCAAAATTGGGGCTAAAAGAGGTGACGTTGGTGCAGGGTCGCGCTGAGGAATTGGGTCGCGATAACGCCTACCGTGCCCAATTTGATCTGGTCACAGCCCGCGCTGTTGCCCCGTTAAACACGCTTGTGGAATATCTTTTGCCTTTACTTCGCCGCGAAGGGTTGGCGATGATTTATAAAGGAGCGAGTGCTCCTCAAGAATTTATGGAGGCCCGCAAGGCAATTGAGCTATTGGGCGGCGAAACCGTGCGCCTAGCCCCTGTGCAGATCCCATTTTTAGAGGAAAAGCGATTTATTTTGCTGATCAAAAAAGTGAAACTGACCCCCAACCTCTATCCTCGCGCCCAGGGGTTGGCGCGTAAGAAACCATTAGGCTAGACTATAGCAAGCCTTTGGTCGCCTACTCCTCTAAGCATTTCTTCTCTAGGTAAAACGTCATGTGTTGAAAATGGATCACAGGGTCGATATATTCCACGCGGATATTTTTGGGCACAGTGAGGGTGATCGGCGCATAACAAAGAATACTTTGGATCCCTGCCGCGATCAGCGTGTTGGCCACTTCTTGAGCAAAATCGGTCGGCGCAGCAATGATGGCAATCTGACAACTGTATTTCTGGACGACTTCGGCAATTTCGCTGCTGGGTTGTACAACGACATGGCCTAAATCTTCACCGATTTTTTTCGGATCATTATCGAAAACGCCAATGATCCGAAAACCACGCTGTTCAAAACCGTTATAACTCGCCAACGCATGTCCCAAATAGCCAGCGCCTACCAATACGACTGGCCAGATACAGTCAACCTTTAAAATCTCTTCTAGTTGGCGACAGAGATAAACAATGTCGTACCCTGTACCCTGTTTGCCAAATTCACCAAAATGGCTCAAATCCTTGCGAATCTGCGCTGAGCTAATCCCTAGTAGATCACCTAACTCTTGGCTAGAGGTAACCTCTTGACCATGACCATGGAGTAACTTTAGCGTGCGCAAATAAACGGGCAGCCGCCCAATCACAATATCGGGTATGCTTGTTTTATCTGCGACTATTTCTTCTGCCGGGAGTTCCTGATAATTCATAGACCACTCTTTGTTAACTGGAGTTTAGACTTTATACTAGCAAACGATTGCTCATCGCTACCAGATTTAATTGTGGATTTTAGCACAAAGCGATCTGCTGTGCCAATCATAAGCAAAACACAAATTATATATCAATCAAGCGAATATAAAAAATCAAGCTGGTTCCTAATGATAACCCAGGAACCAGCTTGTGACTTCAATGGCACTTTATGACGCTGGCGTAGATGATCGCCATACGTAATTAATTTCTAAGCCTAAACTTTTCCGTAAAGGGGTGCCGCATCCGGTTAAGTCAAGGGCCAGAATTTTTATTGCCTATTCAAAACAGAGCCCTAAAAATTGTCATAGCGAACGGTGACATTCTGATCGCGGCGTTGTTCCACCTGGCGCAGCGTCCAGCCCCAGAATGTAAGTGATCCACCGGCAAAGAGCATGACCGTTGCCACCAGATAGGCCAGTAATTCGGGCCAGAGCAAAATCGCAATGGCGGCTAATGCTAACACGATCCCGGGCGCCATGACCAACCACCATGCCCCACTCGGCACACGGCTACCATAGCTGCGCCAGCGGATAAAGCTTGGAAAACCTGTAAACATAAAGTTGCTCCTCTCAAATCCATCAAACCCCGTACATAGCCGAGAAACCACCATTATTGCCACCTGCGTAGTCAGCTTCTCTGGTGGCTTTGACCCACGCCTTAACGCCGCCGGCTACTGCCTGTTAGCAAATAAACGTAATAGAGCAGGGTCATAATCGCTTGCAAGGCGGCCGCGACATAGGTCAGCGCCGCCGCATCTAAGACCTTATTCACCCCTACAATCTCTTGTGAACTCAAGATGCCCTCAGTGACCAGCAAACGTTTCGCACGTTTACTCGCATCAAACTCCACGGGCAAGGTGATTAGCGCAAAAACTGCGGTTGCGCCAAAGAGCGCAATGCCAATCCAGGCAATGGATTGGCCCACCATGTTCGACATCAAGAACCCAATGATGAAAACAATGGGGCCTAGCCAACTGCCAATCTGAACGGCCGGCACCAGCGCCGATCGTAGATTAAGCGGTACATAATGTTGCTGATCTTGTAGGGCATGGCCCGTTTCGTGGGCGGCCACACCAACCGCAGCTAAACTGGGGGTGTCATAGACATTTGAGCTTAGCCGTAAGGTTTTACTGCGCGGATCATAATGATCCGACAAAAAGCCGTCCACTCTTTCGACTGTAACATGTTGCAGTCCATTTTCGTCCAAGATATGGCGTGCCGCTTGGGCGCCAGTAAGGCCGCGCGCCGAGCGGACACGCGAATATTTCTCAAAGGACGATTTAACTTTCATCTGGGCATACAGACCCAGCAGCAACGCGGGTAAAGCAAAGACTAAATAAAGTGGATTGAAAAACATAGTTCAATCTCCTGGTTTGTTCTAAAATAGTGCGTAAAGCAACTAACTTTGTAAAGCCAGTGTCTTACGCACTTATATGCGTGCCAGCCATGATATATTTGATCTTCTGGCTGTTAAATATCTGCTAATCAATACGTGTATACTCTATCATAAGTTGTATAGGAATGTAATTAGAAAACCATTAGCGTTCTGTTACAAGTTATTGGTTTGCCATTGTCTAGATCTATCTGCGTCTAGATCTATCCGCGCCGGCGCAACAGGATCCCCAGGGCGGGCCGTAACTCTGTGCTCCTGAGGATGATACAACCCAGGCCATAAATGGCCGCCGCTAACGTTATCCCGCCCAGCGTCATGAGCCACAGACCTGTACTCCCACTTAGACGGGGCCAGGGGCTGGCGCCAAGCCAGTTGAGCCATAGCGCTAGCACACCGCCCATACCGGCGGCGGCTAGTCCGTTACGGGCAATGGAATCAACCAGGCTTCGCCCGTCAATGCCACCCATCCGTTTGCGAAGCAGCCAGAGCATCACCAACATTTCGATGGTGGTGGCTGTGGTATTGGCCAGCGCTAGCCCGCCATAACCGAGCCAGTGCACCCACCAAAAGCTCAAGCCAATATTGAGCAACATGGCTGCCACCCCAATCGCAACCGGCGTAAAGGTGTCGTGCAGCGCATAAAATGCCCGCACCGCAATTTCGACTACGGCGTGGGCGGTGAGGCCCAGGGCATAAAACTGGAGGGCATAGGCCACCATGGCGGTGCTCTCTGCGCTAAACGAATGGCGTTGGAAGAGTGCGCCAACCAGTGGCGCGCGCAGGACAAAGAGTCCAACCGCGGCTGGAATCGTTAAAAAGAGCACCGTCCGCAATGTATAGCCAAAAGAGCGGCGCATAGCATCGGGTTGGTTGGCGGCAATTTGGGCGGCAAACGTGGGGAAAACGGCGGTGGCGATCGATTGCGCAAAGATGCCTTGCGGCAGCAACATCAACAACCAGGCATAATTGAGCGCGCCTATACTGCCGGCGGCTAGACTACTCGCCAAGATCGTGTTGACGAGGAAGTGGGTCTGCTCCAGAAATTCACCCAACATCCGCGGCCCCATGAGCCGCACCACTTCGCGCACGCCGGCATCTTTCAGATCAAGGACGAGGGTGTATTTTGCGCGCACTCGCCAAAGGCCCGGCAATTGCACCAGCAAGTGCACCAGTGAACCGACCACGACCCCGATCACAAGCCCATAGATACCCAAATAGGGCGCTAGCAGCGCGGCGCCTGCAATGATCGCGAGGTTATAGAAAATGGGCGCAGCGGCGGGCAGCAAAAAGTGTTGCACCGCATTCAGCGCACCCATCACCAGTCCGCTGGCGCCAAAAACGATGGTGGCCAGCAGAATCCAGCGCATCAAATTTGCCGTCAATAGTTGTTGGGCAGGCGAAAAGCCCGGTGCGATCACATATTGGACCAACGGCGTGGCAAAAAGCGCGGCCAATCCGGCCATCCCGACCAGCACTAAGGTCACCAAATTAAGCACACGGCTGAATAAGAGCCAGGCCTCGATGGGTTTGGATTTTGTCCAATAGACTGAAAAGGTAGGAATAAAGGCGCTGCCGAGCGCACCACCTGCCACTAATTGGAAGAGTAGATCCGGTAAGCTGAAGGCGGCGAGATAGGCATCATACTCGGCGCTGGTGCCGAAGCGGGCGCCAATAATCGCCACACGCGCCAGCCCCAATACGCGACTGATGACAAAAAATACCATGACGATTAAGGCCGCTTTGGCGACGCCACGGTTATCTAGCGCCGCCACCGTCACTGTCGTAGCTTCGGTTGGCTGAGGTTGGACTTGGGTAGAATCGAGTGAGGTATCCATGAGGGCAAATTATACTCTGCGCATGGGCAAAGGCCCATATTGGGCCGGATAAATTGCTACAAATGCCAAATGTACCTTGGCCCACACTGTTACATAGATTCACACTTGAGATATAAGCATTTTTGTGCTAGACTAACGTAAGATTAAAGTGACCGTTGAGGCCACAATTATTCACCATACACGCGGTTTAAATGACCATTCACGAGGGGGTTTCTTCTGGATAGTAATACACTGGCCCGTCAAATCATTGATATTGTCGAGGATAAACAAGCTGCCGATATCGTCATGCTCGATGTCAAAGCCATGACCTCCATTGCCGATTATTTCATCATCGCCACGATGGACAATGAACGGCAAGCCAAAGCCATTGAAGATGAAATGTTGCAAAAGTTACGCATTGAACAGAACATTCGGCCCTTAAGCATGCAAGGGATCGAACACAACAGTGGTGGTTGGGTGCTCCTAGATTATGGCGATGTGATTGTGCATCTCTTTACCGAAGAAATGCGCCGCTATTATAATCTAGAAGAACTTTGGAACAAGGCCAATGTTGTTCTAAAAGTTTTTTAAGCGTCTTCAAAACAAGCAGGGCATTAATTTACGCTTATCGACAAGACCGCAAAGTGTTGTGGTCTTGTATGGTCGCGTTCATAACATGATCTGGCGTGCCCTGCCTGTTGTTTCTAGTCTATCCCAGTGATTTATGCGCATTTATCTTGACCAAATTGGCTGTCGCCTTAATTATAGCGAAATGGAAACGCTGGCTAGCCGCTTGCGTACGGCTGGCCATCAGACGGTCAGCACGCCTGAACAGGCCCACGTGATTGTCTTTAACACGTGTGCTGTCACGGCCGACGCCGTACGAGGTAGCCGTAAACAGGTGCGCCATCTGCACAGCGCCAATCCGACAGCGCGTATTGCGGTCACTGGCTGTTGGGCAACCTTACAGCCTAGTGAGGCCAGTCTATTGCCTGGGGTGACGTTGGTCGCGGACAATGGGCAGAAAGATCTGCTCCATACCCTCCTGGAGCCGTGGAGCGCTGAACTGGATGATCTTGACGACTTGGCGCGGATGCAGCCCTATGGCAACCCGTTTGACGCAGCCGTCGATCTCGTCTCCGCGCACGGGCCAGCAGACCGTACGGACAATTATATCCCGTTAACCAGTTTGTCTGCGGCCAGTGCTGGTTCAGAGACGCCTACGAATGCTGTACGACCGAGTCGCACGCGGGCCTTTATCAAAGTGCAAGACGGTTGTAATAATAAATGCACGTTCTGCATCGTCACCGTGGCGCGCGGCGAGAGTCGCAGTCGGGCGCTTGCTTCGTTGGTGCATGAAGTACAGCAATTGGTGGCCGAGGGCGTCCAAGAGGCCGTGCTCACCGGTGTGCATTTGGGCAGTTATGGCCGCGATCTTACCAATGGTCAATCGACGGATTTGAAGGAATTGGTCAATGTGTTATTGACTGACACCGATATCAAGCGCCTGCGTTTAAGTAGTTTGGAACCGTGGGAATTGGCCGAAGGTTTCTTTGATCTGTGGCCTCGTTGGCCAGGGCGCCTTTGTCCGCATTTACATTTGCCGCTACAAGCCGGCACTGATCGGCAGTTGCGCCGGATGGCGCGCCGTTGTACGGCTGCGAGTTTTCGCCAGTTGGTGCGCGATGCACGGTCCGCCATTCCCGATCTGATTTTGACGAGTGATTTAATTGTCGGTTTTCCGGGTGAAAGCGACGCGGATTTTGCTGAAGGCATGGCATTTGTCGAAGAGATGCGCTTTGCCCATGCGCACATTTTTCCGTTTAGCGCGCGTGAAGGAACGGCCGCCGCGAATTTTTCTGAACAGTTGCCGACAAAGGTGAAAAAAGCCCGGTTACACCAATTGCATGCCCTTGTCGAAAGCACCGGCCGCGCCGAGCGGTTGCGTTTTGTCGGCCAGCAACGGCCTGTCTTATGGGAAGGCGAAGGTCAACCCTTGACCGATCAATCGGGGCGGCTCTGGAGTGGACTCACCGATAACTATTTGCGCGTCATGGCAGTTGCGCCGGAACATGTTGATCTCCATAACGTAGTTACACCGGTGCGCCTAGCGGAATTACAAGGTGACATTTTAATGGCTGTGGTGGCCGACGCTTAAAGGTTGCTTTGTTGTATCTCGGAGACAATTGATGCCTATCTACCAAAAATTAGAAGCGCTTAAAGCGGCTTATTTTGACGAGAATGACTTTGAACAGGTGGTAGACAAAATTCTAGATGGCGCACTGAGTCAATATCATTTGCGCCTAGCGCGCTATGAACAGGAATTGCATCTGTTTGAAGAGAAATTCGGCCAGGACTCTGATACTTTCTACCAACATTTCCAAAATGGGCAACTCGGCGACGAAATGGATTTTTTTGAATGGGCGGGATTATATAAGCTGCGCCAAGATATCTTGCAAAAGATCCAGCGACTAGAGCTAGCACTGTGAATGAAGCGGCCGATTATCTGATCCTCATCATCTGCATGATGGCCAGGAAACGAATGTCCTACCCAGCAATTCGATGAATGCAATGAATATTCTGGCAATAGTTAGTACGAAAAATAATAATTGAATGGATCAAAAGAGAATAGAGTAGCCATGAGTGATCTATTAAAAGAATTAGAAACGCTCCAAGCCGAAGCCATCCAAGCCCTGGCGCAAGCGGATAGCAGTGAGGCCAGCGAAGCCTGGTATCGCGAATATTTGAGCCGTCAAGGTAAAATGACGGCGGTTTTGCGTGGGTTGGGTCAATTGTCTAAGGAAGAGCGGCCAGCGGTTGGGCAGGCGGCGAATGCGGTGAAGGTCGCCTTAGAGACCGCCTTGCAAGAACGCCAGGCGACGATTAAACAGATCGAGATCGAGCGCGCCCTGAGCGCGGAAGGCATTGATGTCACCTTACCAGGTCGCCCACAAGCGGTAGGCAAGCTGCATCCGACCACCACGACGATGCGCGAAATTGTCGAGATTTTTGGGCAAATGGGCTTCCAAGTGTATGACGCGCGCGAGGTTGAGACCGACGAAACTAATTTCGGTCTGCTGAACTTCTTACCTGGCCATCCGGCGCGCGACATGCAAGACACCTTTTTTACGACCACACCAGATGTGATCTTGCGCACACACACCAGC
>JAPLGZ010000569.1 GCA_026389895.1 Chloroflexota bacterium | reverse complement strand
CGAGTCGCTGCTTCTAGAGAAGCTGCATTCATTTTCATCCCCCCACTGTCAGCCGGGTCTGATCCTTTGGGATCGCTTTCTGCCCGGCCTGACTGGTATTACCTTTCTTGTGCATTGACCGTAGCCACAGCCCACGTTGCCCACCCTCATCGCCTTCCATCACGAACGCACACTAGGGAAAGCCAGCTAAGCGCAGGGAGAAATATTCCTGGTCGTCTATACGACCTTTCCCCGCTTAGGAGGAAGAGCATCGTGGAATCTAGATGGGCTGTATAACTGTCCAGCCCACAGGCATGATGTAAGGCTGTTTGTTTATTAGGAGACATTGTATGTTAACCAAATTTGTATCAAGCTTCAATAGGACTATGCTATTCTTGGGCCTTTTGAGCGTCGTGGCGCTGGTTGGGGCATTATCTCTCAACACAGGATGGGCTTGGCCTGTCAACGTGGCCCAGGCCGCAGACGTACCATCGGGGATCGATGCTGGGGCGGCGCAAGCGGCAATAACGGACCGCATCTCTTTCTATAATGTGCCATCGGATAATAAATTAGAGAGCCATCTTGATTATGCGGATGGCCGGTCAGAGAAAATTCTATATCCTGCTGGCCTGTGTGCACCCGGGACTGTGATCACGCAACAACTCAATTTGTATACGGCGAAGTTCGTGGCGGAAGGCTGTAGCCCAACGGTCTTCCAGAACCTCAACCTGCGTTGGATGGGCGCCTGTCAGTTCGAACTTGAGCATGATCCGGATGTCCGTATGGTTGCCCGTGGCTCCTATGGCGAAACCGTGATTGGTGATGGGCACTATCCCGCCGGCCCGTTCGAATTGACGAATCTTCCGGCCAATACAACAAGCCTTTCGGCGAATATGACCTTTACCAACCCATTAGGGATTGTTCAGACCGGGAACGTTGAGTTCTCCTTCAATACCCCCCACCCAGGGTGCGGCCAAGCGACGACGCCAACGCCGACAAGCACCGCCACGCTGACTGGGACCGTAGAGACGGCGACGCCAACCAGCACCGCCACGCCGACAAGCACTGCCACGCTGACTGGGACCGTAGAGACGGCGACACCAACCAGCACCGCCACGCCGACAAGCACTGCCACGCCGACAAGTACGGCCACGTTGACTGGGACCGTAGAGACGGCGACACCAACCAGCACTGCTACAACCACGCCCACCCTCACCGCCACGCCGACCCTCACCGCCACCGCGACCCCGGGTGGCGTGGTCTTACCGCCAACTGGGTTGGATCCTGTGGTCGAACCAGGGGTGCCTTTGCCACCGAGACTCTACTTACCGCTCGTTGGCAAGTAGGCTTGTGTGAACTAAATATTGGGCTTTTTGTTCGGTCGATAAATAAAATCGCTTCCATAGGATAAGACGTAGACTTGAGAATGTGCTACGTCTTATCCTAATTTACATTCGATTTCGAGCAGCTTTAAGCTAAACGAAAGAGCGCTACCCGTTTTTATACTGGCAGCGCTCTTTTGTTGGCCGCAATCATTCACATTTGGATAGGGCGCCCTCTACCTGAACAAAAAAAGCTGACTTAGAAGCAGATGCGGGTGTACTTCAAACAAGGATACGGAATACGAACAAACCAAACTTTCTTATAACAGGTGCCAATGTAAGGCACAGTGACGCACAATTGTTCTAGGCGGGTTTCCAAGGGCTCAATCGCGAAATTATTGTCAGACATGATATTTTTTCCTTTTTGAATGTAGCGTTGACTGATTCACACTTTGATAGCTCTAGTATAGCAAGGCCTGGTGCCTGAAAATAGGTGCTCAATCTGGCAGAATCGCACCTTTAGCTATCTGTTTAGGCAAGTGATGATAGACAATCTAAGCCATAAAAAGCGCCTGCTCCGTTAGGAGCAAGCGCCTGTCACTCAATGTATCCCCGACAAGTTAAGCGCGAGCGCCTAATGATAGGCATAGTGGGACAAGCTTAGTCTCCGCTAAGATACCCATTTTTATAACCGATACAACCGTTGTAGCTATTGAGCCAGAAAGGAGTTCGCTAGGGTTCGGTTTGCGAGGCTTGACCACAAATCGGTTGGATTGCCTTCAAATCCTCTAGGATTTCCCAATAGGTTGCACACCAGTATGCCTCAAATTTGGCTTTTACTTCTACTGACAATGCGTCAAATTCGTCGCCAACCATGTTTAGTGAAGTGAGAGTACCGCCTAAGGCATGGTGGATCTGTTTCATGGTCGCATATAGCGTCTGAACTTGTTCGCGCTCCATCGCGTACTTCCTTTATTAAGACTAGGGCTGCATCAAATCCTATAAGACACCGACCGCAGCATAGGCGGTGCAGCCGCGTTCACTACTCGGCGGCTGGTCTCTTATCATACATGGATCAAGGATATAATGTTGTTACAAATACTTGACAGCTGTCACAAGCAGTCTCTGCCAGGAACAAGCAAAGCCATCCGGCTGCGATGACCGATGGCTTTGCTTGGTTCTATGGTAAACAACAAATTGATGAGGGTAGCCCAAATCTGTAAGCTAATTGTTATTAAATTAGTCTAAAATTAGGGTATAATCTTCTGCAGTGCGCACCCAAGTCAGCCGTGCCGGCGCGTTTGATCCACCTAGCTATAGGAAAGGAAGCACTGAAATAATGATTCACTCTACGCTACGCAATCCGCCAGTGACAGTCACCCCAGCTATGTCACCACCAGCCGCTGTCAATCCCTTAGCATTGCAAAGTGCTCTGCACGATATGAATAACTTGTTGCTCATTATGAGTACTTACACCGCGTTGGCTGTTGATAAATTATCTGTTGATAGTTCTGCCTATCGGGATATGCGACAGGCCAAAGAGGCCGTAAGCCAAGCTGCGCTGTTAGCCCATGAGATCCGCATCGCACTTAAATAAAACCATGAGTTTTATACGAGGAAATAGCCGCTATACGGTTAATCCCCTGAAAATTACGTAACGCATATGATGCAAAAGCAAGCACGCCTTGAAATTTGTGCCTGGCAAGCAAAACCCGTTGAAGCGCCCGGCTACACCAATCCGTTTCAACGGGTTTTGCGTACTAGCGGGTGAATTTGTTCACCCAGACCTGTGCGTAGATAAAATAGAGTTTTCAGGGTACTGAGGCTACACCATCTAGCTACACTTGATTTTCAACCTCCTCGCCATTCTTTTCGAGTTCCCTTAATGAGATAAATCTATCGCCGAGCAGAACGAATTTAGGATAAATAGATACTTCGCCTCCTTGGTGGTCCGTCTCGACTTCGCCAGGGACGTTAATTATCCTACCTTGATACTTAAAAATTCTTGGCTTTGCTGATGTCATAAGATTTTTACCTCTTCTTCCATTTTTATAGGGATAGCTGCATGATCAATGCTTGGCGGGCAACGCTGGCGGCTTGGTCTCGGTTGCGGACGCCGAGCTTGGCCATGATATTGTGGACATGATTCTTGACGGTGCCCAATTCAATGGTTAAGGCTTTACTAATGCCCTGGTTACTGTAACGCTGCTCAATTAAATCGAGCACTTCATATTCACGTCTTGTCAGTTCGCTGTAGAGAGTCGCCGTGTTTTGCACCTGCCAGCTATTTAACGCACTCAGCTGTTGTTTGAGTTCATTGACGCGCGTCAAGAGAGTCGCTACCATTGCTGGTGAAAGTAAACATTCGCCGTGCGTCGCGCTCCGAATTTTTTGCACAAGGATATCGACGGATTCGTCCGTATGAACATACCCCGTCGCGCCTGCTTCGAGCCAGCGTAAAATTACCGTTTTTGCGGCAACCACTCCTGTGATCAAGACTTTGCTTGTATGATGTCTTTGCGCCACCGTGCGCATAAGTGTCGCCGCACCATTCTGTGGTAAGGTGGCACTGACCAATATCACATCGCATGCTGATTGTCGAAGCAGGGTAAGCGCCGCCCCCGCTGTCGCTACACAGGCCACTACTTCAAGGTTTGGTTGCATGCGCAACGCGCTAGCGGTTAAATTGGCGATGAGCCGAACTTCGTGCACAATCAAGATCTGAATCATGGACTCTCTATTCGGAAAAATTGGATCGGCGAACTGTCTATAAAGAGAGTATAGTCCTCTTATGGAGCGATAGCGTCCCCCTAAAGAGGGATTGAAGAGCACTATGGGCGATTGATATTCCCCAAATTAGCAAAAAGCAAGCTAATTCCCTTATGACAAACATGAGGGGATGCTTAAGCCTTGTTGTCCTCGCTAACCTAGAAAACCTGCACTCTATGTAATCTTATGCGATAATGACGATAGGTTCACGACTGTTTTTGGGTTTGAATGATAGGAGGAAAGAGTGAAAGTAACATCGCTTATGATCGCGCTCATTGCGTCGCTACTCTTGTATGTTTCTGCTTTTGCACAGACTAACATGACTGGGACTGTTCTTCGTGATGCCAACCTGCGCACCGGACCTGGTACAACCTACCCTGTGGATGGTGGCATCAAGGCTGGTCAAACTGTAACCATCACGGGTCAAAATTCTGACAAAACTTGGTATCATCTAACGGATGGTCACTGGATCTTTGCCGCCTTGGTCAAAGCAAAAACGGCCGCCTCCACGCCTGCACCAGCTTCACCCGCGCGCGCTCCTTCCTCTACCGAGACTGATCCTTATACAAATAAATTACTCGCCAGCGCATCTGCCCTCAAACTGGCAACCGACCAATTAAATGCAAATATTGCGCAAGTGAAAAATGATAATGCTTTGTTCGTCTCACCAACCTGGCGCAGTGAACTCTCCGTCAGCCTTGGCTTGATTGATGCTGCGGCGCTCGGTTTTATCGCATTGCCATCTCCACCAGCGAGATATACCCAATCCGATAAAGAAATTCGTGCCTACGCTCAACAACTACGCGCCGGCATTACAATGGTTCGAAACGGCTTCGCGCAGGAAGATGTCAATTTGATTTCTCAAGGGGCTACGCAAGGTTTTAACGCGATTCGTGCTTTGACCACAACCATTCAAGCGGCTACTACCCAGTAATTTGCTTACGCTTGGCCCTTATAGAGCGACCGTTGCCGCTGCCTCACTAGTGGATCAGACCGTGTTGCTGCCACACAATAGGAGATGACGTATGCAAACCTTTACCCAACAGCAGCATCAACCTCAAAAATCGGGTGCTTCCCACCTTGCGCGCGCGACTATGCCAACGCTTGGGCCAGCGCCGCGCGAACACAAGGCTGGCTTGAACGGTACAGCCTCACCACTCGTTGGGCATAATTTTAGCCAAATTCCTATCCACCCGCCCCTCGCACCGCCTCACTCCGTCCTTCAGCGCCAACCCGGCGACGTTGATGCATCAAAAAATAGATCCTCTGTAACCGAAGCTAATACAAAGGCCGAACTGGAATTTCACAGCACCATTGCTTTCAAAAATACCACTTCGGGATCGAGTTCAACCGGCCCATCTGAGGAGGGTTTTACCGGCCTCCAAATGCAATGGACCGTATGGAATTCTGGGTGGGCAACCGCGCCCGAGCATGTAGATCGGGTCACAATGTATCAAGCAGACCGTTGCTCCGGGTGTCGAGATGAGCAAGACGAAATCCTGCGCATGGAAGTGCCCGCGCCTGCCACTGTGCCCATCACCCAAGCCGGGGCAGGTGAATTTAGGTATGAAGGGATTAGTCCAATGGTGGGGATGACCCTGCACGCCGGCCATTACGATGTCTATGTTGACCTGGATGTTCATGACGAAGTCGAAGAGATTAATGAGGATAACAATACGATCTTTACGACGTTTTTTGTAAAACCGCGCCATCAACCTGAGCCGGATCCGGAGGAAGCCGAATAAACGATCCCTCCGCCCCTGCCGGGCCGATAACAACTAACCTTACAACGACTGAGTGAAAGAGGCCAATGGCAGTTGGATAATCTTTTAATGGAAGCAGTTTCGACCATGCAAAACCATGCGGA
>JAPLGZ010000030.1 GCA_026389895.1 Chloroflexota bacterium | reverse complement strand
CTACGAACTGACCATTCACGAAGCGCTTGCCGGTTTACGGGCAGGTGAATTTACCTCGGTTGAATTGACCCAAGCGCTGCTAGACCGGATTACGGCGGTGGACGGGCAAGTGAAAGCTTATCTAACCGTAACGGCTGACCGTGCCCTCGCGCAAGCGGCTCAAGCCGATGCGCGCCGCCAGCGCGGTGAAGAGGCGCCCTTGCTAGGCGTGCCACTGGCGATCAAGGATGTACTGGCGACGCAAGGCGTGGAAACGACCTGTGGCAGCCGCATTTTGCAGGGCTTTGTCCCCCCCTATACCGCCACGGCGGTGCAACGGCTCGAAGCGGCCGGCATGGTGATGCTTGGCAAGACCAACACCGATGAATTTGCGATGGGTTCGAGCACAGAAAACAGCGGTTATTTTACGACGCACAATCCGTGGGATCTAGCCCGCGTGCCTGGCGGCAGCAGTGGCGGTTCGGCGGCGGCGGTGACAGCAGGCGAAGCTTTGGGCGCGCTGGGCACCGACACCGGTGGCAGCGTACGCCAACCCGCGTCACTGTGTGGCGTGGTCGGATTTAAACCATCGTATGGCCGCGTCAGCCGTTATGGGCTGGTCGCCTACGGCAGTAGTTTAGACCAGATCGGCACCTTGACCAAAGATGTGCGTGATACGGCGTTGCTGCTCCAGGTGATCGCTGGCCTTGATGACCGTGACAGCACCAGCCTGCCAGATGCAGTCCCAGATTATGCAGCCGCACTCACTGGCAATGTGCAAGGATTGCGGATTGGGTTGCCCAAGGAATATTTTATCGAAGGGATCCAGCCAGAAGTCGAAAGTGCGGTGCGCGCCGCGGTTGCGCATTTAGAAAGCCTGGGCGCCAAGATTGTGCCGATCAGTTTGCCCAATGCAGATAAGGCGTTGCCGGTCTATTATCTGGTGGCGCCCGCCGAAGCGAGCGCCAACCTGGCGCGTTATGACGGGGTGCGCTTTGGTCATAGCGCCGGGGCCGATGTTATGTTTGACAACTTCCGCCAGACGCGTGGCCAAGGGTTTGGCCCAGAGGTCAAACGACGAATTATGCTCGGCGCTTATGCATTGAGCGCGGGTTATTATGACGCGTATTATCTCAAGGCGCAGCAGGTGCGCACGTTGGTCAAACAAGATTTTGAGCAGGCGTTTGCCACTGTTGATGTGATTGCCTGTCCCGTCTCGCCCACGACAGCCTTCAAAATTGGCGAGAAGAGTGAAAATCCACTGGAAATGTACTTGACCGATATCTTTACCATTAGCCTGAATTTAGCCGGCATGTGTGGCGCCAGTGTGCCATGCGGCTTCGATCAGCAAAACTTACCGATCGGTCTGCAATTGATCGGCCCCCACTTGGGCGAAGAAGTGGTTTTGCGCACCGCCCACGCCTACGAACAAAGCACAGAATGGCATAAACGTACGCCGCAGCTAGCATAAATGCCCAAAGCAACCTTATCTGTCTACGCTATACGTAGGTAGTTGTATACTGTATACCTATTTTGCCCTTCATTGGGACTTTTCTTGGAACTTGTCTCATGCACTCATCGTTGTTTTATTTTGGCTATAAAATGATTGGCTGTGGGCTTGGGGGCTTAGCGAACGCAAGCAGCCGGCAAGCGACGAGCAAAGCTGGATCGTAGCTTGTAAACGGCCTTTACCAGTCTCACTATCTGTGGCAAGTCTGTAGGGCGATTTTTAGAGACGCGTTACAATTTGGACAGGCAGACGATGCAAGCTGACCTTATCGCTCCCTCCATTGTCGCCGATTATTACGGTTGTTTGCGAAGGCTGTTTTGTGCCAACAATTTGTACCTTCGCAACCTTAACAAACGGTTCAAAATTAATACATAAAACTTCTACGCGATTGTTCTACGGTCGATCCAGCACCGAGTGCAAGCGCGCTAATCTATAAGTTATAAGGCCAGGGAGGCCTATTTCATCATGAGTGCGGTACTGATCCAACCCCCTTTACAACAAAATGGCGTTGTTAACAGCAAGACGCCGTCCACCAACGGAAATCTGAGGAGTAGGAATTTGCGTCCCCATACGAATCGATTGAGCCAACGTGTTGTCTCCGTGCCACCTTCAGGCATTCGCCGCTATTTTGACATTGCTGCGACAATGGAAGATGTGATCAGTCTGGGCATCGGCGAGCCAGATTTTGTCACCCCAGAACCAATTTTGCGCGCCGGCATCACCAGTTTGGAAAGAGGTCACACGGCCTATACGTCCAACGCCGGCATCCTGGAATTACGCGAAGCCGTGGTGCAGATGCTTATGCAGCGCTATGGCGCTCAGGCGTATGACCCCGACAAAGAAGTATTGATCACGGTCGGCGTCAGCGAAGCGATGTACTTGATCATGCAGGCGATCCTGGACGCGGGCGACGAAGTAATTGTGCCGCAGCCCTGTTTTGTGGCCTATACGGCCAGCGTCATCCTCTCTGGCGGCACGGTGGTGGACATTCCCACCTATGCGGCAGACAACTTCCAGGTGCGCCCCGCCGACATCGCCGCGGCCATCACGCCGCGCACCAAGGCGATCCTGATTGGCTTTCCGTGTAACCCAACCGGTGCAGTGATGGATCGGGCGGGCATGTTGGAAATTGCCAAAATCGCCGAAGAACATGACCTGATTGTGATCTCCGACGAAATCTATGATCGGTTGGTCTATGGCAATCACCAGCATGTCATGTTTGCTTCGTTACCAGGCATGGCCGAGCGCACCATTCACCTGGGCGGCATGAGCAAAGATTACGCCATGACCGGCTGGCGCGTCGGGTATGCGCTGGGGCCAGAAGATCTGATCGGCGCGATGCGCAAGATTCACCAATATCTGATCATGTCGGCCTCGACCACGGGTCAAGAAGCGGCGCTTGTAGCGCTGACCGATCCGCATGTAGAAGAGTACGTGCAGCAGATGGTGGCCAGTTACGATGCGCGACGCCGCTTGATTGTTAAGGGTCTAAATGAGATTGGCCTAAGTTGTTTTGAACCGAAAGGCGCGTTCTACGCCTTCCCCAGCATCCGCAACTCGGGCATGAGCGAATATGAATTTGCCGACCGCCTATTAGAAGAAGAACATGTGGCGGTGATTCCTGGCAGCGCCTTTGGCAAAGGCGGCGAGGGCCACGTCCGCTGTGCCTATGCGGCTAGTATGGAAAACATTGAAAAGGCGCTAGAGCGGATGCAACGCTTTATGCAGCGGCATGGATAGAGGCGTGAGGCGTGATGAATGATAAGTGATGAGTGAATGTATAATCTCACTTATCATTCATCACAGTATTAATTATCACGTCAACAGACATCGGTTAAAATCGACGCCTGGTACGGAAACCGCGCCCACTGGCGGGTGTCCCCTGGGCGCGAAGCAGGTTTGGTCTTCTGTATTGTAACAGGGCTTTAGCCTGTTTTCTGTATCAGCCGCCGATTGATGGTGATTAACAAAATACAGTGGTAACGGGTCAGTCAACCTGCTGTAGCAGGTTTCCCGTAGCAGGCGGCGGTTTTAACCGCTGCGGTACACCCGCCAATCACCGCACTATTTTGTTAATGCCCATCAATCGGTGGACGGCTGCGTCTGCTGGCGATATTCGCTGTCGATTTTCTGCTCAGAGCACCCGTTTCATCCCCGCGCGCTTCAGTTCCTCGTCCAGGATGAGCTTAAAAACCTCTAAACGGGCAATGGGCTGCGTCAAATTGAGGGTTTCGATACGCCGATTGAGATTTTGCAACTCAGTTGCCCAGTTGCTCAGTTGAAGATCCCAATGCTCTTGGAGTTGTTGCCGGCTCTGGTCGGTGGTGGTGGTTTGTGACAGGGCTTGATAATGCGCCCCTTGTTTATGCAGGGCCGCGCGCCATTGCTCGATATAGCGCAACATACTGGTGCGGTCAGTGATCCAACTGGGCGAAAAACCACTATTCTCCAGCAGATGAAAGGCCATCTCTTTCTCTTCGGGCACGAACGGATTGCGGCGCAAATCGAGGGGTTTGCCATGCCCACGCAAGTTATCAAACATGCCTTGGCGCATAGCCTCTTCGATCCGTTGACCGACAATATCATTCGACGATTCGATCACATCCGTTGGGTCGTCGGCGGGGGCGGCGGGAAATTCACCTTTTACTTTTGCTTTATACTCATCCGCTTTTGCTTTGGCGTCTGGCTTAAGCTTCTTCATTTGGGTCGCTCCTCTTGCGGCTACTCTGCGCATCTACGATCTCAAGGATCTGATACGGCGCGTAATCTTCTAAGCGGAAGCTTGCAAGGGTGACAAGAGGCATCTCTTACATACGGGGAAAATGTCACTTGTCACAGCGCAAGCGCATCAAACAGCGTTATGTATTGATTTATTCTCGATTGTATTATTTTTCACAAGATTTGTCAATCTACGTTTCTCCGTGTACCATTTTCACAACAGCGCATTCCAGGTTAAAATAGTCTGGTGTACCTCTACAATTTCTTGAGCCAACTGTATGCACTGGGTGAGATGGTTTTTTTGGAACAGAACCGAAAAACGTTTACGAGCCGGCTGGCGCATTGCCATTCACTTTGTGCTGTGGGTTTACACGCCTGCACTCTTGAAATATGCCGTCGGTGATTGGGTGGCGAGTGGGTTGCCAGGGGCATTTCAATCTGCCGATCGAATTCGGGATCTATTGGTTGAGTTTGCCTTACGCCTGCCGGCTATCTTGATTTCGACTTGGCTAATGGTCTATTGGGTAGATCACCGCCCGTTGGCCGATCTCGGCGTTCACTGGAGCAAGCAGTGGTGGTTGGATCTTGGGTTTGGCCTGATCTTAGGCGCTCTTTTGATGGGGCTCATCTTTTGGGTGGAATGGTTGAACGGCTGGGTCAAAATTACCGATTTCTTCCAGCAGACCCAAATCATCCTCCCTTTTTCGCTCACTATCTTGGCACCCTTGCTCGTTTTTGTCGTCGTCGGCATCACCGAAGAGTTGCTGGCGCGTGGCTACCAGTTGCGCAATCTGGCCGAGGGATTTTATTTTCCGTGGTTGGGCACACAGGGCGCCGTCATCGCGGCATGGCTGGTCTCATCGGTGCTGTTCGGCTTATTGCATGTCAACAACCCGCATAGCAGTTGGGGCAGCACCGCAGCGTTGATGATCGTCGGTCTGTTTTTTGGGCTGGGGTATGTATTGACTGGCAATTTAGCCATTTCCATCGGCCTGCATATTACTTGGAACTTTTTCCAGGGGAGTATATTAGGTTTCCCGGTGAGTGGTCGCGATTTTGGCAACATCACCATGATCGCCCTTCAACAAGGTGGCCCCGACCTGTGGACTGGTGGCGCTTTTGGCCCAGAGGCAGGGTTGATCGGGCTGGTGGCCATTGTACTTGGTTGTGGGGCAATCTTACTCTGGGTGCGTTGGCAATATGGTAAAGTGAAATTATGTACGGCGTTGGTGAATTATCAACCTTAATGCCCTCGCCCCGGCCTTTCCTGGCAGAGAGGAAGTTGTTGGTCGGATAATCGATTTATATCTTGTACCCCGGATCAGCGCCCTCCCGACAAGCTTCGACGTGAGCTCAGCCGAACGGGAGGGTTAGAGTGGGGTCAATCGTTCAGTAAAATTTCAAAACAAATGGCTCAAGCACTCTACCGAAAATGGCGCAGTCAAACCTTCGACGAAGTTGTCGGCCAAGAACATGTGATGCAGACGCTGCGCAATGCGCTGCGCGAAAATCGTGTGGCGCATGCCTATCTCTTTTGTGGGCCGCGTGGCACCGGCAAAACTTCTACGGCGCGCATTTTGGCCAAGGCGCTCAATTGCACCGCGCCTGAAGCAGAACGCCCTTGCAACAAATGCCCAACCTGTGTGGCGATCGGCGAAGGCCGCATGCTTGATCTCATTGAGATCGATGCAGCCAGTAACAACAGTGTAGACGACATTCGTGAGTTGCGCGACAAGGTTAGTTTTCGTCCAAGCGAAGGGCGCTATAAAGTATATGTCGTAGACGAAGTGCACATGTTGAGCAACAGCGCCTTCAATGCGCTGCTCAAAACGTTGGAAGAGCCACCGCCACACGCCCGCTTTATCCTGGCCACCACCGAACCGCATAAAATTCCCGCAACCGTACTCAGCCGTTGTCAACGGTTTGATTTCCGGCGCATCCCCGTGCCCGAAATCGCGGCGCATTTGCAACATATTATCAGCGCAGAAAATTTCCAGGCCGATCCAGAAGCCTTGACCGCCATCGCCCGTAGCGCCCAAGGCTGTATGCGTGATGCAATCAGCCTGCTTGATCAGATGTTGAGTTATGGCGCAGAGACGCTCACCTTTGTCCAGGTGCAGCAAGCGCTCGGCGCCGTGAGCGCCCAAGCCGTGGCCGCGTTGGTTGATGCCTTAGCCAGCCGCAATGTTAGCGCTGGGCTAGCCTTGATCCAGCAACTGGTCATCGAAGGGGCCAGCCTGACCGAATTCTGTCACCAAGTGATCGAATATCTACGTGGCATTATGGTGCTCCAGATGACCGGTGACGCGGCGCTACTCTATGAGCTGCCAGCCGAGACGGTCAAGCAGATGCAACTGCAAGCCAAGCAAATGACCGGGGCGGCGACTTTTGCGGCGATCAAGCGCTTTAACGCCACCATTCAAGATTTAAAAGGCGGTTACCATCCCCAGTTGCCACTGGAATTG
>JAPLGZ010000889.1 GCA_026389895.1 Chloroflexota bacterium | reverse complement strand
TATTTGGGCCACGAGGCGGCGGGTGAAGTGGTCGAAGTGGCCCAACCGGGGCGGGTCAAAACTGGCGATCGCGTGGTGGTGATGCCGCAGAATGCCTGTGGTAAATGTGCACTCTGTCTGGCTGGTGAGTATATCCACTGTCAGCATAGCTATGATTTTGTGGCGACGCACGGTTCACGCGCTGGTAGCGCGACGATGGCCCAATATCTGCTCAAACCCGACTGGCTGCTGGTGCCCGTGCCGGATGAGGTTTCCATTGATCATGCTTCACTGGCCTGTTGCGGGTTGGGCCCCACCTTTGGCGCCATGCAACGGCTAGGCATTATAGTTTCTGATACGGTGATGATCACTGGTTTGGGGCCGGTTGGCTTGGGCGGCGTGATGAACGGCGTCTACCGTGGCGCGCGTGTAATTGGGGTGGATAGCAACAAGTGGCGCACCGATTATGCCTTAAAACTAGGGGCTACTGCCGTCGTTGATCCTACCGATAGCGACGCCCTGCAGCAGATTCGCGATCTCACTGATGGGCGCGGCGTGGACCATTCGATTGATTGTTCGGGCGTCGTTGCGGCGCACCGGCTCTGTATTGACGGCACGCGGCGTAAAGGCACTGTCACCTTTGTTGGTGAATCCAACGCCGATACTCCTTTACGCATCAGCCCCGACATGATCCGCAAGGGTCTATACTTGATCGGCTCGTGGCATTACAATTTGAAAGAGACCCCCCGCATGATGCAGATGATCCGCACACTGGGTGATAAGTTAGATCAATTGGTTAGCCATCGCTTTCCGCTTTCGCAAATTCAGCAAGCCTGGGAAACCCAAGTGACGGGTGAATGTGCGAAGGTGTTGTTGAAGCCGTGGGGGTAGGACAAGGACTTGTCCTCACCCCCGGAGGGTCTCCTGAACGCGCCCCAAGGGCGGGTGCCCATTGGGCGCGGCTGTTTTAGAAGAGGGGGGCGCTTCAGGAGAAGCGGCGACCAGCAACTGCCTTTGTCCTACGCCCCCTCTCCTGAACTCAGCCCTTCGATTCAGGAGAGGGGGATGGGGGGTGAGGCCGCGTTGTTTATCCCTTCACTCGCCCCGGCCACACTTCTGGATTGAGTAGATAGGGTGGCCGTTCTCCGTTGAACAACTGGATCACCTGATCGGCGACGCCATGCATCATGGCGTAGATGCCACGATCTGTGCTGGAAGCGATGTGTGGCGTGACGACGACGTTGCGCATTTTGAGCAGCGGGTTGTCCTCGTGCGGTGGCTCTGGATCAAAGACATCCAAACCGGCGGCGGCGAAATGACCTTCTTGCAACGCGCGAATCAGGGCAACTTCATCGACGACCGGGCCGCGACTGGCGTTGATTAGATACGATCCTTTGGGCATCAAGCGCATTTCGCGTTCGCCCATGAAATGCCGGGTGTTGGCCCCCAGCGGTACATGGACGGTGACAAATTGTGATTGGCTCAGTAAACCATCTAGATCGTTCGTAAAAGTGATGCCGGTTGGTGGCGCTTGATTCAGATTGATATATGGATCATACGCCAGCACATTCATACGCAGCCCCAGCGCACAGATTTCGGCCACGCGCCGGCCAATCCGCCCATAGCCGATCACACCCAAGGTCCGGCCTAACAATTCGGTGCCGAGCATCTCTTCCCGCGGGATACTGCGATCCGTGCGTAATTGCATATCCCCCACAACCACTCGTTTGGCCACGGCCATCAAAAGTGCGACGGCATGTTCGGCGGTGGATTCGGTAGGCGCATCGGGCGTATTGATCACCAACACCTGGCGCGCGCTAGCTGCCGGAATATCAATGTTATCTACCCCAATGCCGGGTTTGGCAATTAACTTGAGGCTGGCCCCGGCTCGGTCCATCACGGCGGCATCCACTTGGCCAGGACCGGGGATCAGCACATCGGCTCCGGCGACGGCTTCCCACTTGGGATCGATGATCACGTCAGCTACTTCGCGCAGGCGGTCGGTGGCGCCCATGCGCAACTCCATCTGCATCACAACTTTCGGGCGTGCTTGGTTAGCCATTCTACTTTCGCTCCATCTTTTAAAAGGTTTTTTGGTCAGGGAGAATCGAAAGGCTGATCATATATGCATTGGCGGGCAATCGTCAACCTGGCTTTGTGACCCCGCACCCCGGCGTCAAGCTCTTCGCTTTACCACATCAAAAAATTAATCCCCATCTATCTCGCCACAACGCGGCTCCTTTCAAAAATGGCAAACCCTATAAAAATTAGTATTGCCTCCTAGAGCAATTGTGCATAACTTCTCAATAGGAACTTAATATTTTCCCCACATTTAGTCGCTATACTATAGGTGTAGCCAGTTGAATGGCGCACGAACATAGAAAGGAACGTAGCATGCAAAACGAAAATCTAGCCCACTCATATCGACTAAACCGGCGACAACTGCTCACCTTCGGCGCGGCGACGCTGGCCGCTTTTGCCTTGGAAGGTACGCTGTGGCGAACAGGTCAAGCGGCAACGGATTCTAGTTCGGCGGCTATGCCATCCATGCAAACTTTGCCGAATGCACTGGCCCTTCAGTCTGTCCAGCCCGCTGTCAGTCTTACTGGGATTACCCATACCTGGCAAACTTTAAATAACTGTGGACCAGCCGTGCTGGCCATGAATTTTAGCTATTATGGCAAAACTCAAGATCAGCAGATCATCGCCAAAACCTTGCGCCCTAACGCCAGCGACGAGAATGTGCGTTCGGATGAGGTGGCGAACTATGCGATTACGCAAGGCTATCAGGCTACATTGCGCGTGAATGGCAACGCCGATCAGATGCGGCTGCTCCTGAGCAATGGCATTCCTGTCATCATCGAGACCTGGGCCAGTGATAATCCCAGCCATATGAACGATGGCTTTGCCCACTTTCGGCTGGTCACCGGCTATGATGATGCCCGGCAGGTCTGGATCGTCTATGACTCATACATTGCGCGTAATTTAGTCAACCCAGAAGGGGAATATGAGGGCATGTACGTATCCTATGCGCAAGCCGATCAGTTGTGGCGCGTGATGAACCGTAAATATGTGGTCATGTACACCGCCGTCCAGGCGCCGTTGGTGCAAACCATTCTGGGGGCTACACTCAATGACCAAACGATGTGGCAAGGGTCGTTGGCGCAAGCCCAAGCCGAACAGGCAGAGCAACCAGATGATGCCTTTGCCTGGTTTAATTATGGCAGCAGCCTTTATGCGACCAATCAACCCAATGAAGCGCTCACCGCTTTCTTAAAGGCCGCCACCCTGGGCTTGCCCACACGCATGTTTTGGTATCAATACGAGCCGTTTGAGGCCTATTATGCCGCAGGCCGATATACTGAGTTGGTTCAGTTTGTCGATCACGAACTTGCCACAGCCACTGGCCTTGAAGAATTATATTATTGGAAGGCCCTTGGGTTGGCCGCCCTGGATCAGCCTGAACAAGCAACGCTGGCGCTACAGCAGGCTCTGTTTATTAACCCGAACTATGCGCAAGCCCGCATTGCCTTGGAAACAAAGCTGGTAGCCTAAAAATTTTTGGCCGCTGTCGTGTTCGCGGCGGTTGCTGCAAATTTCTTCGTCATCAATTCAGGAAGCCATTTGTGCCCATTGAAGTTCGCGGCAATCCGCGGTACAATGGGCACTATGTAAAGGCGCGCGCAAGCCCTGTGCCCGCGTTATCGATTGATTCCTGGCTTCCCAGAAAGGTGCAAACCATGTCAGACCAACTGAAAGAATTGCGCGTCTCGAATGACGCAATGGATGATCCCGCCGAACTACAGCGCCGCATCGCCGACGAAGGGTATCTTTTCTTTAAACGGTTGCAGAATCCAGACAAACTGCGCAGCTTGCGGCGCGAGATGCTCACCGTGATGCAACAAGGTGGTTGGCTTGTCGCTGGCACCGATCCAGTCGATGGCATTGCCAACGTCGCCGCCCAGTGTACAGAGGGTGATTTGAGCTATACGGATGTCTACCACGAGGTCTACAAATTAGAAGCCTTTCATCGCTCGGCTCACGAGCCCGAGATTATGCAGATGGTGGAAAAGATTATGGGGCGCCCGATCATGCCACATCCGCAGAAGATTGCGCGGCTCTGGTTTCCCAAGTACACCGAACATACGACGCCGATTCATCAAGATTTTGTCCATTTTCAGGGCAATTTTGAAAACTTAACCTGTTGGGCGCCGGTGGGTGATTGCCCAATTGAATTGGGCGGGTTGGCTGTGTTGCCAGGGTCGCACAAGGTCGACCATGTATTAGATCATCACTTCTCTCTGGGGGCTGGTGGTCTGTGTGTGGATACCGAAGCAGAGGCCAAGACCCACCGAGAATTAGATGTCGCCTGGCACACGACCAATTATGAAATTGGCGACACCTTGATCTTTCCTGCCCTGACCATTCACAAAGCCCTGCCCAACTATACCGAGGACAAACTGCGTGTCTCGCTCGACAACCGCTATCAGGCGGTCGGCGAGCCGATCGCTGACCATATGCTGGACCCGCATTTGAACCTGGTCAGCAACTTGACTTGGGAAGAGGTCTATCGTGACTGGAAGACGGACGACATGAAATATTATTGGAAGCAATATGCTAACCCGGTGGTCGCGCGCGATAAGAGTTATGCCGAAAAGGGCTTTGCTGAAGCCGTCGAACTGGCCAAGCAAGGTGATCCACGCGCCCATCTCCATTTAAAGCGCATCGTCAAGCGTGATCCCAATTCACCGTTTGGGCGCATTGCCCAGCAAGTCTTGGCCGAGAAAGGCGTTGATGTCGCGCCAGTAATGGCTTAGCCGCTGGTTTATTTTTTGCCATACCTTTTGCCATACCATAGAAGTGGACGACTAACAGCGACCGAAAGCACCCGCAGTCACTTAGATAGTCGATGAAAGGGCTAGCCGATAACTCTTAACCTGAGTTATCGGCTAGCCCTTTCCCTTTAAACGCCAAGCCATAAACTATCCCGTTCGGTGGATCCAAGCCTTCTGAGCATGGATCAAGCGCGGATCGCAGATAATTACTTATTTGACACACCTCCGTATAACCAACCTAATGCACGGTAGACATCTCGCGTAATTTGTAGCGAAAGTAGTTTGCCAAAGTGATTGACAACCAGTAGAGAGTCATGTAAGCTATATTCAAGATTCCACGTTTGATGGCTTCACCGCTATTAGGTTGCATGGCTTAATTTCGGGAAATGGCTGGCTATCAGGCGACGATAGCCTCATCCGCGGAAAACTTCTACACTTTGACCAGCACTCAGCAGCCGAAAGCGTATATCCCTGCTGCATCCCAATGCGCTAATCGAACATGAGCGCATTTTCCCACAGAACCTTTGACCTATATAGATTGGAGAAGTCAATGGATGTTCCTGATTATGTTATGAATGCGAAACTGCGCGCCTGGGTCGCAGAGATGATCGAATTATGTCAGCCCGATCACGTCCAATGGTGCGACGGCTCGCAGGCGGAATATGACCGATTGTGTGATCAGATGGTGGAAGCTGGCACTTTCATTCGCCTAAATTCAGAAAAGCGTCCGAATAGCTTTCTCGCCCGCTCCGATCCAAGCGATGTCGCCCGCGTGGAAGACCGCACCTTCATCTGTAGCCTGAATAAAACCGATGCTGGCCCCACCAATAATTGGGTTCACCCGCGCGAGATGAAGGAAACGTTGCGCGGTCTTTTTAATGGCTGTATGCGCGGTCGCACCCTCTATGTGATCCCCTTTAGTATGGGCCCGCTTGGCTCACCGATTGCCCATATCGGCGTCGAACTGACTGATTCGCCCTACGTTGTAGTCAGCATGCGGATCATGACGCGGATGGGGCGCCCGGTGCTGGATGTGCTTGGCGATGGCGACTTCATCCCGTGTGTTCACTCGGTGGGCATGCCGCTGAAGGCGGACCAGGTGGATGTGCCCTGGCCAAGCAATCAGACCAACAAATATATTGTCCACTTTCCCGAAGAACGTTCGATCTGGTCCTATGGCAGCGGCTACGGTGGCAATGCGTTGCTTGGCAAGAAGTGTTTTGCCCTGCGTATCGCCTCCATTTTGGCGCGCGATGAAGGCTGGCTGGCCGAGCACATGCTGATCGTTGGCGTCGAAAACCCACGCCGCGAGAAGACCTATCTCGCGGCGGCCTTTCCCAGCGCGTGCGGTAAAACTAACTTTGCCATGTTGATTCCGCCACCCACCTTTGCTGCAGAAGGTTGGAAAGTGACCACGGTCGGCGATGATATTGCCTGGATCAAACCAAGTGCAGATGGCAAACTTTACGCCATCAACCCCGAAGCTGGCTTTTTTGGCGTCGCACCCGGCACGTCGGAACAGTCCAATCCCAATGCAATGGCCTCGATGAGCGCCAACGCAATTTTTACCAACGTCGCGTTAACCGACGATGGCGATGTTTGGTGGGAAGGCATGACCAAACAACCGCCTGCGCACTTGATCGACTGGACTGGCCAAGATTGGACGCCAGCGAGCAATCGGAAGGCGGCGCATCCGAACGCGCGTTTCACCGCGCCACTGAACCAATGTCCGGTGATCGACCCTGAGTATGATAACCCCAAAGGGGTGCGCATCTCCGCTTTTATCTTTGGCGGGCGGCGCAGTTCGGTCGTTCCCTTGGTCTACCAATCGTTCAATTGGAACTATGGGGTCTATGCGGCGGCCACGATGGGATCGGAGATGACCGCGGCGGCCGCGGGCAAACTGGGTGAAGTGCGGCGCGATCCCTTTGCCATGTTGCCCTTCTGTGGTTATCATATTGCCGACTATTTTAATCATTGGCTCAACTTTGGGCGCCAACTGCCCAACCCACCGCGCATCTTCAATGTCAACTGGTTTCGCCGGGATGCCGAAGGTAACTTCCTCTGGCCTGGTTTCGGCGAGAACATGCGCATCTTGAAGTGGATCGTCGAGCGGGCGCGCGGGCGGGCGGTGAGCATTGAAAGCCCGATTGGCTGGATGCCGCGTTATGAGGATCTGGATTGGCGCGGGTTGCCAGACTTCACACCGGAGCAATTTCAGGCGTTGATGGCGGTAGATCGCAGCGATTGGCAACAAGAGATCCTGTCGCACGAAGAATTGTTTATCAAGCTCTATGATCGGTTGCCGAAGGAGATGGTCTTTTTGCGTGAACTCATTCTCTCTGGTCTGTGGCGCTCGCCTGAGCATTGGGGGATGGTGGGGGAGTAGTGCTTTTAAGATTTTGGCGCGCAACCCCCACCTAGCCTCCCCCTGGTAAGGGGAGGGACTGTCACGGGAAGGCCATAATAGAGCGTTGTGTCCACCAAACGGCTCCCTCCCTTATCAGGGGAGGGCTGGGGTGGGGTTGCTTTTGCCGTTACACACGAAATCATCGAATGGCGGATAACCACCACCTAGCCTCCCCCTGGTAAGGGGAGGAACTGTCACGGGAAGGCCATAGCAGAGCGTTCTGTCCACCCAACGGCTCCCTCCCTTACCAGGGGAGCGCTGGGATGGGGTTCCCTGCTCGTTACAAAAGTAGTGGAGGCGCGTGCGTTGCACTGGTC
>JAPLGZ010000728.1 GCA_026389895.1 Chloroflexota bacterium | reverse complement strand
TGCGCTATCGGGTGCGGATTGTGCGGCGTGCGACGTAGGCTTATACCTATCCTTTTCTGATTACGGATTGTGCTATAATTAGGCAAAGGAGAATGAATAATGAATACAAAAACGGTGGATATACAAGAGGCGCAAACGCAGTTCCTTCACTTACTGGCGCTGGCGTTGCAGGGCGATGATATTGTCATTACAGAAGATAATGTGCCACTAGTACGCTTAGTGCCAGTGCAGCCGCAACCGCTACGCCGCATCGCAGACTTGCACAAAGGAGCCATCCGAATGCGCGCTGACTTTAATGATCCATTGCCCGACGAATTTTGGCTGGGGGATGCATGAGGTTTTTGCTCGATACGCAAATCTTCATATGGTGGGATAGCGAATCAGATAAGCTGCCACCACATCTCTTGGCGTTATGTGAAGACCCTACTCATACGTTGGTATTGAGCGTTGCCAGCGTATGGGAGATGCAAATCAAATCCCAACTCGGGAAACTCGATCTAGATCGGCCTTTAACCGAAATTATAGGCAATCAAGAGCGTACCAACCAACTTGTTCTACTATCCGTCGAGGCATCACATGTGTTTGGGTTGCAACAGTTACCCTTTCATCATAAAGATCCCTTTGACCGTATTCTCATTGCTCAGGCGTTAGTTGAAGGGTTGCCGATGTTGAGTGTTGATCCTTTCTTTATCCAATACCCAATCACCGTTTATAGTGCGTGAACTCATTAAACTGAGGCGATATTCAAATTATTCGAATATGCCGCCATTTGTGTCGCAATCAGAGTCGTACACACTTGCAGATCAACAAAACCTCAAAGACCATCAACTCACGATGATTGCTGGCCAATATCACAACCAGCTCGTTATCGAATTGTAATCCTCGAAGCCATTTCGTATTTTGTAGGAGTTATCATGGACCCCATCATCATTTTACAGGCTGGCGTCGCCAGCGGTACGGTCTTACTCCTCGCCACGCTCGGGGCTATCTTTTCCGAGCGGGCGGGGATCTTAAATCTAGGCGTCGAGGGCATGATGTTGATGGGCGCAATGAGTGCCTTTAGCGTCACAATCGCGACCGGAAACGGCTGGCTTGGGCTGCTGGTGGCGATGCTGCTGGCTGGCTTATTGGCATTGTTGCACGGCGTGGTAACCATTCACTTTCAGGCCGATCAGGTGGTGAGTGGTCTAGCGCTAACCTTTCTGGGCACTGGCCTGAGCCTGGTCTTTGGCGAAGGGTTGAGCAAAGCTGGTGCGATTACCTTGCTGCCCAAGTTTACGGTGCCGTTGCTCTCGGCCATTCCGGTCTTAGGGCCAATTCTCTTCACCAATCAAAGCGTGATGGTCTACGTCGGTTATCTGCTAGTGCCACTGACCTGGTTCTACATCAACCGCACGCGTCCCGGTCTGCACTTGCGGGCCGTGGGCGAAAATCCTACCGCCGCCGACGCGATGGGCATTAACGTCTATCAGTTGCGTTACGCCTATGTGGTTTTAGGTGGTATGCTATGCGGGCTGGCCGGCGGCACAATCAGCTTGGCGATCTCGCCCGGCTGGTTTAGTGAAGCCACCACTTCTGGTCAAGGCTGGATTGCGGTAGGGTTGGTGATCTTTGCGCAATGGAATCCGTGGCGGGCGGCTTTCGGCTCCTATGCCTTTGGTGCGTTGCGCCGAGTGATTCTCGATATTCAAGGCCCGAAGGTCCTCTTGGGCCTGCCCAACCCGTTTTTCTACAACCCTTATTTGGGGTTCTTTATGCAGATGCTGCCCTACGCTTTCACTATTATCGTGCTTGTCCTTGGCTCACGCGCGTCGCTACGCCAGCGGCTAGGCGCACCAGCCGCGCTAGGCTTGCCCTATGTTCGGGGTGAGCGCGGCCATTAGTGATAACAATGGAATCCTACGTGGGATGACTTCGTCTGTAATTCGCGGGGTCTGTAATTCACAGAATAAACGCGCGATAGTCATGCTGTATTCGTTTCTTTCCTAATTCGTTGTTATATTTCAGCTAAAAGATAAAACGCTTATGTGGCATCACTATTACACGGTAAACACCCTCGACGAAGCGCTGCACTTACTCGCCCAACAGCGGGAAAAGGCGCGTATTGTGGCCGGGGCAACCGATCTGATCATCGAAATTGACCGCGGCGTGCGCAAAGGCATTGAGACGCTGATCGACATCACGCGCTTGCCGGATCTCGACAAAATCACGCTAGATGAGGCAGGGTGGATTCATCTAGTGCCGCTGGTGACGCACAATCAGTGCGTAGCTTCGTCGCTGATTCAGGCGCGGGCGCTACCGCTGGCGCAAGCCTGTTGGGAAGTCGGTGCGCCGCAGATCCGCAACCGTGCGACGGTGGCTGGCAATCTAATCACCGCCTCGCCCGCCAATGACACGATCACACCGCTGATGGCGTTGGATGCCGTCGTCACGCTCGTTTCGGTCAACGGTCAGCGTCGTGTACCGCTGCGTGAGTTTTATACCGGTGTGCGCCGCACTGTCTTACAACCGGACGAGATGCTGATCGATATAACATTTCCAGCACTGCAACCAAGCGAGCGCGGCATGTTTATCAAGCTCGGATTGCGCCGGGCGCAGGCAATTTCGGTCGTCGACATTGCGGTGCTTGTAGACCTTGATCAGACACAAACGGTCAAGAGCGCCCGCATCGCGCTGGGGTCGGTTGCGCCAACGATTGTACGGGCAGCCGACGCCGAAACTTATCTGATCGGTCAGACGCTCACGCCGGAAGTGATCGAGCAAGTGGGTATCCTGGCGCAGAATGCAGCCCGTCCAATCGACGATATACGCGCCCCAGCCGAGTATCGCATCGACATGGTCAAGGTTATCACCAAGCGTGCGTTGCGTGCGATTGCCGCCGGTCAGGAACGAGGACTATTGCCGACGCAGCCGATCACGCTGGGCGGTCCAGAACCGCAGCCGCAACCGCTGGCGGGTGTGGGCAATCAACAGGACGCAGAGACCACGATTCACACGACGATCAATGGCCGTGAATATACGCTCGCGCACGCGCACGACAAAACCTTGTTGCGTCTTTTACGCGAAGATGCCGAATTGCCAGGCACGAAGGAAGGTTGCGCCGAAGGTGAATGCGGGGCGTGTACGGTTTTCCTAGATGGTGCGGCGGTGATGAGTTGCATGGTGCCCGCGCCGCGAGCGCACAACGCGCAGATCATCACGATCGAAGGTTTAGCGATTGAGGGCGCACCGCATCGGCTTCAAGCGGCGTTTGTGACCGAAGCCGCGGTGCAGTGTGGCTATTGCACACCGGGTTTCCTGATGGCGGGGGCAAAATTATTGGAAGAGCGCCCCCACCCCGACAAATCTGAGATTCAGCAGGCGATCACGGGCAATTTGTGCCGGTGTACAGGATATTACAAGATTTTGGCAGCGTTTGAGAAGGCGAGCCAACCCGTAGCAGGTCATGAATAAATTCACGGCCTGCTACGGGTTAAAACAAGTTATGGATCCATGTCAACCCGTTTCGGGAGCCGCTGGGCGCGGTTTTCTATATCAGACGCCGAATTGATTCGGCGGGCTTCTTGGAGAAATGACAGTATGCCAGTAATCGGACAATCACTCCCGCGCATTGACGCCCAAAGTAAAGTCATGGGCACGGCGCCTTATCCGGGCGATCTGGATATGCCCGGTCAG
>JAPLGZ010000066.1 GCA_026389895.1 Chloroflexota bacterium | reverse complement strand
GCGATCACTGATATTCCCGGCCTCAAAGTCGGCCATTGGACGAATCTTGAAGCGGGCACTGGTTGTACGGTGATTCTCTGTCCCGAAGGCGCGGTGGCAGGCGTGGATGTGCGCGGTGGCGCGCCGGGCACGCGTGAACTCGCGCTGCTCGATCCCGTCTGTATGGTGGAAAAGGTGCATGCGATCCTGCTCGGTGGCGGCAGCGCGTTTGGCCTGGCCGCGGCCGACGGTGTGATGCGCTGGCTGGAAGAGCAAGGGGTTGGCTTTAATGTCGGGGTGGCCAAGGTGCCAATTGTGCCAGCCGCCATTCTCTTTGATTTGCCGCTTGGGCGCGCCGATGTGCGCCAAGATGCGGCGGCGGGTTATGCAGCGTGTCTGGCTGCAACGGCTGGGCAGGTGATCGAAGGCAATGTGGGGGCCGGTACAGGCGCAACTGTTGGGAAGTTGTTGGGTTTTAATCAAGCAACCAAAGGTGGCTTGGGCACTGCCAGCCGCCAACTTGGCGGCGGGATTGTAATTGCGGCGTTGGCGGTGGTCAATGCGGCGGGCGATGTGATCGACCCGCCGACACAGCGGATTATTGCGGGGGCGCGCCAACCTTTGACCGGCGGTTTTGCTGATTCAATAAAGTTGGCCGAAAGCCGGTTGGGACAAACGCTCCCTGGCCTGGCGGGGCTTAGCAACACGACTCTGGCGGTGGTTGCGACCAATGTCGCCTTGACCAAAGCCGGTGCGACCAAAGTGGCGCAAATGGCCCATGATGGCCTGGCGCGCACGATCCGGCCGGTGCACACCATGATCGATGGCGATCTGGTCTTTGCGCTTTCGTTAGGGCAAGCGCAGGCGGATGCGGGCTTGGTCGGTGCGCTGGCGGCCGAGGTGCTAGGTGAAGCAGTGGTGCGCGCAGTGTGGGCAGCCGAGAAATTACATGGCATACCAGCGGCAAAGGATCTGCGATGAGTGAGTTTGAATTACTGCGCAATGTGACGATTGGTCAATATATCCCAACCGGTTCATTCGTTCATCAGCTAGATCCCCGCACAAAACTATTAGCGATCTTGTTGCTGATCGTGGCCATTTCTAGTACAACGTCACTCGTGGCCAATGCCCTATTTCTCGTGGTCATATTGGCCATTGTCAAGTTGTCACGGATTGCCATTTCCTATATTCTACGCAGTGTCTTGCTCGGTTTGCCAATCCTGCTCTTTGTCTTTGTTGTCCAGTTTCTCTTTCTAGGGCGATCTGAGCCAGCCGGACGCGTCTATTTTGAGTGGGAATGGTTTCGATTGACGCGTAACGGGCTGCACCTCATGAGTATTAGTTGGATTCGGGTGCTCTCGTTTATCTTTCTGACGAGTCTAGTTACGCTGACATCCACCATCACCGAGTTGACGCATGGGATGGAAGGTTTGCTCAAACCCTTGCGGCGTTTCGGGGTGCCTTCGCATGAGTTGGCCTTGATCATGGCGATTGCTCTGCGTTTTGTACCTACCCTGGCCGAGGAGATGGAGCGCATTATGAAGGCGCAAGCCAGTCGGGGCGCGGATTTCAGTCGGCGGCGCATTTGGCGCCCCGATAAAGCGGCGCGCGCGTATCTGCCATTGATTGTGCCACTTTTTGTCAATGCCTTGCGCAGAGCCGAAGAATTGGTGCTGGCGATGGAGGCGCGCGGCTATGTGAGTGGTGAAGGCCGGACAAATTTTGTCGTTCTAAAAAGTAGGCCACGCGATTATATGGTGATCGTCGGGGTTTTCATTTTTATGCTCATGCTGATCTTCTATCCCTGGCCCGCCGTCAAGGAGATCGCGGCCCGGGTGGGTCTAACAGGATTATAGAATCATTTACGTCATACGTAGGGGCATGCGGCCGGCGGCGGGCCAATATTAAATTTGTCCCTGATCTAGTTTCGCCGCCGATTGCGTGCCCGTGTTCGTCAACGATCATTGGTCGCACAGCCGGGCACGCAATCGGCGGCGAAGGGTGTTGGTAGGGGTTCGCATAATTGCATGCGCCGCCGACCTGGGTGCCCTCTGGGCGCCCCTACGTATAACGAAAGAGTATGTCGAAACATAGTGATTAGAGCAACAAAGGCGAATACCCCTGGCTGTGAACTGGTATCTTTCCCAAATATCAATTTTTGAAAAAGGAGAATAAAGTTATGCAAGCATCATCAAACCCAGTTTTGTCTACGCGGCGCATCGTTATTACGGCTGTGCTTGCGGCCATTGCGATCTTGCTGGGCGCGACTCGGCTTGGGTTCATTCCAGTGCCCAATGTTTCGGGCAATGCGACAATTATGCACGTGCCGGCCATTATTGGCGGCGTGCTGGAAGGGCCGTGGGTAGGCTTACTGGTGGGTGGCATCTTTGGCGTCTATAGCATGTTACAGGATACCACGGGCCTTTTTCGCAACCCGCTTGTATCGATCGTGCCACGCCTGTTTATTGGTGTTGTCGCCTACTTCGTCTACATCAGCTTGCGCAAAAATAATGAATGGCTGGCGCTGGTCATGGCCGGGGTGATCGGCACCTTAACCAATACCGTGCTCGTTGTCGCGGCCTTAATTGGGCTCTCGTTGATTCCACCCGCCGTTGTGGTGACCTTGATTCCGCAGGCCATTGCTGAAATCATCATTGCAGCCATTATCACGGTCGCGGTGGTTGTAGCTTGGAAACGGATCGACACAGGCAAGGGTGGTTCATCCGTGTAGCATAACACGCATAAATCCACCGCCACATGTGTAGAAAGCAGAGCGGGCATTGACACTGTTACCGCTAACCAGTACAATGCGCTCATGAAACTATTGACTTATAATATCCACGGTTGGCGTACGACGGATGGTCGGCCCAATCTGGGTGCCATCCGTAAAGTGATCGAGGCTTCACAAGCAGATATCATTGGCTTGAATGAAGTCTATTACCCACGCGTGGTCGCGGGCGCTGAAGATCCGGCATTAGGCGTTCCAGCATTAGACGTATTGGCGCAACAATTAGGCATGTATTATGTCTTTGGCCCGTGCCTCCGTTGGCCCGCGCAAGATGATATGCCCGCCGACGCCTATGGCAACGCGCTGCTCAGTCGCTGGCCGATTATTGCCAACGCGGCGCATCATCTGACGCCGAAGGAAGAAGATGGTCACAATATCCTGGCCGACAAAGAAGTACGCGGCCTGCTCGAAGCACGCATTCTACTGCCTAATAACGACACCTTTACCGTCTATGTCACACATTTGGATCACACCGACGAAGAAGCGCGCTTGGTGCAGTTGCGGGTTGCCCGTACCTGGCTGACCCGTGATCGCAACCGCCCGCATGTGGTCATGGGCGACTTTAATGCGCTTAGCTTATGGGATTTTGTGGGCCGGCAAAGTGAGTTTGAGGCCCTTACGCAGCATCCCAAAGGCAAAAATTCGACTGCTGGCGAAAAAGGGCCACGGGTGATTGCCCAGATGGAAAAGGCTGGTTATGTTGATACCTATCAACATTTTGGTACGCCAGGCCAGCGCTCCTTTTTGCCTTCTGAACAGCCTATTCGAATAGATTACATCTTCGCCAGCCAATCATTGCTACCGGCCGTAAAAGCTTGTGTGATCTGGCCAGAGCCAGCCGGCCAGGAAGCGTCGGATCACCGGCCCATCTTAGCCGAAATTCACTACCCACTGTGATGTTGGTAAGTGTAAAAGAGAGATTGAGAGATTAGAACGAGCAATCTCTCAATCTCCAATCCTGACTTTATTTATCCAGCTCCTATTTAATTTATGCCGCTACCTATTGTCTACAACCCAGATTACGTTGCGCCCTTACCGCCCGAACATCGTTTCCCAATGCCCAAATTTGGCAAAATTTACGAAATTCTCGTTCGTGAGGGCATTGCGGGTCTTGACCAGTTTCATTGTCCAGAGCGGCCACCCCAAGCTTGGATTGAGCTAGTGCATTCTCCTGCCTATGTCGAAGCATATTGCACAGGCACACTAGATGCACGCGCCATGCGCCGAATTGGATTTCCCTGGAGTGAAGCGCTGGTAAATCGTACCTGTACGGCCGTGGGCGGCACGGTGTTAACCGCGCAACTGGCCATGCAACATGGCCTGGCCTGTAACACCGCGGGCGGCACACACCATGCGTTTCGCGACTTTGGTTCGGGCTTTTGCATCTTCAACGACTTGGCCGTGGCCGCGCGCGTGCTGCAACAGCAGGGCTTGGTGCAACGTGTGCTAATTGTCGATCTAGATGTGCACCAGGGTGATGGCACCGCGGCAATCTTCCAAGATGATGCCAGTGTCTTTACTTTTTCGATGCATTGTGACAACAATTTTCCGTTTCACAAGCAACAGAGCGATCTGGATGTAGCCCTACCGGCCGGTTTGGAAGACCAGGCCTATCTCCAATCGTTGGCCACGCATTTGACCGATCTGCTAAGCCAGATCAAGCCAGATTTCGTTTTCTATGATGGCGGCGTCGATCCCCATGTCGAAGATCTGCTCGGCAAACTTGGGTTGACGGACGAGGGGCTTTATGCACGGGACCACCTGGTGTTACACGCCTGTATCGAGCGGGGAATTCCAGTGGCGTGTGTGATTGGGGGCGGCTATCAGAAAGATGTAGACCGCTTGGCGCGTCGTCATTGTATTGTCCATCGCGCGGCCAGCGATCTGTTTCAACAATATAAATTATAACCCTACTATCCCGAAATCACGCTACGAACCGGACTTTTCATGCTGGCATGCAGATAGCGGTGAATTCAGCCACCAAGAATTTGGCAGCCAAAGCCAGATCAGTCGTCACGCCGACGCTTTCACAGGGTTGTGCCTAGCGCTTCAAGAGGTGTTTGATCGTCACGGGCAACCGACGCCCCTGTCAGGGTTAATGGTAACGCAAAATAGGCCGCAAGACTGGGATTTTGAAAGGTGATAATATCGGCGATCTCGCCGGCCGTGATCCGGATCGTTTGGATGCCATAAGCGTGATAGTTGGCGTCTTCATCATTGCGGCGGTATAAGCCGAAAGCGAACTGTCCATTTGCCCGTGTGGGCAAGAGTTGCCAACGCCCATTGGCCGCCCCCCCAAAGATCGTCCGCGTCACCAATGTTCGGATCGTGGCTCGTCCCCGATACCACGCCGGGATCGGCGGCATGCTAAAGGTGGCGTCGGCCTTCAAGAGGGCAACCAGTTCGTTTGGATCGGCCTGCTCCCATGCCTTCACATACTGTTCCAGCAGCAGGCGCGTTGATTCTTCCAGCAGCGATGGTGCAACCAACTGTACGTCAATTTGATGAACATGCGTTGCCACTGACGTGCGGGCTCGAAACAGCGCACTCTTTACAGCGGGGATCGTCAGATCCAGCAAGTCGGCCACCTCACTCGCCGGCCAATCCAGCACATCCCGCAAAATGAGCACCGCGCGTTGGCGTGGCGGCAACGCTTGCAACAAAAGCACAAAGGCAAGGGTAACACTTTCTTGGGCCGCAAAACGCGCCGCGGGATTGCTAGCTTCGGGTGCGCGCAAAGCATCGGGGAACGGCTCCAGCCAGATCGGTTCGTTGAGTGAGGATGGAATCGGTTCATCCAACGTAGCCACACCTTGACGGGCGCTTGGCAAGGTGCGGCGGGCGCGGTGTTTCAATGTATCCAGACAGAGATTCGTCGCGATCTTATACAGCCAAGCGCGCAAAGGCGCCCGCCCTGCATATTGAGTATGTCGTTGCCAAGCCCGTAGCAGCGTTTCTTGCACTAAATCCTCGGCGTCTTGAAGCGAACCTAACATTCGATAACAATGAACACGCAGTTCACGCCGATGCGGTTCGGTCATTGCGCTGAATTCATGCGGGGAAAGATCGTGCAAACGGACGGAGGTCAAGAACGGTTGGGCGCTTTGCGTCATACCCTACTCCTTATCGCGAGCAATCGAAAATTGCGCGCCCTTTGCGCGCGGCTTGTCGTCTTATAGCATAGGAAAGCCACTCATAAAATCGCTATAATAACTCCGGCAAATTTTTCCAACCAATACCTTATTAAACATTCGCGCAACAACGTTTCAGCAAGGAGAGAAGACCCATGTCAGAACAGCCGATGGCCAACGGTCGCGCAAACCGCACAAAAAGCACCTTTCGCTTAGCCTATACCGTAGCGATCAACATTCAAGCGTCGCCCAGTCAGGTTTGGGCGCTCTTGACCAACGCCAGCGATTTCCCACGCTGGAACTCAACGGTCCAAAAGATTGAAGGCAACATTGCACTCGGGCAAAAGATCCAGTTGTGGACAACCATTGCCCCCGAACGACTCTTCAAGCTCAATGTCAGCCAATTCGTCCCCAACCAGCGTATGGTATGGAACGATGGCATGGCGCCAATGTTCAAAGGGGTGTGTACTTACACACTAACCCCCAAAGCCGACCATAGCACAGACTTTATGATGACAGAAGTCTTCAGTGGCCTCATGTTGCCGATGATTGCCGGATCGCTGCCCGACTTCAGGCCCACTTTTGAGCGGTATGCCGCCGATTTGAAGCACGAAGCAGAAAAGTCCGGCCATATTTAATTGTACTTTTAAGCCGGTTTAAGGGTTGGCGCAATCTCTATAGCGGCGGATCAAACCGACCGTCCGCCGCAGTCCAGCCCCCATCGACATAGAAGACAGAACCCGTCACAAAGGCACTGGCCTCGGAGGCCAGATAGATTACCGCGCCGACCATTTCGCTGGGTTGCGCCCAGCGTTTCAGAATACTCTTGTCAGCATAGGCTTGGTACCAGGTCGGGTTACTTTTGATTTGGACAGTGAGCGGCGTTTCTACCACACCGGGTGCAATGGCGTTGGCGCGCACCCCTTGTGCGCCCAATTCAGCGGCCAGGGCGCGCACCATCTGCACCACCCCGGCTTTGGTGGCGGCATACACACTTTGGCCGGGCTCAACTACCTGACCTCGGATGCTGGAGAACACAATGATGCTTCCGTAGTTTTGTTGCGCCATCACCTTGCCCACTTCACGCAGTAGTAAAAACGTGCCTCGCAAATTTAAGTTGACCACGCGATCAAATTCGTCATCACTAATCTGCAACAAAGGCTTGCGAACATTAATACTAGGTGTACAGACCAACACATCTATAACCCCAATTTGCGCGACTGCGGTACGGATCGCCGCACCATCTCGCATATCAAGCAATAACGCGCTAGCTTTACCACCTGCCTCCTCAATCAGATGGACGGTTGCCTGCGCGTCGCTCAGTTTCAGATCAGCGCAGACAACTTGGGCGCCGAAAGCCGCCAATCCAACGGCAGACGCCTGCCCAATGCCACTACCTGCACCGACGACCAAAGCTGTTTTGCCAATCAGTTCAAACATGGTACGATAGTCCACCATGTTAAGCTCCTTTATGAATTCATTTCTACGCTGTTCGATTTTGCGCTTTGCTTGCTATCTTATCATAAATATCAAGTAACAAATAGTAGTTCGTAGCGCGGCTTCATCGCTACCGCGCCGGTGCGAAGCTTGCTTTTTTTTACACCGTCGCAAAATTGAGCGTAACTAGCCTGCGAAACGCGACGTATATTATTTGTCACCACGATGGCGCCAATCATCTGTTGGCATGTTCTAGAATTGCTGTAACAAAATTTGCAAAATAACACTACTTCTAACCGTAAGCCATATTCGCCCCTACATTTTGCGAATTGAGGATGAATCTACTACAATGGCAAGCGATGAGCATTTCGGTATGAAAGCCGGATGAAGTATCTAATATAGTATTGCAGATATTGCTAGATATAGTATCATAGATCGTATCGCTCATTGCGTTTCAAACGATAAGGAATATTTTATGCATCCACAAAGATTATCGATCTATCCACATTTACCGTCTGTTATTCTCTTGGCATTATCACTTCTGCTTCTAGCCGCCTGTCAAGTACCGACGCCAGTCCCTGTCGTGTTGGCGCCAGCGACTGCCACGCCGTCAACAGCAAAAGCGTCTAGCGCAACAAGCGCCACGTCACCCGCCATGCAGGCTACCGCGCCAGTGAAGTTGGCGATCCCAGCGTTAAATCTGGAAATGCCAATTGTCCCGATGGGCTGGGAAGTAGTCGAGGCGAATGGGCAACGCACCACAAAATGGATTGTACCGAAAGATGCGATTGGTTGGCACGCCAATAGCGCTGGGGCTGGGACTAATGGCAATACAATTCTCTCGGGACACCAAGCACAAGGCGAAGCCCTTTTTGCGCCATTGGCAACTGGGGAAATTGTGGTTGGACAGGAGATCATCCTGACCGATGCCCAAGGGGCCACCTTTACGTATCGTGTCACAGAAGTAACTGAGCCGATTGCCTTGACGGGTGCTTCGCAAGCAGAAATGGACCAGGCCGCCAGTTACATCGCGCCTAGCACGACCCCAAAATTGACGCTAATCACCGGCTGGCCCGACTTCACAACCACCCACCGCATCTTTGCGGTGGCCGATCTTGTACAATAGTTAATCAGCCGCGATGCCAATCAGCCGCTATGAATAGCCAGACGGTGAAAGACACTTTGCTCTGTTCGATAATTGTACCGGTCTATAACGGGGCAATGACGATTACGCGCTGTCTGGATGCGCTCGCCCAACAAAGTATAGCCCCGGCTTTTTACGAAATCATCATTGTTGATGATGGTTCACACGACGAGACGCCCATCGTTGTCAACGGTTGGATAGAAAATCACGCAGAACACCAGGCTCGGCTTGTGCACCAGGCCAATGCTGGCCCAGCAGCAGCTCGTAATCATGGCGCACAGGTAGCACAGGCAGCATTACTACTCTTTACCGATGCTGATTGCGCACCGTTGCCCAATTGGATTGAAGCGCTCACCACCGTTTTTCAAGATGCCAGCGTAACAGGTGCGAAAGGTGCCTATCTAACGAAACAATCGGCGCTTGTGCCGCGCTTTGTGCAGGCCGAGTATGAAGATCGGTATGATCGGATGCGCAACCAGCCGCAGATCGATTTTATTGATACCTATTCAGCCGCTTATCGACGGATGGTTTTTCTTGAAAATGATGGGTTCGATGTCATTTTTACGACCGCCTCCGTCGAAGATCAGGAATTGAGTTTTCGTCTGGCCCAGAAGGGTTATCGGTTGGTGTTTGTTCCGCAGGCGCAGGTGCTGCATCTGCATGACAGCAACCTGTGGGAGTATGGGCGCCGTAAGTATTATATTGGCTACTGGAAAGCCTTGCTGACCCGCTGGCATCCTGAGCGTATGGTGCAAGACAGCCATACACCCCAGGTGCTAAAGGTTCAAATTGTGCTGCTAGCGCTGTTGATTGGCAGCTTACCCCTAGGGTTGGCTGGACTTTTCTGGCCACCGCTCGAGTGGGCGTGGCTTTTGATTGGGGTGCTACTCCTTGTTTTTGTGACGACGACGCTGCCTTTTCTGGGCAAATTAGCCCACAAGTCTTGGGCCTTAGCGCTGCTGGGGCCAGTGCTGCTGGCGGTGCGAGCCCTTACGCTCGGGAGTGGGTTTCTATTTGGCACGATTCACTTTGCCGGCACCCTGCCTGGTGCGCGTCAACCGGTGATCCCTGGTTGGCAGCGGCTGATCAAACGCCTGCTCGACATTGGGGGCGCGTTGGTCGGGCTTGGTCTGTCGATCCCGCTTGTGGCGATTGCGGCGTTGGCGATCAAGCTAGATTCGCCGGGACCGATTTTTTATTGGCAAGTGCGGATTGGTGAAAATGGGCGACCTTTTCGGATCGTAAAGCTGCGTAGTATGATCAATAATGCCGAAGAGCGCCTGGCCGACTTAATCAAGATCGATGAATTGCCTGAGCCGGTTTATAAGATTGCCAATGATCCACGTATTACGCGGGTCGGAAAAGTATTACGGCGTACTAGTCTGGATGAAGCCCCGCAATTCTATAATGTGTTAATTGGCGAAATGAGTTTGGTGGGACCACGACCAGAAGAGGCCCAAATTGTTGCTTTATATCGCGATCAAGAACGCCGGCGGCTAGCCGTTAAACCGGGCTTGACGGGACCAATGCAAGTGAATGGACGCGGGGATCTGAATTTAGCCGATCGGCTCAGTCTAGAATTAGAGTATATTGACAATTACAGCTTGCTACGTGATATTCAAATTCTCCTTCGCACCGTTCCTGCTATTTTGCGGGGGCATGGCGCCTATTGAGTAGCAAAACAGCGCCTACATACCGGTGTGAGCCTAACTGCCCAATGCAAGTACAAAAATCTTTTCAATTACCCGCTGGAATTGCCTTATCTTTATTTTAGGAGTGGATGATAACCTATGAAAAATCAACCTAAACTTTTTGGGAAAGTTGTTAACGTGGCACGACGCTACTGGATCAGTGGTGTAGCTTTGGCGCTCATTGCACTTGTGCTCTTTAAGGGTGCGCCAGCGTGGGCCGCACCGGTCAACCAAACAGTGCCAGCGCCAACTGCGACCCAAGAAGCAACATCGGTGCCCAAGGCCACAAATACACCGAAATCAGACAACAATGATAACGACAACAACGACAACAATCAGCAGGAGCCGACAGCTACCTCGTTGCCAGCCGCGCCAACCCCAGTGCCCGCCGCGCCGCCACCTGGCGATGGCCCAACGGGGGTTGTCATTGTGGATCGACTAAACGTGCGCCAGGGGCCAGGCACTAATTTTGCCATTGTTGGCAAGGCGGAGCGGGGCCAGATCTTGCGCATTCTAAACCGCAATCCGGCTGGCGATTGGTGGCGTGTCTGTTGTACGAGTGCAAATAATCAGGAAGGATGGGTCAGTGCAAGCCTGGTCCAGCCCAACTTTGACGTTGCACAAACGAATGATTTAGTGCCCTTGGTAGAAGCAGCGCCGGCGGCCCCCACAGTTCAGGCGACAGCCACCCAACTTATAACACCGACGGCGACGGCGAACATTACAACCACAGCCATCGTTACAGAAAGCACTGTTGTGAGTGCCGCAGCGGTCAGTGAGACGCCTGAGCTTACAGAAACGGCGCCGACCACCAGTCTGTTGCTCTTGACGATGCAGCAAACACCAGCGCTTATCTGGCAAGGCAGCGAATTTTCGATTGATTTTATCATTACCAACACGAGCAGTAGCGCCGTGACTAATCTGGAATTGCGCGATGAATTGCCGCAAGAGTTGAAATTTGTGACAGCGACTCCAGGCACAGATGGCAAAGTTGTACCACAAAGCGATGTCGCAGGCAAACATGTGCTAGATGTACAATGGGCAGAGTTAGCCCCCGGTGCCGTTGTCACCGCTACTGTCAAGCTAACCATGTCGCCCGATCTGCCGGATGGCAGTGTTATTGACAACCTTGCTGTAGCCGTCGGTGATAATATCGAAAGCAACACAGCAGGAGTAAGTTTAGGTCTACCACCTGCCAGTTTGCCGGATTTTCAATAATTCACCTGCGAATGAAAGTTCGCACCACACTGATCTTGTACGCATGTGGCATTAAATCGTCCGGCACGCACTTTTTTTCATAAACAGCAAGCCCTGGGGACTGGTGTGCTAACCGCCACTTTATCCACGGGGCTTGCTTTTGCGCTCTATGTTTGGACAGCTGCGCCAGACATCACTTGGGCGCATCAAGGGGCAGATGGCGCCGAGTTGTTGGCGGCAGCCGTGAGCAATGGCGTCCCCCATCCACCCGGTTATCCACTTTATATGTGGCTGTTACAAGGTTGGTTACGTTTCAGCCAGTTAGACTTTGGACCTGGCAACCTGGCTTGGCGCGGCGCTTTACTGAGTACCATTTGTGCAGCTTTAAGCGTAGGCGTCACAGTCGTCATTGCCGGTCATTTATCACGCGAACAACCTGGCCGATGGCTATGGGCAACCGGTGCAGGCCTGGCCTGGGCGATTAGCCCGCTGCTCTGGAGTCAGGCCGTCATCACCGAAGTATATGCCTTGCACGCCCTCTTCGTCACCTTGTTAGGCTGGGTGATATTGGTGAAAGGTGGGCGTTTTGTCTATCTTATTCCCGTTGTTGCGTTGGGTGTGGCCCATCATCTGACGTTCGTTTTATTGCTGCCGGCGGCGCTCTACTTTGTATGGGTCAGCCGTGGTGGTGGCGTGCGGCCGTTGGGGCAAACCATTGGTGCGTTAACGCTCGGTGTCTTGCTAGGTCTGGTCTTTTATGTGCGCATTCCGCTCGTGGCGGCGGGCAGTCTGGCTGGCCCACCTCCGGTAAATTGGGGCTATGCAGATAATCTGGCCGGTTTTTGGTGGCTGGTTAGCGGCGCAGCCTATCGCAGCTATCTCTTCAGCGCACCCTCGTCAACCATATTGAGCCGGGTAGCGAGTTGGGCTTACACGGTGACAAGCCAATACACGGTGGTAGGGTTAGGTTTGGCTTTAATCGGCCTCAACAACTGGGATCGCAGCAAACCGCATCTGCGCAACCTCAGTTTGCTCTGGGTGGTGCCGATTAGCATCTACGCGATTGGCTATTACACACGCGACAGCGATATTTATTTGCTACCGGTCGGTTGGATGGTTGCTCTGTGGCTGGCGATTGGTTTGGCCGATGCTGAGGGTTGGCTGCAAACCCGTTGGTCGGTGCGGTCGCTGCCCACGGTGATGGCCATTGTTCTCGCAATTGGTTTGGTCGTTCTGGGTACTACCCGGTTGCCCGCGCTCTCATTGCGCCATGACCACGAAGCACGACAATTTTTAGAAGATTCAATGGCCGTGTTGCCCCCCAACAGCATTGTCATCAGCCGCGAGGACAATGATACGTTCGCCTTCTGGTATGGGGCCTGGGCCAGTGGTGAATTATTGCGCCAGACGCCCAATGTGGTGCTGATCAACGATGCGCTCTATCAATTTCCGTGGTACCAGCGTTTAATTGCCGCTTTATACCCAGACGTAGTGGGCAACAGCCATTCGGTGGCGGAGATTCTGGCGTCAAATCATGGCGTGCGCCCCATTTTTTTTAGTGCGGATCTGTCGCTAGTACCGACGGAACAACTAGAAAAAATTGGCCCTTTATGGCGTTATAAATAGCCTAGCGGCCCAATAAACATCGCCAGTACTTACTTTTCATGCTGGATAATTTTTTCACGTAGCTTGCAAAGCAAAAGATGACCTCGATTCTACACGACTCTTCAACCCCATCGGATTCAGCGCGGCCCCATGCCGAGTTCGCTGCAACCACTGCACCGAAGCGACGTTGGCCCCATTGGCAACGTCTGTTAGGCTTGGCGTTGCTACTTTTGAGCCTGCTTATCGTTTATCGGGGTGGTCAGATTGGGTATCATGGCTGGCAGGCTTATCGGGCTGGCCAAGAGCTGCGTCAGCTAGCCGCAAGCGATCTAGGCATGACGCGTTTGCCAAGCGCCCAGGCCTCAATACAAAAGTTGACCCAAGCCCTGACGAAACTAGAGCGCGAGTTACGGCTATTTCGCCCTATCTTGCATAACTTGCGCTGGCTACCCAAGTATGGTTCCACCATTGCGGCCGCGCCGGAGTTGCTGATCACGGGACGTGAATTAACCAGTTTGGCAAATGAAGGCCTGCAACTCGTCCACCCCGAAAAATTAGCCAAAATAGAGGGCGACAAGTTGGCGATGATATCGGCTATCTTATCAACCACGGCCACCATTTCACAGACCCAATTTGCCGCGCTGGCCCTACATGCCGAGGTTGCCCAACAAGCCTTGAATCAAGTGCCAATGAGTCAATTGCCACCGGCGTTGTCACAGCGGCTTGCTCAGCTTCAGCCGCTCTTGCCAATGCTAGAGGCTGGTTTACAGCTAGGCCCCGTGTTGCCCACCTTGCTGGGCGTCAAAGGCCCGAAAACGTACTTGATTCTGGTACAAAACAACCAAGAGCTGCGGCCAACAGGCGGTTTTATTTCGGCGGTGGGTAAGTTAACCCTGGATAAAGCGAGCCTGAGTGGTCTGGACTTTACGGATAGTTACAATATCTTTCGTGAAGATGTCGATCACCCCATGGCCCCAGGCCCCATGGACCGCTATATGGGCATTCCGCTATTGCTCGTGCGCGATGCCAATTGGTCGCCCGATCTACCGACGACTGCCAAGTTGGTCAAAGCGCTTTATGCCCAAGACACAGGCGTGGCTGTGGATGGGGTCATCACGATTGATCTACACGCCGTGGAGTTGTTGATCACTGCGCTGGGGCCGCTCACGGCGCCGGGCGCAGAGACGCCGATCACCGGGGCAAACATCATCAGCCAGATGAAACAATTTTGGGCCAAACCACCGGCGACAGGGGCGACCCTCCAAACGGCAGGGTTTCAGGGCTGGTGGGGCCAACGCAAGGATTTTATTCCAGCCCTGGCCAAGCTTGCCATGCAACGCCTACAAAGTGGCCAGGTTGACTACATAAGCCTGGTGCAGGCGACGCAGATGGCCCTCAACGAACGCGCGATTCAAATTTGGGTGGACGAACCAGCCACCACAGAACAATTGGCCAAACTGGATTGGGATGGCGCGCTGAAGCCGCAACCAGGGGCCGATTTCCTGGCGCTGGTTGATATGAATATGGGCTATAACAAGGTGAATGCGGTGATCAAACGCAGTTTGAGTTACACCGTCACCTGGCCCGCCGATGCAACCCAGCCCGCCCTGGCCACGGTCGCCATTAGCTACACCAACCCGATCACGCAGACGGATTCGGTCTGTGAAGCCAAACCCTATTATGGCGAAGATTACGACGATATGATCCAACGCTGCTATTTCGATTACGTGCGGCTCTATGTGCCTGGCGAGAGCAAACTGATCACCGTAGATGGCGTGCAGCCAGATTCAGTCTCCACCCAGCGTGGCGAGCGCGGGTTGCGCGTGATAGCTGGTTATTTTGTCTTAAAACCGCGTGAACAAAAGACCATTATCTTTCGCTATCAGTTGCCAGCTCGGCTAAAATCTGCGGATTACCATCTTGTACTCCAGCGCCAATCGGGTACAGACCCGCTACCGTTGACGCTGACCGTTGGGGACCACACCATGACAACCGTCTTGGTGGACGGTACAATCAATTGGACGCCCTAAGTTGCTGAACGACCTCAAGCAGCGTAGGCAAAATTTCTCCGCCAGGTCCTTGTAAGAACAGATCGGCCATTGCTGAAATTGGCGTACAAATTGGATTCACGTCAATGACAGTGGCGCCATTCTGTTGAGCCGCATAAGGCCACTCCGCCACCGGATAGACCACACCGCTTGTGCCCACCACCAACATGACGTCACACTGCGCCACGGCGCGCTGCGCCAACGCAGAGACGCGCTCTGGCAACGCCTCACCAAACCAGACAACAGCAGGCCGCACCAGTTGCTGGCATTGCCGACAAATAGGGGGCAGCGCTTGTACTCGCTCAAACGGCTGTAGCACATGTTCAAAACCACAGACGTTGCAACGAAATTGGGTAATGCTGCCATGAATATGCAATACTCCCTCGGTTGAATTTCCACTGCCCGCGCGCTCATGTATATCGTCCACATTCTGCGTAATCAGGGTAAAGGAAGGAGTCAATTGCGCCAACTGTGTCAACGCGATATGACCGAGATTCGGCGCGGCAGCTTCCACAGTCTGCAACCGTTGCATATACCAACGCCAAACCAAGCCCGGATCGGCGGCAAAGCCAGCCTGTGAGGCCAGTTGCTGCGGGTTAAAGTGGGACCAAAGCCCCGTTTGCGCGTCGCGAAAGGTTGCGACGCCCGATTCGGCACTCACACCGGCGCCAGTTAGACAGACAATGCGGCTGGCGTTGGCTAAAACCTGGGCGGCCTGCGTGATATTTTCGGCGAATGGAGAGGGTGGTGTTGATAACATCATCAAAAGTTTAGAAATCGTTTAAAAGCAGAAGGGCAATTAAAATCACATGCTGCAGCGACGAAACCCACACCTATGGGTTTTGCAACGATGGCTGCAACTCGGGTGCCTGCTGAACACGCCCAGCAGGCGTGAAAAGGCTGGATTCGATTTTTGACGTATAATAAGCGTGCGAACGCCCCAACGGCTTTGGGGTTACACATCTCTTGCCAGACAAGCATAAAAAAGAGGCTACTCCCATGAAAAATCATCTACACGCACTAGCCATGATTGGGCTGTTGACCCTGCTTGCTGGCTGTGGGCAGACAACGGCGGAAAACACTCCTGTGCCAACGGCAACTGTCGCCCAACCGGTCAGTTTGGCGACAGCAACAGAGGCCGCGCCCCCGACGATACCAATATCGGCGACACCAACGACGACGGAAACGCAGTCGGTCGTTCAGTCGGAAGTCGATCGATTTTTGAATGAGCAGGTGCAAGCCGATCAATTTAGCGGCGCGGTGTTAATTGCACAGGATGGCGCCATTCTGGTCAGCCAAGGGTATGGCTTGGCCAATCGCGCCCAGCAGATCGCCAACACGCCTCAAACCAAATTTCGCTTGGGTTCGCTGACCAAGTCATTTACGGCCCTGGCGATTCTCCAGTTGCAAGTGCAGGGAAAGCTGAATGTCCAAGATCTAATCTGCCAATACATTGCCGATTGTCCCACCGCTTGGCAGGCCATCACCATTCATCAGCTTTTAACCCATACGGCTGGCGTTCCCGATTTGACCCGTTTTCCCGACTACGAACAGACAAAAAATCTGGCTTCGACCCCAGCTCAGACAATCGCCCGTTTCAAAGACAGACCACTGGATTTTCAACCGGGCGCCCAGTGGGATTATAGCAATTCGGGCTATATTCTGCTAGGGGCAATCATCGAAAAAGCCGCTGGCAAAACATATGAGGCGTTCTTACAGGAAAATATCTTCACGCCACTACAAATGATCAACACCGGCTACGAACATGATAAATCACAGCTCGCCACCGGCTATGCCAATGCCACAGCCGAGGCGGACGCGATCGATATGTCGATCCCGTTTGCAGCGGGCGGCCTCTATTCCACGGTCGAAGACCTATATCGCTGGGATCAAGCGCTAGATACGGAACAGTTACTGCCAAAACCGTTGCTGGATACAATGTTTACACCCCAGGCCACCATCCCCAATTCTAACGGGTCAAGCTATGGTTATGGTTGGGTGATCGGTCAACAATTGGGACGCCCAACGGTAGGACACAATGGCGGGATCGAAGGGTTTGTCGCCAGCTACAACCGTTTTCCCGCTGATAAAGTGACCATTATCGTGCTCAGCAACCGGCAAGATATCAACCCAAACCAGATCAGCAGCGAACTGGCACGCATTGTCTTTACGGCCAAGTAGGCGCCCAACCGTCGGGATCCCGGCAATGCGGCGCGCTTCGTCGCGACGAAGCGCGCCGCATAAGCCACCAACCACTTTTTCAAAGCTCAATCACTTGCTCACTAATCGTCGGCCCTGCACACACGGGGCCATCTGTGGTCCAACGCAACGGATCAATGCACATCCGGCGGGCCGTGCGCGCCGCATCCCAGGCATGATAGACGAGGAACTCTGTATGGCCGTCTGGCCCCAGTACAATCGAATTGTGGCCAGGACCAAGCACTGTATCGGGCACGGCCTGCAAGACCCGCGGCCCGTTGCTCTTTTGTGACTCATGATAGGGACCAAGCACATGGTCAGCCACACCATAGCTGACGCCATAATTAAACGAATGCCAGGCACCCCCACTGTAAAAACAATAATAGTGTCCCGCGTGATAGGTGACAAATGGACCTTCTACAGTGTGCCAGGCAGCCCAGGTTTGGCTGTAGATGGTGCGGTTGCGCTCGTAGATTTGCCAGTCACCCGAAGCGCGCAAAAGTGGCGTAGGCGCGCCTACCGTATCCAACATCGTATCGGCCAATCGCACGACCGCAATCCCCGTGCCAACCCGTTCGTCAAAGAAGTCTTGGCAGAAGAAGAGATACCATTGCCCATCCTGCGGATCGCGGAACGGATGCGCATCAATTGTAAAGCCAGCATCGGGCATTAACTGTTTCCGTGTAATAAATGGCCCGCGCGGGCTGTCCGCTACGGCAGCATGCAAGCGCTGGGTTTCATCGGCGGTGCGCTCGCCGGCCGAGAAGTACATATAAAATTTCCCATCACGTTCTGCCACTTCAGGCGCCCAGTAGTTACCGTGTGGCAAAGTGGGCAATGGTTCCACTGCGTTGCCGATATGCGTCCAATCAGCTAAATTCTTGGAATGTAAAATGGGGAAGATTTTATGATCGGCTTGAAGACTGCTCGTCCCATACGCGTAATACTCGCCCTGCCATTTTAAGACGAAAGGATCTGCCATTTCGTCGGGCCAGACCGGATTGCGATAGGTGATACGCATGGTTCCTCCTCCAGTTCAAAATAAAACGGCGCAATGAGCTTTAACAAAATCATGCAGGAAAGCGTCGAGAGCACGGCTGTTTGCCAGAATAATTTGCGAAAGCGCATCATGCGGTGGATGGTTTCCCGTAGCCGGCGACGGTTTCAACTGCTGCGTGCGTAATCGCCCTACCCGCCGAATAAATTCGGCGGCTGATATGGCAAACAGGCTAAAGCCCTGTTACACCCTTGGCCACCAACCAGTGGATGGTCTTGAACAGAGTACAACAGTTATAGACCGTACTCAGCGGATCGTCGCCCGCACAAACGCCTGCGTAATCGCAATGGGGGCTGTGATGGCGGTACCCACCACCACAGCAAAGGCGCCTGCGTCCAGCGCCGCCCGCACATCTTCTGGATGACCGACGCGCCCTTCACAGATAATTGGCGTGCTGATCCGTTCGGCTAAGGCCCGCAAAAGTTCCAGGTCGGGACCGTTGGTCTTTGGGCGCGCCGGCGTATAACCAGCCATGGTTGTCGCCACAATATCAACGCCAGCGGCGGCCGCGGCCAACCCTTCTTCCAGCGAGTCAATATCGGCCATCACCGGCACGCCCAGTTTGGATTGAATGCTGGCAATCAATGCTTCTGGTGATAGATTGCCCTGACGAGCGCGGTGGGTGGCATCGATCGCGATCAGATCGGCGCCCGCGCGCACCAATTGGCGCGCCGATTGCAAGGTTGGCGTGATATAAACCGGATACTCTTCGGTGCGCAGTTTGTAAATGCCGAGGATCGGCAGCTTCACAGTTTTGCGAACGGCGCGGGTATCGGCCGGGCCGTTGACGCGAATCCCCACCGCGCCCGCAATCTCGGCGCAACGGGCAAAGGCGGCCATAAACTTAGGACCGTAGACGGGGCTATCGGCATCGGCTTGACAGGAGACAATCAGACCGCCACGTAATTGTTCGATCATGGCTGACATATTCAATTTATCCACTTTCTGTTTTTTTAGAGATTTCAAAACTACGCTGCAACTGCGCCACCGCGCGGGCCAAAGGTGTTGAACACAATTTAAGCGCCATAATCGCCGCGCCCAGCATGGGCGGCAGCGCGGGCATGACAACTTGAAGGGTTGGGGCTTGGCGTTGTAAAACATCCATAAAAGTTTTCCGCACGCCGCTGATATGGGTAAAAACCCCACCAACCGTAGCCACGGGAATCGGTTGATCGCCAAAATTCAACTGCTGTACCAATGTGATAACCGTATGCGCCAGATCGTGGCCGGCCTGATCGAGCAACTGGTTGGCCACGACATCACCTTCTTCGGCAGCACGGGCCACCAACGGGGCTAATGATGCAAAACCGCGCGCGCCAAAGTCGCTGGCATAGACGTGGCGTTTAACATCATAGGTGTGCGATTCGCCAAAATGCTGGCGCAGTAACGGCTCCAACAGGGTAGGGGGACCCCAACCGTCGGACGCATGAAAAACGGCAATGACAGCGTTGCGGCCAATCAGACCGGCGCTGCCTTCATCGCCGGTCAGCCAGCCCCAACCACCAACACGGGCGCTCTTCCCAGCGCCGTCGATCCCAAAGGCAACGCTGCCCGTGCCCGCGATAATGATGACCCCTGGTCTTCCTAAATGGGCCCCATTTAGCGCCGAAACAGCATCCCCTTGAATGTCAACCTGCTCAAACTCAACTACCTGCGGCAAGAGCGCCAACGCAGTTGCGGCTTCGGGGGTGCCAGCCTCAACGCCCGTCAGCCCCAACGCCACAGCAGCCACCGGTTGCGGGGTGAGCTTGGCCGCGGCCCAGGCTCTATGCAGGGCTTCAGTGAGTGCCGCGCGATAAACTTCATGGCTGCCCTGCGCTGCAAAATGGAGCAAGCCACCACCAGCCCCTACGCCTAATAGTTGGCCGTCCGTCGTGGCAAGGGCACATTGTGTAGAAGTCTGACCCCCGTCGATGCCGATTATCAGGTTCGTCATATTCGTTTTACTTTCCGTCGCCTAGGTGCAGAGCCAACAACTAGCAGAATCGTTGGCATCAATGA
>JAPLGZ010000731.1 GCA_026389895.1 Chloroflexota bacterium | reverse complement strand
GTTCGGCGGAGACGTTCGGCGAGACTTCGGCGTGAGCGTTCGACCGAGCTCACGCCGAAGCCAGGGAGGGGACCGATCGCATCGCGCACCCAAAGTGGGTTCCCGAGAACGCCATCAGGGAAGGATGAAGAGATACCTTCTGTCCACCCAACTGCTCCCTCCCAAGGGGAGGGCGGGGGTGGGGCCAGTCGTTAGAAAAAGATCCCGCTTCTATAAAAATGCAAATTGCGCCTTTGCGTCAAGTTTTTTTAGTAAACTGCGTAACAAATGATTTACGATAACTGGGAGCCGTATGAGCATTTTTTGGGGGATTCTCGGGGCGGGTAAGATTGCGGAGCGGCAAATGGCGCCGGCCATTGCCCAGGCGCACGATCAACAATTGGTGGCCGTGATGCGGCGTGATTTGGATCAGGCGCAACAATTTGCCGCCAAACATGGCGCGGCGCGCGTCTATACCGCTGTCGAAGCACTTCTGGCCGATGCCGAGGTGAACGCGGTCTATGTGGCGACGCCGCCCTATCTGCATGCTGACCACGTGATCCAGGCTGCAGAACAGGGCAAACATGTGTTGTGCGAGAAGCCAATGGCGCTGAATACGGCCCAGGCGCAATTGATGATCGACGCCTGTCGCGCCAACCATGTGCAACTGATGATCTGCTATTATCAACGGTATAACGCGCGCCATCAGCAGATCAAGCGCTTGTTGGACGCGCAGGCGATTGGTCAGGTGACGAGCCTGCGTGTGAATTTTTCTGACTATTTCCCGCCGCAACCTGGCTTCTGGCATCACGACCCGGCGATCAGCGGCGGGGGCCCATTGATGGATCTCGGCATCCATTGTATTGATCTGGTGCGCTATCTCGGTGGGCCTATTGTGGAAGTTTGCGCCTTGGTGGACACATTAATTGCCCCTTCACCCGTTGAGGACACAGCCACGTTGCTGCTCAAACTTGCCAACGGCGCCCAGGCGGTGGTTACCAGTCATTGGAGCACCGCTATTTTTGATCCAAATCAGGCGAATGGTCTGGAGATCGCTGGGACACACGGTTCGATCCAGGCGGCGCCGATCCAGGCCAAAGATTCGTCTGGAACATTGCGTTTGCTCACCGCGGAAGGTGGCCAAGATTTTTCCGTGGCGCCTGGTGGTCAGCGACCCCACGTGGCCTTGCTTGAAGATTTTGCCAAGGCTTTGACCAATGGCACACCGGTCCCCGTTTCCGGTGAAGAGGGGATGGCCGGCCTCGCCGTGATCGAAGCCGCGTATGCGTCCGCACGAACAGGCATGCGGGTTAAAGTAGGGTAGTTGTCAACAGATTTGGGGTGCGGATTGAACGGATGCTCGGTCAACAATCCGCTTAATCTGCTCCCCAAATCCGTTGACAGCGGCTTCCGAACGACATCAATCAATGGCAACCTAGGAACAGGAGTTATGATGCGCTCTGTATTTTTTTGGGAGGCGGCTGGCCTTTCGCTTGACCAGGCCAACCCATACGGGGGCCTATTAGCCCGCGCCCTGGCGGGGGTGGGCGTGGAAATGGTCGCCGGTTATAATGAACAGTTGAATGAAGAATGGTTACGCGCCAATCGTGCGACGGTGGATGTGCTCCACCTAAACTGGCCGCATATCCTCTATGATGCGCCGACGCTGGACGAACGTGTGACGCGTTGCGCCGAGATGTTCAGCCATTTGGCGTTGGCGCGTGAACTGGGCTACAAAATCGTCTGGACCGTTCACAATCTTTATCCGCACGACAGCGCCCATTTTAACCTGGATCGGCTGGTGCGTTTAGCGCTTACCCAACTAGCCACGGCCATCATCGCCCACTGCGCCTACGCCCGCAAGCTCGTGCAGCAACACTTTCACCGCGCCGACAACGTGTTTGTGATTCCCCACGGCCATTTTATCGACGCCTATCCTAACACGATCAGTCGTGCCGAGGCGCGCCGTCAACTGGGCATTGCGGCTGAGCAGTTTGTCTATCTCTTTTTTGGCAACGTGCGCGCCTACAAGGGGTTAGACCCACTGCTAGAAACCTTTGTCAGTTTGCCCGGTGAGCAGCTGACACTTTTGCTGGCGGCGAAAGTCTACAACGAATATGGCGACCAATTTGTGGCGCGCGCCCGCCAGGTTGACCCACGCATCAGGGTCTGTCCGTCGCGTTTTTTTGACAATGCGGAATTTCAACAATATTTCAAGGCTGCCGATGTGGGCGTCTTTCCCTTTTTAGATGTGCTGACATCGGGTTCCACGATCACGGCGTTGTCCTTTGGCCTGCCGGTGATCGTGCCAGCCGTTGGCTGTCTGCCAGAGCTGGTCGATGACCAGGTTGGCATCCTCTATGATCAAAAGCAGCCTGCTGCGTTACAAACTGCCATGCTGGCGATCCAACAACGCGACTTGAAAGCGACCAGTCAAGCGGCCTATCAACGGGCGCAAACATTAGATTGGCCTGGCATTGCCCAACTTACCCTAGAAGCCTATCGTGCTTAACCGGAATGGCTATGTTTAACATCACAGAAGCAACGCTTACCACCACCAGCGGTCCACTTACCTATCGGCTTCACATTCCCAGCGCGCCCCAGCGCGCCGCCAACCCGGCTTTGTTATTGACCTTTTCGTCGACGCGCACCGCCTCTTTTGAGGAGACACCGTACGACATTCCCGCCAAGCTCTTTGCAGAAGCGGGCCATTATGTCGTCAGTTTCGATTTGCCCAATCATGGCGAACAAATCAACACGTTTGGCACGGGCATTGTGGGGATGTGCGCGGCTTTTAATGCTGGCCAAGATCCGTTTGCCCAATTTGTCGCCCAGGGTCGTGCCGTATTGGATAGTTGTCTGGCGCAAGGGGTCGCGGCCAGCGGCGGCATCTATGCCTGTGGCGTATCGCGCGCCGGATATTGTGCGTTACGGCTCGCGGCGGCGGATCAACGCATTACCGGTGTTGCCGGTCTGGCGCCGGTGACGGACTGGCGCGTCTTGACCGAATTTGCTGCCGTACGCGAGGCGCCAGCCGTCGCAGCATTGGTGCTGGATCATTATGCAGAGGCCTTGGCGCAACGCGCCGTCTTTTTGACCATTGGCAACCATGACGAACGGGTTGGCACCGATTGTTGTGTGCGTTTTGCGCTCCGGCTCTTTACCCTGGAAAGCGAACAGGCCGCGGGTGTATCCAAAATTCAACTCCACATCGTGGACTCCCCAGGTCACTCCTTGGCGGACGAGTGGCGGGCGGCGGGGGCCAAGTTCTTGCTCCCCTAAACCAGAAGATTTGCCTGGCGCAGGAATTATGAGAGTTTGCCATACTCCCCACGCCTTATGAGAATTAAGAAAATAAATCGGTAACAGGCTCCATTAACCTGCTTCAGCAGGTTTCTCGTATCAGGCGGCGGTTTTAACTGCGGCACACCCGCCAATTACCGAATGCAATGGTTAATCACCATGAGGCGTGGGGAGTATGGCAAAAGCGCCAGTCTGGCTTGCCCGCGATAGGCACGGAGCAGGCCAAGGGCACGCCTTTTTAAGCGGCGAGTGGTTCACCCAGTCCGATTCTGACCGCGGCCTTGCTTGCTGCTTTGCTCTCTACAAGCTGCATACCCCGCACCACCAGGACAGGGCATTCGACCCCGCGGATCACCTGGTTGGCAACGCTGCCATACATCCAGCGGCTGAAACCAGTGCGACCATGGGTGCAGATCGCAACAACGTCGATTTTGCTTTCGTTGGCAACATCACAGATCAAGCGGGCTGGATCGCCGCGCAGCACCACCGTTTGGCAGGCAATCCCTTCGCCGCGCAGGCGTAAGGCGACGCTGATCAAATAGGCTTCTGCATTGGCAAAGGCTTGCACATCCGCAGACTCAAGCTGTTGTGCGCTGATGATCTGGGCGAATTCATCTTCGACATCGATGAACGGAATTCCTTGGAATAACAATAGTTCTGCGCCATTCTCTTTGGCTAATGTTTGCGCGTGGGTGAGTGCTTTTTCGGCTAAGATCGAGCCATCGAGCGGCACCAGGATGCGTTCGATTTTGCCGTGCGGCAGATCAGCCTGCCCACGCATCAGGAGAACCGGCAATGTAGAACTTTGGCTGACTCGCTCGGCCACGCTACCCAACGCCCACCGCGTAAGCCCCGATCGGCCATGCGTCGCCATCGCGATCAGATCGGCATGGGCATGCGTTGCGACATCCAAAATTTGTTCGGCGGCATCGCCTTCGGCCAACTGGGTCAACACGCGGTAGCCAGCCTTCTGCAACTGCTGCTGGATTGTTTGCAGATATGTTTTATACCCCGTATGCATTTCGTTGATCAGCAATGGTGTATATTCAAACGCTGGTGTGGCATAGCGCAGGGTTTCCAATACCCCTAATAGCAAGATCTCTGTATTGGCGGGGTCGATAAACCGGGGTAGATTCACCAGCACCTTTTCGGCAAACTCAGAACGATCTAACGGAACTAAGACTCGTTTGAACATAACAACGCTCCTTTTCTAGCTTTTGACATGACCAATTCAGCTTCAGAAGACCCCGCGATCGATGGCACTTTATCCTCAAACCCGATCCGAGACCTAATCTTGTGCGCGAATGAGCAACAGGGGACGATCGATCCGATTTAAGAGGCCAGCGGCCACACTGCCATAAAACGCGCGCGCCAACCCTGTGCGCCCGTGGCTGGCCAGGGCCACCAGATCGACTGCTTCACGCTCGGCAATGTCCTGAATCGTCATCACCGCAGGCCCATATTCGACGATCAGCTTCACGTCCAATTGCTTGGCGCTGAGTGTCGCCTGTAAATTCGTCAAATACGTGTTCGCCTCAGTGGTGCGGCGCTCAAGTTCCTCGGCAATATAATAGCTGCCATTGCCATACGGCGAGACACCAGCCAAAATGGGCTCGACAATGGAGACCAAAACTAATTTTGCGCCAAACTTGTTGGCCAATGCTTCGACATGCGGCAAAATTCGTTCTGCTCGCTTGGAGCCATCGAGTGGCACTAAAATTGTCTTAAACATAATTTTCCCCTTTCTATGGATTGAACGGTTGTCCTGAGTATAACGCGTTCACGCGCCAATGACGCCGGGCAGTCGGGGAGATTATGCACTGGTGGAGAGGCTAGTTTTTGCCTAGCCAAATGACCAGGTAAAAAATGCAAAGAAGGGATAAACTAGCGAATAGAAAAATGGGGCAAGGTTGTCGTGAGAATGAACTTTGGTGATGGCAAAGTACAGGGAATAATTATGGAAATTAGAGATTAGAGATTATTCGTTCTTAATCTCTAATCTATCCTCAGGTCAGCATGAAAAGTGGCATTTTGTCTTTGTAGGGGCGTGGCC
>JAPLGZ010000227.1 GCA_026389895.1 Chloroflexota bacterium | reverse complement strand
CGAGGTAAATTATGATTCAAGTAATGATCGAATGGGATGGTGCCTGGCCTGAAAAAGATGCTTTGCAGATCGAAGGCCGTTTTATGGGAAAAGCCTTCGCAGGCAAGATTCCTACCTCGCCTAAGATCGCCAAGCGTAATGCAAACGGGTATCTAAGCATGGATGTGGCAATGGCAATTGTCGCCGATGAGCCAATCTTGGTTTGGGGAGAGCGCCCAGTATGGCGGATGACAACCAGTTTGCTCTTAGCAGACTGGGGTAGGGTGGCTCAGGTCGGTGCTGTTGATGTAGACGCCATGACTGGTGAGGTGCTGGCTTTGCCCGCCGATCAAATCAAACGAATGCAGGATCGAGCGAATGAACTTGCTAGCCGTCTCGCACTGGAAACAACGCAAGCCGGCTGATTGTTTGGTGGCTTGCACAGCGATGGTCTTAGAATATCTGCAAGTGCCGACTCCCTATGATCGGCTAACCCGCTTGCTCCGTACAATGCCGATTGGTACACTTTTTCGTAATCTCCGTTATCTGGAAGCGTCACTAGGCTTATCTGTGACAGTTGGATATGGTAATCTTCAACTATTGGAGGCGCATCTCGAAACCGGATTGCCGATCATTGTGTCAGTGAACACAGAATTGCTTTCCTATTGGAATAATCAAGCGACGATCCATGCGCTTGTTGTTATCGGTATGGACGAAGAGCAGATTTATGTAAATGATCCTGCCGCTGAGGCTGCACCCAAGGCAATTCCGCGTGCCGAGTTTGAATTGGCATGGTTTGAAGAGAAAGAGCTTTATGCCGTTATTGGTTTGATCTGATCCAAGTAGTGAGAGTTACGCCATGATGGAATACAAAGGATATATTGGCAAAGTGGAATTCGACGATGATGCGGGCATTTTTCATGGAGAAGTGATCAATGTTCGTGACGTGATCACGTTTCAAGGGGAAAGTGTTCAGGAAATCCGTCAGGCATTTCAAGATTCGATTGAAGATTACCTCGAGTTTTGTGCTAGCCGAAACGAAGACCCGGAAAAGCCATTTTCGGGTACTTTTACAGTACGAATTCCACCAGAATTACATCGAAAAATCTATATTCAAGCGAGAACGGTTGATAAAAGTTTGAACAGTTGGGTTAGTGAGACATTCGAGCGGGCCGTGGCAGAACTTTATTGACCTCTCATTGTAAGCACTTGGAAACAGAAAATTTGAGCCCTAAACTTTGCATTAGAGGTCATGCCCTATCAGAAGAGCTACTCTTTAAGTTGATCTTGGTTTTTCTTCAGTCGCTCGTATTCCTGCACAGAAACTAGAAAGGCAAATGGTTTGCCGCGTTGCGTGACTTGAACCATTGTCGCTTGTTCAGTCTCATGCACAATTTCGGCAAAATGATTACGCATTTCTGTCAGTGAGTAGCTTTTTGACATACCTGTATCACCTCCTCATAGTCATCTAGATGGCTATTGGAATTTGTTATAAATCAATTGTAAACCGAGAAAGAAGGAACCAAAAATGCAAAAAATCCCACTAGCCATTGTCGGCTGCGGCGGTATGGGCCATCGACATATGTATGGCCTGGCCGAGTTGGAACGAGTTGGGTTAAATCGATTTGAACTGATTGGCGCGTGCGACCCGGTGCGCGACAACGCCGAATCCTTGGCCGACCAAGCCGCCGAATACTTTGGCAAGCGCCCCACGGTGGTCAGCAAGATCGAAGAGTTGGCCCCACTCGGCGTTGCCGCCGTGGATGTGACCACCACGCTGCGCTTTCACCATTCGTTGGCCTTGCAGGCGTTGAGTCACAACATGCACATGATGATCGAGAAGCCGGTCGGCCTGACTGTAAAAGCCTCGAACATCATTAAGAACACGGCCAACACGAATAACCTGGTTGTCAGTGTGGCCGAGAATTACCGGCGCGACCCGATCAACCGGCTGATCAAAGCGGTGATCGATGCCGGCGTGATTGGCACACCGCGTTTGATGATCCACAACACCGTGGGTGGCAATAACCGCATGCTCATTTCGGTCTGGCGGCACATGAAAGACCAAAGCGGGGTCTTGTTGGATGTTGGTGTCCATTTTGCTGATATTATGGAATATTTCCTCGGACCGATCACCAGCCTCTACGCGCAGACGCGCACGCATGAACCGATCCGGCACAATCCGGTCGCCGAAGGGGCAAAGGCCTCTGCGCCCAATCCCATTTATGAGAAATTCCAACGGGCGATGCCAGCCCAGTTTGCGGTAACTGCCGAGGATGCCGCCTATGCCACGATCAATTTTGCCAGTGGCGCAGTTGGACAATACATCGAAGATCACGCTGGTTGGGGCCAAGGCGTCTGGTCGCGCCAGATTCACGGCTCTAAGGGTTCGTTTGATATGCCGAACGATCGCAGTGGTCATGTGGCAACCATTTATCGCGTCGGCGAAGAGGCGATCAACGACGCCCGTCTGCTTGATTTTGTGCCGGATTTCCACCTGGACAAAGCCACGGCCACGCTCTTTGGTGGCGACCGGCTCTGGCGTTATGAGTTCCCCTTCGAACAGACCGACCGCAAGTTGCTCGCCGTTGAGTATGATGATTTTGCTGGCGCGATCTTGGGCGAACATCCGGCCGAAGTGGATATCACGCAAGGCACGCGCTCGGTGGGCGTCTCCTATGCCATGCTCGAATCGCACGTGGCCAAGCGCTTGGTGACGATGGAAGAAGTGCTGAACGAGGAACTGGACGCCTATCAGAAAGATATTAACGACAGTTTAGATATTTAGGGCAAAGAAATGGTGTAACGGTTAATGGTGTAACGGTTAATGGTTAAGTCGTTACACCATTAACCGTTACACCATTCATAAAGCTTTCTCCATGCGCCCACTCCTCGTCAACCCCAACACCAGCCAAGAAATGAGTGACACGGTGAACCTCGACGAAAGCACCCTAACTGGCCTCTGCCCAAGGCCGAACCGTCCGTTGGGATGAGATATTCCCGCGTGCTGACGGCCGGCTCGGCCGACAAAACGCTGAAGTTCTACAAAAATCACGCCCCAGTTTTTATTTTTCCTCAATCTCCTCAAACACAATATCCTGCGCGCCTTCCCAGAGCACTTTGCGCCCCACTGCGCGCAGATTTTCGCGGCCTTCCACAATCGTCAAGAAGTGATTCCCAGCCAGTTGACCCATCTTGCTGGCAAAACAACTGGCGCCGTAGGGAAATAAAATTTCGGTCTCGCTGTACCCGCCTGGATAAAATAGAATTTCGCCAGGCGCCGGATGGCTGGTGTGATTTTCAAACCCCACATCCAATTTGAATTCACCCAGTGGAATCCAGCAGGCTTCGCCACTCCAGCGGGCGTGAATCAGCTTTTGGCGATAGGGCAACAACTTACGAAATTCGGCGCAGGTGCGCGGCGCATCCGTTTCTTCGAAACGCGCCATAAATTCAAAAGGGCCAACAGTAATGCGTAATAAGTTCATCGTTGCTTCCTTCTACGGTGTCTGCTTTTTATGAATAAAGATGGATTATTGCTGAGATTGTAATTGACCAATTACGCTCTAGTGTGACGCAAGCAAAGCGGTTACACAGAGCACACGAAGGAGTCACAGAGAACAGAGAGGAAAATAAAGCGACCCTTGGGTTGCGTTCTGTGTAACCACTTTTCGTATGGCTTGCGTCATGTGCGTTACGATACCCTGAGGTCAAGCAACTGTCAAGATGCTGCTCGACAAATCAATGGGCAGCATCGCCAGGGTATCTTTATGACCATCCAACCCGCTAGGTAAACTTTACTACATTGCGGAGTTTTGCTTGATCATGATAGAATCGCTCTATAGCTCCGACTTATTTCTATTTGCCCAAAATTAAATATTTGTGCCCAGGATTGAAAGGATTGTTGTAATGATTAAAATTGCCGAAGTGCTCCCGCCCTATCCGACGCCATTGTGGAAAATGGTAAAACAATGTGGCGTGGATTATGTCGTAGGCGGTATGGACTTTCGCCCCGGTTGGGAAAGTCGCCCCAAAGATGATTTGCCCTGGGGCTACATGTCGCTCGTACGGATGAAGCAAAACTATGAAAACGCCGGCTTTGAATTAGATACGATTGAAAGCCGTCCGCCACTGAACAAAGCGAAACTAGGGTTGCCTGGGCGCGATGAAGAGATCGAGGCCACCTGTGATCTGATCCGCAACATGGGCGCGTTAAAGATTCCCGTCTGGTGTTATGAGTGGATGCCGATCTTCAACTGGATGCGCACATCCACTACGACGCCCGAACGTGGTGGTGCAGTGGTGACTAGCTACGATAACAGCTTGATGGTCAACGCACCGTTGACTGAATATGGCGTGGTGACGGAAGAGCAACTCTGGGAGAATCTGAAATATTTCTTGGAGAAGGTCGTGCCGGTTGCGGAAAAAGCCAATGTCAAATTGGCCATGCACCCCGACGATCCACCACTGTCGCCGATTCGCGGTCTGGGCCGGATTATGCGCAGCGTCGAGAATTATCAGCGCTTGGTCGATACCGTGCCAAGCGAGGTCAATGGCATCTGTCTTTGCCAGGGTAACTTTACGATGATGACCGATGATCTGCCCAGTGTAATTCGCAAGTTTGGCAAGCAGAACAAGATCTTCTTTGTTCACTTCCGTGATGTGCGTGGCACGCCAGAAAAGTTTGCTGAGACCTTCCACGACAACGGTAAAACTGACATGTTGGCCTGTATGCAAGCCTATCGTGACATTGGTTATGAAGGTGTTCTGCGCCCCGATCATGTGCCAACCATGGAAGGTGATAGCAACGAGAATGCGGGTTATTCTTCGATTGGCCGCCTCTTTGCGATTGGTTACATCAAAGGGTTACGCCAGGCTGTCTACGCGGCCTAGGGGTAAGTGTTATTGGTCACTGTATAAACCGGAGGGCAGGCGCACTCCGGTTTTATTTTATGGCAATGACCACGTCATTCACAGAGTTCACTGAGCGCCCACCGATGGCAAAATTGTCAGCGCCCATTAGGGGATGCCCTTAGATTGGTGCAGGTGAGTGCCTCGCACGGGTGAGGTGCTAATTTCTGCAAGGTGATTGGTGCGGCCCGTGCAAGGCACTCATGAGGTGCTGGATTCTTTAGATCAAAATTTTGAGGTTAATTTCTATGACACAATCAACTGATGTTGAACCTACGCTAGAGCCCGGCGATTGGGTGCAAGGTCCGTTACGCGCCGAGTTACCCGAGCAAACGGTCTATTTTCTCAACCACGGCCCAGATGGCGTTGTGATTATCAATTTTGAAGGCGACCTGACGGCTTTTCGCAACAGTTGTCTGCATCAAGATATGCCGCTCCATGCGGGCTATTTGGCGCGTGAGGGCCTCTTGCTTTGTCCTTGGCATAACTGGTGTTACGATGTGAAGAACGGTGAATGCTTGACCGCACCAGGCGCTTATTTAGAACAATATCCGGTGCGCGTGGAAGATGAGCGTGTTTGGGTCAAGCTCAGTTAGCCCGCCAGCAAATTACGATTGGTCTTAGCTTAAGGAGAACACAGATGGCTACGAATATCTTTCGAGAACAATTTGGTGAACCAGCCGACCGCACAAAAGCAAAGGTGGTGCCTTACATGATCGAATGGGTGCAGGAATTTATCCGCCAGTCACCCTTTGCGATCTTGGCAACCAGCAACGAAACTGGGCAGTGTGACGCTTCGCCCAAGGGCGGCAAGCCAGGTTTTGTCAAAGTATTGGATGAGCACCATCTGCTCATTCCCGACGTGGCAGGGAATCGCCTCTTTCAGTCCTATGAAAATTTGTCGCGTAACTCGCAAGTCGGGCTGCTCTTCTTTATCCCTGGCGAGAATTGCACGGCACGCGTCAATGGCACGGTGGAAATTGTGGACAAGGAAAAGCTGGCTGCCATGAACGTCCAGATGGAAATCTTTAATCCCGACGATCACGCCAAAATCTGGCAAGCCCTGCTCCTCACCGTCGATGAGGCCTATGGTCACTGTCCGCGCGCTATGAAATTTTCTAATTTGTGGGACGTGGAAACGATCAGCCACAACCAGGCCAACCCAATTGGGATGCCCTAGAACAGAATTTACGATTTTTGATTTACGCGGCTATTTCGCTAACAATATATCTTCGTAAATCAAAAATCGTAAATCGTAAATCCCTATACCGTACTATCCACCCACGCCGCTTCGGTAATGTCCGGCTTCACCTCCGGCCCGCGGTCACCACTGACAAGGCGTCCGGTCACCACCTGGGCGTCATGTTGAAAGACCAACAACGTGTTACGTTCGAAGGCTTCTTGGCGGATGCGTCGTTTGGTTTCGATGCTGGTGATGGGAAAGATGTCGAAGGCTGGCACCCACGCCAGGCGATTCATGTGCGCCGCCCAATTGCAGGCGTCGGTCAGAAAGAGTAAGCTTTCACCCTGGTCTTCGATCCAGACCATTTGTAGCGCCGCTGTATGGCCAGGGGCAATGTCTGTGCGCACTGTAGGCGTGATGCGTTGTGGGCCGTCCACGACTTCGAGCTGGCGGTTGGCCAGCAATAATTGCCAATTTTCGGCATGAAACGTCGCATTCGTGCGCTCGTTGGGGAAACTGGCTTCGGCCAGATCAATGCGTTGCGCAAGATAGCGGGCGTTGGGGAAAGTGGCTATCAATGGGCCAGGCGTATGATCAGCTGTTGCCCAGCGAGTGGCGCCGCCGACGTGATCTCCGTGTAAATGGGTCAAAATCACCAGGTTCACATCTTCTGGCGTGTAACCCACCTTGCGCAAGTCGCCGATCAGGCGTTCTGTTCGCCCCGTAAAGCCCATTCGTTGTCGCTCTTTTGCACCTAATTTGTCACCATTGCCCGTGTCTACCAAGATCAGGCCGGCGTCCGTTTCAATCAGCAAAGAGCGTGTATCGCTTGGAATCATATTGTCCGCATTGGGTTCGATGACCCGTTGCCAGAGCAGACGCGGCACCACCCCGAAAAAACCACCACCGTCCACCGGATGCAAGCCATCATTAAGAATGTGACAGCGCACCTTGCCAATTTGAAGTGTATAAGGCATTGGAAAAACCTTTCTTCCGAAACGTGGAAGTTTTGCTAAAGAGTCGTGATCCGCGTGATACGTGAGAAATGATGAACGGGCTAGCAGAAATTGCCAACCAATTTAATGCCTCGGCAAAATAGTCTTGGCTAAACCTATTATCGCCTTACTCACTCATCCTTCATCCGCCTTTAACTCGTGTCGTCTATCCTTCTAGGAACCAACCTTACCGGCAAAACGTTGCTAGTGGCTGTATAATCAGTGGTTAGTTTATCTTTTTTTGATCACCCAAGGTGGAAATATGGCTGTTTTCTCGCTGCCCGTTGCTTATCGGGACAAAGCGCCGCTGCTGGCCGCTTTAATCATTTCATCCATCATGAGCATAGGCATTTATGTGGGCCGCGTCGCTTATTCTGGCCATTGGGCATTTTTCTTCTTAAGCTGGAATCTTTTTCTGGCCTGGATTCCCATGTGTAGCGCGCTGGCGCTCTGGTATTTAGAGCAACAGAAGCGGGGTTCCAATGTCATTTACCTGGCGCTTTTTTGTTGTTGGCTGCTCTTTTTCCCCAATTCGCCCTATCTGGTCACCGATCTCTTGCATCTGACAAAACGCCCATATGTGCCACTTTGGTATGATATGATGTTGATCTTCTCCTATGCGTGGAACGGTCTGCTCTTGGGCTTTATTTCACTTTGGATTGTACAAGCATTTGTCCAGACGCGTTTTGGCAAAGTGGCGAGTTGGTTGGTTGTAAGTTTTAGCCTGGCGGCCAGTGGTTTTGGCATTTATCTGGGCCGCTTTTTACGCTGGAATAGCTGGGATTTGTTTGTCGATCCACGGGGTTTGGCCGTTGTTATTTTGGATCGAGTGGCGAACCCCCTGGCCTATCGCCAAACCATTGCCGTGACGCTTTTGTTTTCTGGTTTTTTGACGGTTGCCTATATCACCATTACTTTGCTCGCCAGTGTTCGTTGGGCGCCAATTGACAAGAGTGAGAGTATATCACGCTGATAAAATCAGCCGCAAAGCCTCAAAGGGCGAATTGACAAAGTCGCTTGGCGCCTGCATACTCAATAGCTATGAGTGATCAACCAAGAACGGGTGAACCAACACCCGATGATGAAATTGAGATTCGGCCCGGGATGGAGCCACTGTCGGCGGACGAACTGGAACAGTTTCTGGCGCGCGCCCGAGCGCGTGGTCATACCCTGACGCCAGAAGAGCAGTATACGATCTTTGGGCCACCGCAGGCCAAGCAGGCAGCTGTCGCGCCGCAAGCGCCCGTGCATGAGGGAGAAGCCGCCCACCTGGATCGGGCGCAGATTGCGCGGCTTCAGGAAAATTTCTTTCCCGAATTAGGGGATTGGGGTGAATTGCCCACCCCACGCCTGGTGCAGGGCATTATTTTTGATTTTGATGACACATTGGCGCAACTCAAACAACCATTAGAAGCATTGATGGAAGCCGGCGCCAAGGCTGCCGAAGCCTACATGCGTAGCACCGGGATGGAACTGCCAGATGATTTTGCGCACAATATCGTCGAAGCGCGCCGTTTTGCCCAAGAAAAATCTGAAGAAGAACAAGAAGAACATATTGCTGATGACGCCATGAGCTTTCTGCTGCAATTCTTTGGCTATCCGGCCAGTCGAATGGACCCCAAGGTGCTGCAAAACGCCGTCGATATCTTTTATGCACCTGAGATGACCAGTTGGCAGCTCAATCCGGGCGCACTAGATGCGCTCAAAGCGCTCCATGCGGAAGGTTACAAGCTCGCCATCATCGCCAATTATAACTGTGATCGCGTTTTCCAGCGCACTATTGACTACTTGGGGCTGCGGCCTTATCTGGATGTCTGTCTGACCAGCGCCAGCGTCGAATACCGCAAGCCAGATGAGAAAATTTTCAATCCGGTATTAGAGCGCTGGGATCTGCTGCCTTATGAAGTTGTGCTTGTGGGTGACAGTTTGTTGCACGATATCAAAGGTGGCATTGAACTGGGCGCGCTCACCGTGCAATGTACAATTGGCACGAATGCCCAGGTTGCGTTTGACAATCAAGCCGTGGCCAGCCAGATCGTGCCGGATGCCGTGATCGAGGATTTTGAGAAATTGCCAACCTTAATTGAAGAATGGGCAAGCGTGTAGACAAATGCGGGCGTAAAGCCATTAGGCTATATTGGGATTATTCACCAAGAGGCGGGAACCAAATCTAATTTGGTTCCCGCCTCTTTGCTCAATACGACTTTTACCCGCTTTCGCTATGAGCTAGCTTGACAAACTGACCGCGCGTCATATATGGTACAATGGTTCAATCGTGCTACACCGGCGTTTTACTATCAAAGAAAAGGAGGATTCTATGCGGCAACTCATCAATACCCAACTCAGTAACCCACAAACGGAGATTGAAATAAGAAAAGAGAACCCACAGAGGATTCTACCTCATGAAAATAGTAAACATCGGGATCGTCGCACACGTCGATGCCGGCAAGACAAGCCTGACCGAGCGCATTCTCTTTGAAACAAAGGTCATTGACAAAATTGGCCGCGTCGATCAAGGCAATACCCAGACCGATTCGATGGAGCTGGAAAAAAGACGAGGCATCACCATCAAAGCCTCGGTTGTCTCCTTTTTTGTCCAAGATCTGAAAATCAATCTGATTGATACGCCTGGCCATGCGGATTTTATCGCTGAAGTTGAGCGTTCCTTTAGCGTGTTAGATGGCGCAATCCTGGTGATCTCAGCCGTGGAAGGGATTCAAGCGCAAACCAAATTCCTCATGGCGATCCTCATGCAACTTGGCATTCCCACGCTCATCTTTATCAACAAGATCGATCGCATGGGCGCCCAGTCAGAATCCCTCGTCAAGCAGATCAAAGAAAAGCTTTCCGCAGATGTGATTCCGCTCTATACACCTGAAAATATTGGCACAAAGCAAGCGTTGATTGTTGAAAATAGTTTCAGCGGCGCTACGGATCCCGCATTTCTAGAAACGTGTATCGAGTTACTTGCGCGTAACGATGAACGACTATTAGCAGCTTACGTCAACGATGAAGCGGTGACAGAAGCCCAAATCATCAGCGCGTTAACGAGCCAAACTCAGGCCGCCAAGCTGTATCCGATCTTCTTTGGCTCAGCCATGACTGGGGTTGGGGTCGCGGAACTGCTGACGGGGGTTGCTACGTTCTTGCCTGCCAATACCAGCGTCGGGCCGGATCCTTTATCTGCCGTCGTCTTTAAGATCGAGCGCGAAGTTTCGGGCGAAAAGATCGCCTATCTCAGAATATTCTCCGGTAGCATCCAGGTGCGAGCCTATGTCCCTGTGCGGAGAAAAACGTACCAAAGTGAGCTTGAGACCCGGATCGATAAGGTGAAAAAGCTCCATATGTTCAGGGAGGGCAAAACCGTTCAGGCGTCTCAAGTAGACGCAGGCGAGTTCTGTAAAGTCTGGGGCTTCAATGATATCAAAATTGGCGATATCGTGGGCGAGTGGTCCGACAAAATACAACATCTGCATTTTGTGGCGCCGCAAATAGAGACGCGCATCGAAGCCAAACAACCCGAACAGAACCACCAGTTGTATCAAGCCCTGACGGAACTATCCGAAGAGGATCCGCTGATCAAAGTGATCAAAGACACTTTTCATCATGAAATCTATCTGCGGATCTTCGGCGAGGTACAAAAAGAAGTGATCGAAGCGATGCTACAGGAGAAGTATGGCCTGGCCGTCCAGTTCTCCGAGACCCGCGTCGTCTGTATCGAAAAGCCCAGCGGCACGGGCCAGGCGGTCGATGTGATGGGCGCAGAGGGCAATCCCTTCGTTGCAACCGTTGGCTTCCGGGTTGAACCAGGCCGCGAAGGCAGCGGCATCAGCTATCAATTAGAAGTAAAACTTGGCTCGTTGCCCCTCCCGCTTCATCGAACGATTGAAGAGACGATCTTTGAGACGTTGAAACAAGGGCTCTACGGCTGGGAAGTCACCGATATAATCGTGATTCTGACCCATACCGGCTATAGCAGCGTTGCCACAACGGCTGGTGATTTTCGTAACCTGGTGCCGCTTGTTTTAATGGACGCGCTCGTCCAGGTGGGCACGGCGGTCTACGAACCCTTGAATGAATTTGAATTGAGCGCGCCACTCCAGGCTATCAGCCAGGCGATGTTCAAGTTGTCAGTGATAAAGGCGATCTTTGAGAAGCCGATCTTACGCAGCGATACGTTTCTTTTGACCGGATCGTTGCCGGTTGCAACGACGGAGGAGTTTAAAAGAAGCCTGCATGCTTTGACCGAAGGCGAAGGCGTTTTTCTGACGCGTCCGTCTGGGTTTCGCAAAATAGAGAATGCTTTCCCGACCCGAAAGCGCGCGGATTATAATCCTTTGAACCGCAAAGAGTACATGCTGCATGTCCGCCACACGTACTGATTTCTACCAACCAGGGGCTTGAGCCGAAATGAATTTTACCCTTGACCAAGCTTGAGTAAATTTTTCATGAAGCTCGGCAACCTCTGTTATCACCTGCTGAATAAAAGCTGATTCCGTATGAATAATCATCCCGCTACGACCCCGATCACTGCTTCTCGCCGGTATCCAGCCGCGCCACTGGTTGGCGTCGGTGTTGTTGTCTTTAACGGACAAGGCCATGTTCTGTTGGTAAAACGGGGTCGCCCACCGCGTGCTGGTCAATGGAGTATACCGGGTGGCCTGATCGATGTCGGCGAACCGCTGGCGGCGGCAGCTCGGCGCGAAGTACGCGAAGAATGCGCCATTGAAATTGAACTTTTTGAGATGGTCGCTATTTTCGAGCCCATCGAACGAGATACCGAACAGCGCGTCGAATATCACTATGTCATCATCGACTATTGGGCCAAGTATGTGAGTGGCGAGGCTGTTGCCCAAGATGATGCCGCCGATCTGGCCTGGGTGGATGTAAACGCCCTTGCGCCATTGAAACTGCGTCGCGATACAGAAAATGTCATTCTTAAAGCCCACCAAGCTTGGCAATCTGCACAATAGGGGCTAGGGCTGCCTGGCCCCTACGTTAAAATAAAAATGGATGCTCCCACATTGATCAACGTTAAAACATTACACAATACCAGCCAACTCCTGCTGCGCAACCTGAACCGGCTCAAAGGTGAGCGTTTCCTTGTGGTCAACTACCCACCGGATAATTTCGTGCTTGCGCTGCATCAGCAATGGCCAGCCGCGCGGATGACAGCGTTCAATTACGATTATGCGCCGCATCTTTATCTCCAGAGTGTCTTTGGGCACGCAAATTTGCCGATCGACAACATCCGCTTTGGGGCTGTTTACAACGCACCCGCTGAGCGCTATGATGTGGCCATCCTCTTTCTGCCCAAAAGCCGCGCCTTGATCCAAATGAGCCTCCAAATGGTGGCGGCGGCGCTGCGGCCTGGCGCACAAGTCTGGCTGGTGGGCGAAAATAATGCCGGTATTCGTTCGAGTAGCACCCTGCTAGAGCAACAGATGGGCGCGGTCAGAACCGTGGATGCGGCGCGCCATTGTTTGCTTTTGCAGGCAATGGCCCCAGATCAACCCGTGGCTTTCGTGCTTGATGAATGGAGCACAACTTATCCAATCCAGATCGGCCAGCAGACCCTGACCGTTGCCAGCTTGCCGGGTGTTTTCAGCAATGGCCAACTCGATGAGGGCACACAATTATTGCTGGAAACATTAGACGAACCGCCAACTGGACGTATCCTTGATTTTGGTTGTGGCGCCGGTGTGATTGGCGCTTCCATGAAGCAGAAATGGCCAGCGAATATTGTGGAGATGGTCGATGCCAATGCGCTGGCGCTGGAAGCCACACGCCGCACAATGGTGGCTAATCATCTGCCCATCGATCTGATCAAACCTTCTAATGTTTTTTCGGATGTACAAGGTGCGTACACCCAGATCATTTCAAACCCCCCGTTTCATACGGGTGTCAAGACAGACTATCGAGTTGTCACAGATTTTTTGCAAAAGGCGGCCCAACATTTAGCGCCTGGTGGAAGCTTGCGCATTGTGGCTAATAGTTTTCTCAAATACCAACCGCTGATTGAAGCACATGTGGGTAATTGTCGAGTCGTGGCCGAAAATCGAAGCTACCGGATTTACGAAGGGATACACAAGTGATCTCGCTTATACAGTGATTTCTCCTATACAGTGAGGTATAGCATGAAAATGACGGACACATTGGGTCAGAGCCAACTTGAACCTGGCTATAATCTACAAGAAAGGCTGTTGTTGGTCTTGCTCTTGGTTAGTGGGGTTGCCTTGCTGGCGGGTCTGGCCATGATGGCCCATTTTTTGTTGCCGGTAGACCCCCGCTTTCAAATCGGCAAGTTGACTGATTTCTCTCTACTTCGCCCCCAGCGGCTTAATTTGCAAACCAATTTGTCGGTCTATGTAGTTAAGCTTAATGACCAAATCCGTGTCTGGGATACTTTGCCCATCACCCAACCAACTTGCGGGCGGATCCAATGGGTGGCCGCCAATCTACGCTTCGAGGATCCCTGTACCGCTGGTAAATGGTGTTTGGATGGTAGTGTAGCCGATCCGCGCATTCCTGGCATCCATACCCTAACCGAATATCCCACCACAATTGAACCGGATGGCACAATTACAATTTCCGCTTTTAATAAAATTGTTGGTCGTCCCTTGCCGACTGATTTAGACATTCCCACGTCACCATACTGGATGCCACCTGATGATATCTACTATTGCCGCCACATTACCCCAGATCGATGATGGCGCATAAAGTTGCTTGTTATTGGTCGTTGGCAGCCTAGTGTTAGCTCCCCCAGCATTGCGGTTCCTCTTATGATGTGCTGTACGACGATTGGATCAAGGTTTTTATGAATTGTCAAACTATAGCCATAATTTGCTTGTGCCTTAGCGCTTGATCGTATAGAATGACAGCGTCCAACACCATGCGCGGCCCAGTCGTCTATCTGCTTGATTCGCTTACCTATGGTAAAGAACACCCATGTTGAACAACGCCCATGTCGGACCTGATGAAATGAGAAGTCGCCTTGGCGCGTAAATTCCGCACCCCCAATGGTGGCCCCGATTTCGACCCGGATGCTGGTGGTAATTTGGACGACGAAGCGTTCTTCGATATTGATAATCTATCTAATAATGATGTGCGGGGTATTCATTCGCCCGATTTTAATGTGCCCGATGTTGATAACGAGGGCTCTACGCCTTCGTTGCCCATTATTTTATTGAGTGCGGCTAGTGGGGTGAGCGCCGGGATCATTGCCCTGTACATCACTTATTACCTTTTGGGCTTACCCTTAGAATGGAGCGTGGCGCTTGCGATATTAGTGTTAAGTGCAGCGCTGGGTAGCACTGGCGCACTGCTCTCTAGCTTAACCGGCTCACGCGCAGCCACCAGCAACATTGCTTTTAGTTGCGGCTTGATTGTCGTGACACTGCTCTTCTTTGCGCTCTGTACTTTCGTGGGGGCAATGGCAGCCACTTTTATTTTGACCCTATAAACTTTTATTTTGACCCTATAAAATAGATAATAACAAGTTGATGAAGTTTACCTTATGAGTGGACAATTACCTGCGACGGCTGTACAGCGCCGTGACCGCCTAACGATCAAACAAGCGCCGGATGAACGAAATAGTCTCGTGCTCTGGCACCAGACGGTTGCGCCCCTCAAGGTGCTGCGGAATGGTCTATTTATTATGCTTGCACGCCATTCGCCTAGTTTGGCCTTCAAACGCTGGCTTTACCGGCGGCTTGGGATGCAAGTCGGGGCCTATGTTAGCTTTGCCTGGCAAGTAACACCGGATCTCTTCTTCCCAGAATTGATTTGTGTGGGTGATAATAGTATTATCGGCTATAATACGACTATTCTAGCCCACGAATATTTGTTGAAAGAGTGGCGAACTGGTCCCGTCGTGATTGGAAGCCATGTGACGATTGGCGCAAATTGCACGATTCTCCCCGGCGTCGTGATTGGGGATGGCGCTATAATCAGTGCGATGAGCCTGGTCAATAAAGATGTGCCGGCTGGTGCTAAAGTCGGCGGTGTGCCGATTCGGGTGTTGGATTAATCATGTTGGTCGATGACTTTAGATGAGTTGAAAGGAAAGCCTTATGCGATGGCTATGGGGTCGCGTGCAGTGGTTACAGATGATGGTGGCGCTTCCACCCCTGCTAACCTTAACGTTGGTGATCTGCGTCTTTGCCTATTTTGCTGGTTTGCTTTTCTGGTATGGCATTGTCATGGCGAACATTGTTACGCCCGCGCCAATTTGGTCATGGCCCTTTATTCCCGATTGCCCGCTCGCCGGGTTGCTGGGTGGCTTGGGCTTGCTCATGGTAACGGCGCATAAGTTTTGGAGCAAACAGGCCCAAGCAACAACCCAGCGATCTGTGCTCATTGTCGGCGCCATTTCGGTTGTGCTTTGGTTATCCACCTATCTACCCGGTGTGCCAATTGTCTGGCAACAACTGGGCCCAACGATTGGGGTCTGGTCCTGGGCTTTGGTGCTCTGTGGTGCCTTATTTCACAAAATGCCGGCTTGGTTGCTCGGTGTCATTGCCTTTGGCGAGATCAAATATGGGATATGGACTGTGACTGCCTGGCTTGTTTATTGGCGGAACACGGCGATCATGGACGGTGCGCCCGATTTTAATTTTATCAGCATCTTGATGACGGTAAGCCATCTGGCTTTATTGGGCATGGGTATCTTCCTCCTCACCTATTTCAAGCCCACACGCACCACGGCGCTGGTCAGCTTCCTTTGGTATGCGCTTAGCGATTTTATGGATTATGGCCTAGGCTTTTATCCCAGCTTGCCGCTAAAATATATTCCGTTGCCCATCATGCAGTGGCATACGATTGCCGTCACCTTTTTGTTGACTGGCATCTATTTGTGGCTGAGCAGTTCGCTGCGTACAACACCAACCCTTGATGGTGAGGTGTCGCGCCGTGTCGAGCAGATTCCTCATCCGTCTGTGCGTTAAATCCATCTGTGCGGTAAACAGACCGAATTACCATCTATCAATCTAAACGAAAATAACCGTGTGTTATGGGCTCAATGTCGAACACAACACACAACACGAAAGCAGGACTCCTTTGAGCGAGCAGTCAAACGACCCCAAGATCCAAGAATTATATGAACGTAAGGCTGCTGCCCGCCAGGGTGGCGGACCTGAGCGGATTGCCCGTCAGCACTCGAAGGGGCGTATGACGGCCCGCGAACGCTTAGAGCTATTGCTAGACAAAAACAGTTTCCGCGAAATCGATGTTTTTGTCACCCATACCAGTGACAACCCCAGCCTGGAAAAGATTCCTGGTGATGGTGTCGTGACAGGTTACGGGACGATTCATGGCCGGCTCGTCTATGTCTATTCGCAAGATTTTACAGTTTTTGGTGGTACGGTCAGTTGGACCCATGCCATGAAAATCTGTAAGGTCATGGATATGGCGATGAAGAATGGCGCGCCCGTGATTGGCCTCAACGATTCTGGTGGTGCGCGTATTCAAGAGGGTGTCCACGGCTTGGCCGGTTACGCCGAAATTTTCTATCGCAACGTGATGGCTTCGGGTGTAGTGCCACAGATCAGTATTATTATGGGACCGTGCGCCGGTGGGGCTGTCTATAGCCCCGCGCTCACCGATTTTGTGATCATGGTTAAAGATACCAGCCACATGTTTGTAACAGGCCCCGACGTGATCAAAACCGTCACCCATGAAGATGTCACCTTCGAAGAATTGGGGGGCGCCTTTGTGCATGCGAGCAAATCGGGCGTGGCGCACTTTGTCGCCGAAAACGAAGAGGATGCACTCTTCTTGGTGCAGAATATGCTCGAGTATATTCCTAGCAATAACATGGATGATGCGCCCTTTCGGGGGAATCAGGATGATCCGTTGCGCCAGGACTTGGAACTAGATACCATTGTGCCCGACAATCCGAACAAACCCTACGATATGAAGGATGTCATTCGGCATATTGTGGATGATGGGCAGTTTCTCGAAGTTCACCAGCATTATGCGATGAACATTCTGGTCGGTTTTGCGCGCCTTGGTGGGCGCTCGATCGGGGTTGTCGCTCAACAACCGACAGTCCTCGCCGGTGTATTAGATGTCGAGGCCAGCCAAAAAGCGGCGCGATTTGTGCGTTTCTGCGATGCTTTTAATATCCCATTGGTCGTTTTTGAGGATGTCCCTGGTTTTATGCCGGGCTTGAATCAAGAACATGGCGGCATTATCCGCCATGGCGCCAAACTCCTCTATGCTTTTTCTGAAGCCACGGTGCCTAAAGTGACTGTCATTGTGCGCAAGGCCTATGGCGGCGCCTATTGTGTGATGAACCCACGCCACTTGGGGGCTGATCTGGTATTGGCCTGGCCGAGCGCCGAGATCGCCGTGATGGGGCCAGAAGGCGCGGTCAACGTCGTTTACCGGCGCGAATTAGCAGCAGCGGCTGATCCTGTCGCACGGCGCGCTGAATTGGTCGAAGAATATCGGCAACGTTTTGCAAATCCCTATATCGCTGCCTCGGCCGGCTTTATCGATAATGTCATTGCTCCCCACGAAACCCGATCACGCCTGATCAATACCCTGGAAATGCTCCAGAACAAGCGGGCCAGTGTGCCGCCAAAGAAACATGGCAATATTCCATTGTAAGTGATAAATAGTAAGTCGTAAATGGTAGTTGTTCAAACTTACTATTTATCACTTGCTACTTTTTTTTTCGCCTTGCCGCAGGACGACTACGATGTCCCTAACTGAAATCGAATTTGAACTTCCCGCCCTTCAATATCAACGCATGAATTATCCAGGCCTTAAGCCTGGCGACTCGTTGACTATTATTTTGGATGCTGGGGTCCTATTACCAGATCCCGCGGCTGCCAGTTGGTTTACTGTCCAGCCGGAGCCTTTGCCTGCCCAGTTTAAGCAGGTTGGCCCGGCGCTCTATGCGTTTGCTGGTCAAATTAAGGAAGCCGACATTATTAAAGAAGGCGGTGAAGAAAGCGCAACCTTGCTTGTGATGTGTGGCGATGTCCCTTTGCGTGTCACCTGCGCCCCCCAAGAGGATGGTCGTCTGCCTTATGGCACCTGGGAAACGCGTTATTTAACTGGCTATGCCTTGATTCAGGGCATTGTTGAAGAAGCGTTTACAACCTCGATTGGACAGCCAATTGATGTCACCATTTGGAATTTTCGGCGCTTGGTGCTCACACCAGGCGATCCTGTTTTTGGTGAATGGCACGCAACTGATCAATTGACGCCAACCGGTTATCTCCATGATCGGGTATTCGTCACCGCCCGCTTGCACCGTTCAAAATTTGGGACCTAAACGCCAAGGTTGTTTATGGTACATGTTATCGCCATTATATGGCCTTCTACCCATCTAGTCTCTTATAGAGGAGATTTTCGTGTTTAAAAAAGTCCTCATTGCCAATCGTGGTGAAATTGCCGTCCGTGTGATCCGAGCGTGCGAGGAACGGGGTATTCCTACTGTGGCGGTCTTTTCCGATGCTGATCGCACGGCGCTCCATGTTCGCTACGCCAACGAAGCCTATCATATTGGCCCTTCACCCAGCCGCGAAAGCTATTTATGTATTGATAAAATTATTGATGTGGCGCGTAAGGCTGGTGTCGATGCCATTCATCCTGGGTATGGTTTTCTTTCTGAGAATGCCGCCTTTGCCGCTGCCTGCGGGGATGCTGGCATTACGTTTATCGGTCCCAGTCCCGACGCCATTGAGAAGATGGGCGATAAACAGACGGCCCGCAGCACTGTCGCCGCCCGCGGTGTTCCCCTTGTCCCCGGTTCGGACAAGGGCTTACTGGATATGGATTTGATGGGGGTTGCCCAACAAATTGGGTTTCCGCTGATGATTAAAGCGAGTGCTGGCGGTGGTGGTAAAGGGATGCGCGAGGTGCATAATCCCGCCGATTTTGAAAACGCGCTTGGCGCTGCCCGGCGTGAGGCCTTGAACGCCTTTGGCAATGATGAAGTCTATCTAGAAAAATTGATCACCAGCGCCCGCCACATTGAAATTCAGATATTGGCCGATACCTATGGCAACACCATTCATCTCGGTGAGCGCGAGTGTAGTATTCAGCGCCGGCATCAAAAACTGATCGAAGAATCACCCAGCGTTGCGATTGACGAAAAAATGCGCCAGGAAATGGGCAAGATTGCCATTGCGGCCGCAGAAGCAGTTGACTATGTCAACGCTGGTACGATCGAATTTCTCTTTGACAGCAAAGACAATAAGTATTATTTTCTGGAAATGAACACGCGGTTGCAAGTCGAGCATCCGATCACCGAACTAGTGACCGGCGTTGACATTGTCAAAGAGCAAATTTCCATTGCGGCCGGGCGCCGCATGCGTTACCGGCAAGAGGATATTGTGCCCAAGGGCTGGGCGATCGAATGCCGGATCACGGCTGAAGATCCGGCCAATAATTTTCTACCCAGCACCGGCGTGATCAACTACCTGAAAGAACCCACCGGGCCTGGCGTGCGGGTTGAAAGTTCACTCTATCGCGGTTATGAAATTAGCCTCTTCTATGACCCAATGGTGGCCAAATTAATTGCTTGGGGCGAAAATCGTGCTGAGGCCATTCTGCGCATGCGGCGTGCGCTGAGTGAATATCGCATTGGCGGTATCAAAACCTCTATTCCTTTCCACCAAGAAATTATGGATAGCACAGAATTTATCTGGGGTACCTTTGACACGGGCTTCATCAACCGCCGTCGCCATAGCAAATCCACCTTACAAAAAGAAGAACACGAGAAAATTGTGGCCGTGGTCGCCGCGATGATTGAACACGAAGCAGAGCGTAAAGCGGTGCATATAGGTCGCCCACAGGATAATGA
>JAPLGZ010000331.1 GCA_026389895.1 Chloroflexota bacterium | reverse complement strand
AATCTAGCTGGATTGGAAGCGTCTAGAGCATTACAAAGACATAGAGGTGAAGCTAATTTTCTAAATAATTTGGGACATGCCTACCGCAACTTGGGTGAGGGGAAAGAATCTATAAGCCATTATCACGCTGCCCTCAGGATAAGCCGCAAAATTGGCGATATGCAGAGTGAAGGAGGATATCTAGGTAATTTGGGCAATGCATATTATGATTTGGGCCAAATGGATAATGCTATCAAGCATTATGAGCTTGGGCTTGCTATCTCTCGTAAAGTTGGTGATCGTAAGAGTGAAAGCGGCTCTCTAAGTAATTTAGGTTTGGTATACGATAGTCTAGGGCAGATGAATAGGGCTATAGAGTATTATCATGCCTCTCTTGTTATCGCAAGCGAAATTGGTGATCGCCAAGGTGAAGGAGTAACCTTAGGCAACTTAGGTATCTTATATGCCAATTTAGGGCAGATAGAGCACGCAATTAATTATTATATAGACGCTCTCGAAATAGCACAATCAGTAGGTGACCGCTATAGCGAAGCTAATTGTTTAGGTAATCTGGGGCGGGCGTATCGAGACTTAGGAAAAATAGAAGAGTCTTTAGATTATCTTCAAGATGCGCTTACTATTAGCCTTGATCATGGAAGTCGCTACGTTGAAAGTACCTCTCTTAGCAATCTTGGTCTAGTATATATGGCTCTCAATCAGACAGAGAAAGCAGTGGAGTGCTATCAGAATGCACTTCAGATTTCTTACTCAATCAATGCTCGACAAGTTGAGTGCTTGACCTTGCATCACTTAGGTTATGCGTACCATGTATTAGGTCAGAATGCACAAGCAATTACGTGTTATCAAAATGCGCTTACTATTAGCCAGCAACTTGGTAATCGATGCGTTGAAGCAGATATTCTAACCAGTTGGGGTAAGCTAGATAAAGACTTAGGTGATTTGACAGAGGCTAGCTATCTATGGGAAATAGCAAGACAAATCTATAATGATATTAGCTCGCCCAAGGTTATAAAAGTAAACAAGTGGCTAGAGGAGTTAGAGAGGTGATAAAACAAATTATATAGCTTTTTTGCTCATCCTAGTTTATAAGCGTACCTTGGTACTCTAGATACTTGTACACCCCAAGACAGATCTGCTAATTCAGTAGTAAATAGACAATTTAATTTTGAAATTAACCTGATTGCTAGTGTCTCCTTTTACCAATAGACTGTTTATAACTGTGTTCTGGGAATAATTCTTTCAACTCTTCCTGTTCATGTGCGAATTCTTCGGCTTTCATCTCGGCCTCAATCCGATCCCATTCTTGATTCCAGGCTATTTCATCAAAGTTCGGGTCTGGCTCTGTAACAGGATTGGCTAAATGTTCAGCCAATAACCCACTGCCCGGGCGAAAGTTCGCTGGTTTGGTAGGTGAGCGTTTGATTTCAGCCACCAATTCTTCTAACGAAGGTAGGAAGGACAAAGTCTCAGACTGGTCATCATGTCCGTTCACAGATGGCTCAACTTCATCCACCAAGATCAGGACGCGCACAGAAGCACCCTCGGGTAATTTGTCCGCGACCTGAGAAGGAACAAACACTTGTCCCGCGTTAGAAATTGTTGTAGAAAATTCATAAGCTTGCATTGGGATAACGCTCCTTTCATCCGTTTGACTTTACTATTATATCAGATCCGGCGAAAATAGGTGAAAGAATCTGTTTCTTTCACCATCAGGAGAGACGTTATGCTGCTCTGTATTGACATTGGAAATACGAACATCACATTGGGGCTCTATAACGGCGAAACGCTGGGGCCACGCTGGCGGCTGGCGACGGATCATGACCGCATGCCCGACGAATTTGCCATGCAATTGCTCGGCTTGTTGAACTTTGCCGGGCTCGCAACCACGGAGATTGATGGCATTGCGCTGGCTTCGGTCGTGCCACCGCTAACCGGTAAGTGGGTGGAAGTTTGCCGCAATTATCTACAGTGCGAACCGTTGGTCATCGATGCGACTGTGCAGACCGGCATGCGGGTTCTGTACGAACCAGCCAATGCTGTTGGCGCTGATCGCCTGGTGGATGCGGTGGCCGTCTACCGTTTATATGGTGGCCCCGCCTGTATCGTGGATTTTGGTACAGCCACCACCTTTGACGCGATCACGGCTGACGGTGATTATTTGGGTGGAGCCATTGCACCGGGCATTGGCATTTCGGCGGATGCACTCTTCCAACGCGCCGCTAAGTTGCCCAAGGTAGATTTGGCGCGCCCGCCCACGGCGATTGGCCGCAACACGATTCATGCGATCCAGTCGGGCCTGCTCTTCGGCTATGTGGGGTTGGTCGAGGGCATGGTCGCACGTTTTCGCGCTGAATTGGGACCGTCCATGAAAGTGATCGCGACCGGTGGGCTTGCCGGATTGATCGCCAACGAAACCCCTGTGCTGGAATACATCGCTCCTTGGCTCACCCTTGATGGGCTGCGGATGGTCTATGCGATGAATCAGAAAGAAAATTAGGCGACAAAGCGACAAGGAGACAAGGGAATATCACCTGTCTCCTTGTTTCCCTGTCTCCTTGTCGCCCTATCCACGGAATGCTCATAATGAACCCAATCCAAGGTAAACGAATCCTCCTCGGCGTTACTGGCAGCATTGCCTGTTATAAAGCCGCTGATCTGGCCAGTAAATTGACTCAGGCCGGCGCACAGGTGGACACGATTTTGACAAAAGCGGCCACCCAATTTATCACGCCGCTTACCTTTCAAGCGGTGACAGGCCGCCGTGCCTACACCGATGGCGATCTGTGGGGCCATGACGCGCATGTTTTGCATATTGGGCTGGCCCACCAAGCTGACCTCCTGGTCATTGCGCCGGCGACGGCCAATACGTTAGCGCAACTGGCCCAGGGCAGCGCGGACAGTTTGCTCAATTTAACGGCGTTGGCGGCTACCTGTCCTCGTTTATTGGCCCCAGCCATGGATGGTGGCATGTATACGCACCCTGCCACCCAGGCCAATCTTCAGCTGTTGGCCGAGCGCGGGGCCCGCATCGTGGGGCCAGAAGAAGGCCATCTTGCGTCGGGGTTGGTGGCGCGCGGGCGGATGACTGAGCCTCTGGCCATCCTAGGACACATTCGCCAGTTATTTGCTCAATCGGGCGCACTACGCGGACGCAGAGTGGTGGTCACGGCTGGTGGCACACGCGAGCCGTTGGATCCGGTACGCTTTCTCTCCAACCATTCTTCGGGCAAGCAAGGCTACGCAGTGGCCCAAGCGGCGCTGGACTTGGGCGCTGAAGTGGTGCTGATTACCACCACGACCGCTTTGCCGACGCCAAGCGGGGCGCAGCCGGTGCTGGTGAATACCGCTGCGGAAATGTTAGACGCCGTACAGCAGGCTTGTCAGGCGGCTGAGGTGTTGATTATGGCGGCTGCGGTAGCAGATTTTCGCCCGGCGCAAGTGGCTACCCAGAAGATAAAAAAACAGACCGGCGCACCAACCATCGAATTGACCCCTAACCCCGACATTCTGGCCACATTGGCGCAGCAGCGGCCACTGCATGACCGTCCGTTGGTGGTCGTCGGCTTTGCGGCGGAGACAGAAAATTTGGCGACCAATGCCCAAGTGAAATTGCAAAAGAAGGGGTTGGATTTTATTGTTGCCAATGATGTCAGCGCCCCCGACGCCGGCTTTGCCGTGGATACCAACCGTGTCACACTATTGGGGGCGGATGGTACGGTTGAAATCCTGCCCCTCCTGAGTAAAACTGAAGTGGCCGAGCAGATATTGCAGCGTGTCGTCAAATTGTTGAACAACGCCACCGCCAAGCCAAAGCTGCCATAGTAGAATTTACACAGACAAGGGTCACAAAGATCACCTAACTTGCTCTGGCGCTTCTTTGCGACTTTGCGTGCGCTTAATTTGCCTAAACCATACGTAGAAAAGGTCGATTGATGAAAATTGCCGTCGGCGGCTTTGCCCAAGAGTCACATAGCTTCTCACCCGTGCCTGGTTCGTGGGGCCATTTTGGCCCTCAGGAAATCGTGCGCGGGCCAGCCATCTTTACGAAATATGCCGGCACCAAGGCCGAAATGGGTGGCGTACTTGACACCGCACGCCACCACGAGGATGTCGAATTGATCCCGACCCTTTATGCCGAAGCGACTGCCTCGGCTGGCCATATGCAGGGTGACGTTTTTACAACCATCCTCGATGAATTAGTGGCCAGCATTCGCCAGGCTGGGCCCATCGACGGCGTGCTCTTGGTGCTCCATGGCGCGATGATTGCCGATGGCTATGATGACGCCACTGGCGAGGTGTTGCGCGTCTTGCGGGCGGCGATTGGGCCCGATTTACCTTTGATTGGCACATTGGATCTGCACGCCAACGTCACCGAGCAGATGGTGCGGCAGACCACAGCGCTGATTGGCTATCACACCGCGCCGCATGTGGATATGTATGAGACGGCGCAACGCGCATTGACGTTATTGATCAAGACGATTGCTGGCGAAGTGCAACCGGTGGCCGCTTTACGGCGCATTCCGATGATTTTGCCGGGGGAGACGGCGCGCACAACCGATGGCCCCTATGCTGAAGTGGTCGATATGGCGAAAGCGTGGATGCAGCAGCCGGGGATCCTGGATGCTTCGGTCTTTTCCGTGCAACCGTGGCTAGATGTCTATGATGTCGGTTGTACGACGTTGGTGATCACCGATGGCAATCTGGCTTTAGCCGAGCAAACAGCGGCACGCTTGGCTGACGAATTCTGGGCGCGCCGGCGAGATTTTGCCCTGGAACTGACGCTGGTGGCTGCCGCAATTCAGCGAGCATTGGTGAGCGAAATTTATCCCTTTATCCTGGCCGACTCGGCGGATGCGCCCACTTCCGGCGCACCGGGAGACAGCACCGTTGTCTTGCAGGCTTTGTTAGCCGCCCAGCCGCAGAAAGATTGTCTGCATAATATTGTTGATTCGGCTGTCGTTGCCCAGATGATGGCAGCGGGCGTTGGCCAGGAAATTACTGTGACCATCGGTGCAACCTTAGCGCCGGCCTTTTATCAACCGGTCACGGTTACGGGGCGGGTCAAATTACTCGCCGATGGTGACTTTGTACAGAAAGGACCCGGCTTTCACGGGGCGGTGGTGAGCCGGGGTTTTACAGGTGTCCTCGTGATCGGCCATATTTACCTGGTTGTCATGGAACGACCGTGCCGCCAATGGGACCCGGAACTTTATCGTTCCGTTGGCTTGGAGCCGCGCGACGCTCAGATCGTGGTTGTCAAGTCGCCGGCCGCGTTTCGAGCTGCCTATGGGCCGTTTGCCGCCGAGATCCTGATCGTCGATGTAACCGGCGTCGCCAGCCCGAATCTGCGCGCCTTACCTTTCAAACAAGTGCGTCGTCCGTTGTATCCGTTGGACGAAATCTAGGGGGTAAGTGGCGGGAGAATTGGAGATTAGGCGCTTGATTATCCTGAAATCACGCTGAGACCTGGACTTTTGATCGGCGTAACCGCGGCTTTTTATTCTGGCATCAGTACGGATAATCTCTAATCTCTCCCTGCCCACAATTATCGATCATTCTTACTGATTGGGTCGTGGGTAAAGAACATTTCACACAATTCCACCACGTTTTCCGGGCTGGCCAACCAGCGCCAGTCCATCACCGTGCCCATTTCCGTGTCGATCACACCAGGCGTGGTGCGCACCCAACTCATCACATAGCCAGTGAGCGCTGCGACATTTTTGCCGAGCAGCAACATCATCAGATCGGCGTCTTCGCTGTGATAACAATTAAGCAACCAGACGCGCCGTACATCGGGGTGCGGCGGCAGATCGAGCAGCGCCTGAAAACATTGGCGATCCATGCCCGGTTGGACATCGATCAGCACATTGCTGGCCACTGTGTTGCTGTTCGGGCTTACTTCCATTTCTAACTCTAACAAGGCATCAATATCGGCGCGGCCACTAAAGCTGAGAATGGTCGTTGTCTCACGGACGCCTTCCACCCTGCGCACAATGTCGAGCATAAAGTCGTTAAATTCTTGTAGATCGTGCACCAGGCAGGCAAAGTGCAGATCGGCGCGATGGCGTAGCCAGTTGACCCAGAGTGGCGACAGACCACTTGTACTATAATGACGTAAATTGCTGATTAACTTCTCGCGGGCAATTTCATCCATGCCAGAAACAATATCGGTCGAGACAAAGACCAACACAGGTTGCTCTTTGCGGAACTGATCGTTCGTTTCGTTTTCCAGTTGAGTATCAGTTGTCATAATTTATCCAATAAAGAAAAAATAAGTGCATAGCCGGCAAATTCTATCTGTCATTTTATCTGCTTTCGGCTGAATTGCAACATCACACCAAGCGGCGCAACCGGAAAAAATGATGAGTCGCGCCTGATCTACTCGCGGTAATCAGGCTTTTGATTGCCCGAACCCCTTATCAATCGTAAGCAGAAATTGACACTTTACGCCAATCCATTGACAATAATGCCATGTGCTTGTAAGCTAGTGAAGACGATGTCACCTAATCATAGCCAATGCTCGCGGTGCAAGCCTTCTGAAGTTGAGAGATCAGGCCAAGCCGTTGATGAGATCTCAATCATGCCATTGCCTAATCTATAGTTTGTCAGCAAATTGTCGCGAGCTTACCCTCAAATCTGTGCTATGCTACAGGAGCAAAACGTGGAGATAGGTCGCTTTCCCTGAAGACCGTACGTTCCCTTCGTTTCGCTTGAAAACTTCAAATTATAGTCACGCTATGAAGTGGCGGTGCCTTGGCTGTCCAACACGTAAAATTTGAAACGTTTAAAACAGACGCCGTCATTTGTGCTGGTCAACGGTCGCAGGAGAAGCGGTATGCCGTGTTTGACCTTAGCGTCTCTCAGGGTTAATCATAGATGCAGGTCGAAAATACGCTCCTTGGCCGTTAATCTAGTCGAGATAATCTAGCCCAGAGGTGGATCCAGAGGTGGATACAGAGGTGGATACAGAGGTGGATTTTGTTTGATTATGCCTTGTCCGGTGGTCTGCCGGCAGGTAGTCGCACGGCCTGGAGTCAGCATCCGCTGCAACCATTAGTTGCCGTAGAGCCGTTCGCTACCCCGCCATTGACGCCATTTAGTTATAGCTTGTTGGCTGAAGTTGCCGGGCGCGCCTGGTTTCAATATTTTGATCGCTTAGGTTTTGATCCAATGCCGCGCGCCCGGATCATGCGCCAATACCAAGGGCGGCCTTATTTGAATCTTACCCTATCGGCCCAACGTGACGCCGAATTTGCCGGGCTTGAACCGTTGACGCTGCGCCTGGATGGTCAGCTATTTCCACTGTTTAAGTGGGAAAAACCAGGGTTCGTGGCCGGGATCAAGGCAGGTCTAAATCAGAAGAAAATTGAAGATACCTTAAAAAATCTGTCTGGCGAATTAGACGTGGTTACGCAGATGGCGCAGCAATGGCGAGCTAAGACCCAAGAATTGCGCTGGACCCAGGCCGAAATCTTGCAAATTATGGAAGAGATCGAAGATAGCGCGGTGCCGGCTTTTATTGGCTTCTTGGCCGCACGCTATCAGTTAGAAGTGGCCTGTAACCGCTTAATTCGCTTGACACTGGATAAGCTAGACGCGCCAACGGCGCTAACTTTAATGCAGGCGGCGACCAGCGATGTGAGCAATCTGGTTGAACAGGCAATGGGCACGCGCTTGCGCGCACTTGGCGATTTAGCTGTTAGCGATCCGGCCACTGTTGCCTGGTTGAAAGCTGGCGTTTTTGAAGATTGGTCAATCACTTTGCCAAATCCGCATGTGACCGCCGCCTTGCGCGAATTTTTGACGTTGTATGGGCACCGGTGTGTGGGCGAGGGCGAGATTCGGCAACTGCGGTGGCGTCAAGATCCTGCGCCTCTGCTCCGCGCGATCTTGGCCGATGCGTCGCATCCAGGGTCAATTCCCGAAGCACCATCGGCTGCACAAAGTGAACAGAAATTAATCGATGCGGTGGCTTCTGGGCGACGTAAAGAGGCACAACAATTGTTACAGAAAATTCGCCACTGCCTCGCGCTCCAGAGCCGCTCGTTGCATGCCTTTGCCTATATTTTAGACGCTACGCGCGGTTGGGCTCTAGCCGCGGCCAAAGAAGCGATGATTGACCAGCGTCTGTTAGAACTGGATGATGTCTTCTTTTTTGAATTAGAAGAGATGAAGCGGATGATGACCGGCGAGTGGAATGTCAGTGATCGGCCAGAAATTCAGGCGACGTGCGCCCGGCGCAAAGCTGAATTTGCACAATTACACCAGGGCGCAGCGCCAGAATTATTGATTGGCGAAGCAGAAGCAAAGGTGCGCGATCCGAATGCTCCACCAAATTTTGGCAGCCTTTGGCCGCTTGTCGGTATGTAAGCCTTACTACCAGTCGATAGCTGCTTTTTTGTTGATCAGTTATCCGTTGATAACGCTAGCCAGATCAATATCTAGATAAATTTTAGTTAGGTAGAGAGATTCCCATTGTCACAACATCTTCTTGCAGCAACGATCAATCAGGTTTCAGAGTTAAATGGTGTCGCCATGGAGGCCGCACGTGCACGGCAGCAGCAATTAACAAAGCCGCTCGGTGCGCTGGGGATCCTAGAAGATTTGAGCGCGCAATTGGCTGGCATGACCGGCCAACTGCGACCCATCCTTGCACCGCGCAGTGTGATTGTTTGCGCCGGTGATCATGGCGTCACAGCCGAAGGCGTCAGCGCGTATCCCTCGGAAGTGACCGCCCAGATGGTGCTGAATTTCTTGGCCGGTGGTGCTGCCGTCAATGTATTGGCCCGCCTGTTTAATAGTAGCGTGGTCGTATTGGATGTTGGTGTGGCGACCACTTTGCCCACCCATCCGCAACTCTACGCCATGAAGATCCGGCCCAGCACCAATAATATGACCCAAGAAGCTGCCATGAGTCGGCGCGAAGCTGTTGCCGCCGTGGAAGCCGGCATTGTGGTGGCCAACGCCGAGATTGCCGCCGGTGCGCGCCTTTTGCTCACGGGCGACATGGGCATTGGCAACACGACAGCCACCGCGGCGATCACCGCGGTGCTGACGGGTACGCCGGTTTCGCAGGTGGTGGGCATGGGCACTGGCATTGGTTTGCCGGGTTGGCGGCGCAAATGTGACGCCATCGAGCGCGCCCTGGCCTTACACTTGCCCGACCCCAACGATCCAATGGATATCCTGAGTAAAGTGGGCGGCTTGGAAATTGGCGCGATCGCGGGGATTGCGCTGGCCGGCGCGGCGGCGCGTGTGCCTGTGATCATCGATGGCGCAATTGCGACCGCGGGCGCGGCCCTGGCGGCCAAACTCTGCCCGGCGAGCAAGGCCTTTATGATCATCGGTCATCGCAGCGCTGAGCCCTGTCACTCGGTTTTGCTCAACTATCTGGAACTTAGACCAATTTTGGATCTGCATTTGCATTTGGGTGAAGGCAGTGGCGCGTTGCTTGCCCTGCCCATGGTCGATGCGGCGGTGGCTACGCTCAACGAAATGGCAACATTCAGCGAAGCCAAGGTCGCTGAAAAAGAGACGGGACAAGTGGACATGTGATCCGTTTGCCCGTTGGCCTTCGGCTTGCGTTAGGCTTCCTCACGACGCTGCCCGTTTCCACGATCTCTGATGCTGAATTTACAAATCGCCCCAACCTGCTGGGCCAATCTTTTGCTTGGTATCCGCTGGTCGGGGCGATTTTGGGCCTGCTCTTGTTCGCGTTGGCCAGCCTTTTACGTCTTTCGGCCTTCTCCTCTGCGGTGCAAGCCGGTTGCTTATTGACATTCTGGATTGTCCTCAGTGGTGGCCTCCATCTGGATGGTCTGCTGGACAGCTGTGACGCCCTTTTTGCCTCTGTATCCGTCGCCCGCCGCCTGGTGATCTTGAAAGATGTGCATATGGGCGCCTTTGGGGCGATTGGGTTATTCGTGGTGCTGGGCATGAAATGGGCCTTGTTAACCCAGCTCGTCGCCCAGCATGGGCCATCACTCTGGAGCGGCTTGTGGCTGGCGCCAGTCTGGGGCCGCTGGATGCTGGTCTGGGCCGCGCAACGTTACCCATATGCCCGCGCCGATCAGGCCACCCCATCGCTAGGCGGCGCCATGCGGCAAGGGCTCGATCCCCGCCATTTGTACCTCGCAACCGCCAGCACTTTGTTCATTTTTATGCTTGGCGTGCTCGTGAATCCTACCACCGTTTTAAGCCTACTGGGCCCGGTAGTGGGCCTGTGCGCGGCGCGCTGGGCGGCGCGTCAACTGAATGGTGGCCTAACCGGCGATATCTACGGTGCATTGTGCGAAGTGACAGAGTTGTTGGCCCTGTTTGGGCTGGCGTTGCTGGGATATAGATAATCAATAGTCAACCGCAACCTCTACCTACGGCCCAACCGTAAGTTCCGTAAGCGGCATCCGATCATCCGGCACCCCATTGCCCGCGGCATCATGCACTGGCACGCGGGCATTGTTCGCTTTCGGCTCATAAAACCCCACGTATAATGAATAAGTTCCTGGCGGCGCATCGGCTGCCACGGTTAAGGCAACTGGATCGACAATCACTTCACCGGGCTGCCAGGTCCAGGTGGGATTGACGCCATCTTGTGGCGGGCTGTCGTATTGGGCTGCCATCCCCAACGCCGGATGATGGAGATGTACAAAACGCGTATAATCTGCCGGCGTATTGGTTGTGCTCTGGTAATAGAGCGTCACGGTGAAATGGTCACCGGCGTGGAGACTGGTGGCTGGCATGGACAAATCGTAGCCGAGCAGCGTAGCAAATGCGCCTAATTGTGCGGTTACTTTGTGTTCGGGTGAACGGGCGGTTCGATTGACAATTTTCAACGGTGGCAACTGGAAGTTATCGCCTAACGCCTGCGCGGCGTTGTCACTGACTGGCAGAAGCGCCTGATTCTCGTCGTCGTACATGCGCACGGAGGGCCAATAGAGGCCACTGGGGACCGTTTTGGGCACGCGCAGCAGATAGGTGTCCGGTTGCAGGTAATAGGCGTCCCACAGGGTCGGCGGATGAAACATCGGGCCAGGCGTGTGATCCTCTTGCGCAATGACATGACCAGCCATGTCTGTCAGGTTAATCGAGCCGTGATAATTTTTGTCGATTGGCGCGGTCGCCCGCCAAAATAAGGTGTATTCCAGATAATCGGCATTGTCCGCCAGCGCCGGTTTTTGTTCAGGAAAGGTTAGTGGCTGACCCTGGCGCGTCGCCTGGTAGCCGTTCAAACGAATAGCCTCGCCAAAATGGATATCGAGCGGGTATGCTGGCAACCTCTGGCTTGGCGCCGGCTCCGCTACAGTAATGCTGCCAATCGGGATCGCCGGTTTGGCCAGGATTGTGGCATTTTCCCCTAACCGAATGGCTAATTGATAGACGCCAGCCGCTAAACCAGGTGGCAGCGGCAATTGATACACATCATCAACGAGCGTGCCTGGCGACCAGTTGCTGGCTGGCACGGCGTTGAAATAGGGTTTTGCGATCACCTCGGCTTGAACTTTCCCCGTGGCATCTTGCAATTCCCAGCGGGCGCGCAGATTGGCCGATGGCAACTTGCTAACATACCAATAGGGATAAATCCACAGATGGCCAGGGTCGCTGCGCGTCTGGCGATAACCGAGCATCTGCACGCCGTTCGCCTTCACGGTTTTGGCCGGGGCCTGAATGGTGGTCAGCGGCCCCACCCAAAAGGTTGCGGCGATGCCAAACCCCAATAGGCCAATGGGGATCATGACCAGCCCGCGCCAGCTACGTTGGCGCCAATAGAAGATCGTGGCGACGAGCAGCGCCACCAGCCCCGCCGCCCCCGCCGCATGTTGCGTGGTCGTGCCAACCCAGCGCAGATGTACCGCATGGGTCCCGGCCGGCAGCTCGACGGTGAGCAGCCCCAGATTGGTCGTTGGATAGGTGGGCAGCGCGGTCTGGTTGTCGAGGAGCACCTGCCAGCCCGGAAAATAAAGATCGTTAAAGCGCAGCGGGGCGCTTTGTGGATTGGTAACGTTCATGGTCAGCTCATAGGCGTTGGCCTGTTGCAATGTCAGATTCATTTTGGGAGCCGTGAACTCCGCTGAAGGATCAAGTTGCAACTGGCTGTCGGCCCAACGCGGGCGGAATTCCTGAATCGTGCTGGCGTCATCCCCGCCCGTGATCGCGCCTTTGCCAAGCTCAAGTTGGGTGAGCACCGGCAATTTTACATCCGTACCGGCCACTGAATAGACATCGATCCAATCAAGAATTGGCCGTTGGGCAACGATGACGATGCCAATGAACAGCAACGCTACGGCTACTTGGGACCAACCTTTGCGCAGCCGTAGCACTGGACTGCCCGTAAAGAGCGCGATCGCCAGCGACATGTGTGAAAGCAAGCGCCAGGGAAATTGGGCGATCAGCAGAATGTTGCTGTTCAGCCAGATTGGCAAGGCCCATTTCCCGATCAGGCAGCCGATCAAGATCGTGCCCACAAAAAAGAGCGCCCATTCCGCATCGCGCCGCCGGGCCAGCGCAAAGCCGAATAGCCCTAGGAGTAGTTGGATCAAGCCCAACTGCACTGGCCGAATAAAGGTGTAATTGTAGAAAAAGTGCCAATCGAGAAAATTTTGCCAAGTCCACACATTGCGCGGCAACCAACTGTTCTTGGCGATCTCATAACCCGTGTCGGCAATGTTGCCCCGCTCCAACATCAGCGGCAGCCAGAAGAAGGCGCTGATGCCCATCGCTGTGAGAAAAGCAAAGAGCGCCCAGCGGGTATTCAGCCATCTATGCCCGCCCTGCCACCAATGAAGCAGGATAAAGCCACTGAGCAACAGGGGTGAAAAGAGCAAGGTGATATTATGCGTGATCGCCAGCGCGCCGAGGCAAAGCACCACCGGCAAATAATAGCGGCGCGGATCTTCACTGCGCAACAGCCGCCGAATGCCCCAGAAGATCCAGGGCAGCAGGGCTTGGGCCGCGGTTTCGGCCATCGCCCCACGGATCAACATGTTGTTGAGCAGATAGGGGGCGTAGAGATAGGCGGTGGCTGAGACAAGCGCCGCCCATTTGTGTTCGCGACCAAAAACGTCAATCGCCAGCCAATACATGCCCAAACCCGCAGCCAGGGTCAGCAACACAAAGGCCGTGATAAAGGCGTGGTAGTAGATCAGGCCCAGCAGATGTAACGCTTCGACCAGATAATAGGTAGATGGCGCATACGAACCAAAGACCGGATAGCCGTAGCCCACCAACATCTCCGGCACCCAGCGCGGGTAGAACGTGTCGTGGTGCAGGTGAAAATCCAGGATCGCCACACGCAGCAGATGTAAGCCGCCATCATTTGAGCGCGGCAGCCCTTCGGCATAAAACGGCCAGAGCACAGGGATAGCCAGCAAAGGCAAAAAAAGCCAAAGCCGGCTTGTCACCTGGTGCCAAAAGAGTTGTATTCGTTGTGACAGGACAGAGCGATTGAGCATGATTCCGCAATCTGGGCGATAGGCGAAAAGATCCAATGGGCGGCGCAAACTGCACGATGATAAAGGTTTTTTCGCCAAGGCGCAAATGTGGAGGAGCAACCGGTTGGTTCGTGGGTGACGAGTTTGGAGGGAACTGTTTGGGGACAGGTGAAGTCACTTCACCTGTCCCCAAACAGTTCCCTCCCTTGCCAGGGGAGGGTTAGGGAGGGGTTGCTTGGTCGTTACGATTTTAATCGCTGCGCCTTATTGCGACTTCCTTTGAATGATCGGTAGGTAGATCTTTTCGCCTGGCCACAGCATGACCTGCGTCCGTTGCGCGGCCAATCCCGCGCCGTTGACTGCGGTGATCGCCAATGTATTTTCGCCTAACAGGAATGACCGTGTTCCCAAATAGGGTTGCCCATTGAGCAACAGCGTCGTGGTTAGTACTTGGCTCACGGCGTCAGTCACGCTGTACAATCCGGTGAAGGTGAGGTTGGTATCAGTGATGATCGCGGGCAGGTTCATCTGAATCTGCGGCGGTGTAAGATCGATGGATACGGTCAAGGTGTGCGTGGCTTCCAGGCGACCACTGGCATCGCGCGCGCGATAGTTCACCGTATGCACGCCTTCGTCGCTCAGCGCCACGTGTCTGGTATACGTCTGCCAGTGCGTCTGATCCAGTTGATAGGTGACGCCGCTGAGCCCGCTTTCCGCATCCTGCGCCTGTAAGGTGAGCGTCACCGGCGTGACAAACCACTGGTTGTTGCCGCTGGTGCCCTGCAGCACCGCAACTTGCGAGGCGGGATTCTGCAAGTCCAGGCTAAAGACGATGAACTGGGGCGCGGCTTGATTGCCGGCCTGGTCGGTCGCCTGATATTCGAGCAGATTGACCCGTTCATTCGTGATGACAAACGGCGCGGTATAAGCTTGCCACAAGCCCCCGTTAAGCCGCCAGTGTTGCGCCGCCACGCCTGCCCCGCTCTCATCCGTC
>JAPLGZ010000574.1 GCA_026389895.1 Chloroflexota bacterium | reverse complement strand
TGCAAACGAGCGATATCACTAGCGTCTTTCTTCATCCAGCGACGGCGTTCAATCTGGTTGCCATCGCTGAAATAGGCAAACGTGGTCAAACCCAAATCGATACCGATCACGTTGGGCAATGGTTCAAGCGGTTGACTTTTGCACTCGCAGGAAAAGCAAGCGTAGAAGTTACCAACGGCGTCACGCTGGATCGTCAAAGTCTTGATCGTCGCACAAATCGGACGGTGCAACTTAATCGCTACCGATCCGATTTTCGACAGACTGAGTTTGCCACCGTCCAACTTGAAACCGGATTGCTTGAAGGTGAAACTATCGTACAATCCACGACCCTTGAACCGTGGGAACCCTGGTTCTTCACCCGTTTTCACACGACGAAAGAACGCTTGATACGCCAAATCAACCCGCTCTTGAACGTTCTGCAAGACTTGCGAATGAACTTCTTTCAAAACGGGTTTGGCGGTTTTCCATTCGGTGAGCAGCTTATTGGTCTCGTAGAGCGAGAGCGATTTACCCGTTTGTTCGTAGGTATCCTTGCGTGCAGCCAGCGTATCGTTATAGACCCATCGGCAAAGCTCAAGCACTTTCTCAAGCTTGGTTCGCTGGGCGGATGTGGGAAACAATCGATACTTGTAGGTCATTCGCATACGGGTATTATAATAGTTTTACGTATGCGTGTCAATTACGTAAATCAATCTTGTTCGTTAGCCATGGCGTGCCAAAGCCAGGCTTCGACGTGAGACTTCGGCGTGAGCGACTCGACTGAGACCTCGGCGTGAGCTCGGTCGAACGCTCGCCGAACGTCTCAGTCGAACGCTCAGCCGAACGTAGGCGACGCTTCAGGATCGAAGCGCATGCGTCTATTCATCCCACGACTGAAGTCGAGGGCTTTCTATCCGATAGGATCGTAAATTTTTTGTAATGAAAAGGTTGTTTTCCCAATTTATGAACGTTTTCTGGAGAAGAAGATGTAGCGTGTTTGGCTCTTCTGCAAGCTGATTTAAACGTTTGAAACTTTTAGCTCACGAGCGAAAAAAGGCCAGGCGTCAACCAGATAAAGGGCAAAGGGCAGCCACCAGATGAAGTCATTGGTGATCGATAATATGATAGTGGATAAAGGCCATTGGCCGCTTGCGATGAGGTAAACGAGGCCAATCGGCCCTAGAATCTTGCCCACCAATCCAACCGCCGCGAGGAGCCAGCCCCGTTCTGGGACACGTGCCACTTCTAGATAGAGGATGCCATAGAGCCCGATGACCATACCGAGACAGGCGAAGATTTGTGGATAATTTTGTAGCGGTAGGCCCGCAAAACGGAAGAGCCATTGCGGTGCCAGCGAGGAGTAGAGCCCCCAGGCAATGTTGTAACAGCCTGCCAGACAAAAAACGATTCGGTGCCATTTACGCCGTGTGATCATCATGAATTCCCTAAGACGGTAGTAGGAGTATCTGCTACCGTCTGCGATTGTCAATTGTGCTTATTCACTTCCATTCATCGTCAAACTCATCTTCCTCTTCCGTCTCGATGTTTTCATCCTCTTCGTCCTCTTCATCGCTGAAGTCATCATCATCCCACCCCTCATCATACTCTTCTTCGGCCCAATCCAATTCAATGGGGTTGACATTGGCCACTTCCAATTCGGCGCCACAACTTTGGCACGTTACTTTTTTGCCCAGCGTTATTCTACCCATGATCTCAACTTCTTCATCACATTCGATACAATTTGCGATTGCCATTTTAATTTCCTCTGCGCAAGGTTGCTCTTACGGGCAAGTTTTTGCCCATTATAAGCAGCTTTTTGTGCAACCTCAAATTTGCATATCGCAAAGGAGAAAACGAGCAAAAATGGGGTCAATCGCAACCGCACCACCGCTGATTCGTAGGCCCCAATTGCTTACTGTGAAGCTGTAAATTCATTGAGATTTTTGAACTGCTCAACCCGTTTCACCAACTCTTTACGCAAGATTTTGCCGATAAAATTGCGCGGGAAATCCTCGACAAAGATCACGAGGCGTGGCACCAATTCGGGCGGCAAGCGACGGCGGCAGTAGGCGATCAAGGCTTCGGCCGTGGGGCGGTCTGTGTTGGTGGAGACAAAGGCGATGGGCTGATTGGCAATCGCAATCACGGCTGCCTCCTTGATCTGGGGTACTTCATAGAGGACTTCTTCGATGTCGCGTGGGAAGGCTGGTTCGTGGCTTGCATTGATTGCCCGGTCAGGATACCACATGTCCGCTTTGCGGGCGATAATCCGGAAATAACCTTCGGCATCCATTTGCGCTACATCACCGGTCAGCAGCCAGCCATCTTTATGTAACACTTGGGCCGTCGCCTCTGGTTGTTGCCAGTAGCCCAGCATCACCTGTGGCCCACGCACCGCTAACTCGCCAATTTGACCCGCTTCCACGCCTGGTTCACCGCTGGCTAGATCAAAAATGGTCGCTTCGGTAGAAGGTAGCGGAATGCCAATCGTGCCGACTTTGCGCCGCCCGTTGAGTGGGTTGGCGTGGGTGACGGGCGCCGCCTCCGTGAGCCCGTATCCTTCCACCAAGCGCCCTTTGGTTAATTTTTCGAAGCCTTCTTGCACTTCTACCGGCAGCGGTGCTGAGCCACTGATACAAAGGTTGATCGATTCGATCCCCATTTTGCGTACATCGGGAAAGTTGTTGATCGCGATATACATGCCAGGCACGCCCGAAAAGATCGTTGGCTTATATCGTTTGATGGCATTCAGCACGCGCGCCAGATCGAAACCGGGTTCGAGAATAAGGGTTGCACCCAGTGCGATGGGCACGTTCAGCGTTGTGGTCAACCCATAGATGTGCGAAAAACTAAGCGCGCAAAGAAAGCGCTCTTTACCCTCTTGCGCCGTGGGAATCCAGTATCGAGTTTGCAATGTGTTGGCGAGCAGATTGCGGTGCGAGAGCATGACACCCTTGGCTGCGCCGGTGGTGCCACTGGTATATTGGATTAGGGCTAGCTCGGTATCTGTGATGGGCACCTCGGGCGCCAGGGTGCTGCGATTTTCGAGCAGCTTGGTAAAATGATGAACCCCGGCCTGTGTTTGTCCAAGCGGCATCGGATCGGCCACCGCTCGATCTGGCCATTCATGCTGACGGGTAAAGATCACATGCCCAAGCCCGGCGGCTGTCTGCATCTGCCGGGCTGTTTCACTGCTCTCATAGATGGTCACCAACACTTTGGTGGCCGTAGATTGGATCTGGCTGAGCAATTCACCAGTTTCGGTTTGGGGTGGTGTTAAAACAACCACAGCCCCGGCTTTCAACGCGCCATAAAAGGCAATGATAAACTGCGGTAGATCTGGCAGGAGCAACATAACCCGCTCGCCTTTTTGCAGACCAAGCGCCAGTAACGCATTCGCGAACTGATTGACCATTTCATCCAGTTGTTGGTAGGTGATCTGCGTCCGGGCCGATTGGATGGCTATCTGGCGTGGAAAGCGCCGCGCCGCTGATTCTAGCAGGAAAGGCAGGGGGACATGGGGGGCTGCCATCGTAAAAGGGACATTTTGTTCGTAATGGGCCAGCCACGGCCGTTGGCGTAACAGCGCGCCGCGGGTGGCGGCTTCATCGGCATGATTGGTCGTACGCCAAGAACGTAGATTGGAGCCCTCAAGTGTTCGCTGGATGGCGCGATTGACGGCGTCTCGCCGTTCTAGCATGACGAGGTGACCAGAGGCCCCGACATCGACATCCTCCGCATTGGGAATGGTCAGCGCTACCTTCTCGAACGTTGGCTTTTCGAAGAGAAAATCTAGGTGGCCACGAATAATTAGCGTGGGTGTCTGTAGGGCTTGGAAGCGTTCCCAGCCGCGCCAAGGGGCCAGTGTGTTTTGATACCAGGGTTTGAGCACATGGAACGGCGCTTGCAGCCAGGTGCGCGTAAATTGTTCGAGGGGCCGCAAAATGGCAAGCGGTAGCCTGAAGAGCAGACGCGTGAGCGCGTTCAGACGAAATTCACCAGCCGTTGCGATCAGGATCAGATGCTCGATGCGGTCTGGGTGCGCCAACGCGTATTCTGTGACGATGGCGCCACCAAACGAATGGCCGACGAGGACAAAGCGTTCTGGCACTTGCAAGCGTTCCAGCGCGCTTTCCAAATCGTGCAAAATTTCGGCCAAAGTATAGTGGCTGGGCGGCTTATCCGAGCGACCGTGGCCGCGCAAATCCAAGGCGATCACGCGATGTGCCAAGGCAAAGTGCTCTAGTTGATAGCGCCATTGGGTGGCCTGACCGCCAAAGCCATGAATGAAGATCAGCGTCTTTTGGGGCAGATCGGGGGCAATATCGATGGCAGCAAGGTGCACGAACGGTTCGGCGCCTACGAGCACCGTGCGGCGATAGAGTTCCAAATCAATTTGCATAAAGATCGTGCTCCGGTATATACGGCCACCTGTGGCCCAGATCCATCGCGTAGGGCAAGCGAAATGTGATCTTAGCTCGTCGTAAGGATTCCGCGCGGTGAAGAATTCGATTATACCCTTCACCCGGTCTCGCGTCAATCGCCGTGACAACTTCGCACCCGGCTATCGTTAGGGGATTTAGGGGGTGGCAATCTTGTGGTTGCCACCCCCACTTGCATTTTATCCTATACCTAGGGATGGACGCGGCAACTTTGGCACAGTTCAAAGGTGGGCAAAGGAATTTTGGTCGATCATTTCTGTTCGATAGGGACCAGAAAGCCAGTACATTTTACCTGTTGGATGAATGGCGCGTTTACAGCTTTTGTGTTAATCTAATGCACGGTTAACAGACTTATTGTGCCGCCAAATGGGCCCAATATTGCCCATTGCCATGAATGAAGATGACGAACAGAGCGGTGTACGCGATACCAAAATAGCTGCACCCAGTTTGACCACCAGGTCTGTTTCTTAGCCATAACCGCATGACCGCAGCCCGTTCACAACAGCTGGCTATGTGGGGTGATTAGAATTCGGTTGACTTTCTCCATCTAGCGCGTTACAATTCTAGCCATGACGAATCTACCGCAGGCTGTCTTGCCAAATCCTATGCCAAACCATACACAAATTGCTTACTTGGTCGATGACCAGCAGGGAAGACCGACAGGTGTGCGCGTCGTGGAGCCGCCTGCCGATACGCGCCAAGCGATGCGCGGCAAGCTTTATGCGATTGTCGATTTGTTCGGTGATAATCCGGATCGCGTAACCTTTGCCGAACGGTTGCTCAGTGTGATCCAGCGCACCTATTACACGCTGAAGGGTAGCCAATCGGTGGTGCTTGCCGAAGCCCTGCACGAAGCCATGCACACGTTGCAAACGTTCAATGAGCAAAGCGCAGAAGCGCCCCTGGAAGGGGGCATCATGATTGCCGCGTTATTGGGTGAACGTTTACTGCTGATCGGCAATGGCCCCGCATTAGCGTTGATTCGCGCCGGTACGGGGGTTGATATTTATCCTCCGTTTAGCGCGGGAGACGCTCGGCCAGCTGACGACGCCGCGGCTGGTGCACCGGAAATCTATCGCCACACCCTCGATACGAACGGTGCCTTTTTTATTGGCACAAATCGTTGGTTGCAGCGACTACCTTTACGCCAGTTGGCTGGCACCATTGCTTATCTGGATCAAGAGAATTATATCGATGCCGCCGGCGGTCTGCGTGAGCTAAGCGAAGGGTTTGAACTACCTGGCCTGCTCGTTCTCCTTACGCCTAGTTCCAACGCTATCGCATCGCCGTCTACGCTATCGCCGCCCTTATTACGGCGTGGCCGCGCGAGTGGTTTACCAACTGCGGTCAATGCTCAGTCACCGGTGCACAATGCCCCCACCGCAAACCCACCCGCGCAACTTGATCGTCAACCAGCGATCTCTGTGTTTGATAGCCCTGCACAAAGCCCTCATTTACAGAATTCTGGCACGGAAATTACATCGGGTGCTCTCGGCTCAGAATCTGCGTATCCGCTGGCAATTCACCAGCCGACCTGGCAAAATCGCCTCTCTGCCAATGTTGGCGAAAGCGCCAAAGTAGGGTTACAACGCGCCAAAGAGCTCATTGTTAATTTGCTACCGGAACGTTTTAATGCGGGGCCTGTCTCCCAGCGCAATCCCGCTGCAACATCGTATGACCTTGCACCGTTAACACCCGCACCGCTGTCCACAGCGTTGGCCACAGCGGTCGAGGTTGAACCTGCTCAGGATGAACGATTTGCCGCCATGCATTCGGAGGCGTCGATTGGGGCTATGTCGTCACAAGACCCAGTTGCAGAGGCCCCGGCCTCCATTGAATCGGCTGCAATCGTGTTGCCGCCCCGCGCCCAAGGGAGCCGTGTTCGCCTCTTTATTTTGCTCGCGGTATTGATTCTGGCCTTGGTGCCTGTGGTCGTCGCTGGGGTTTATTGGCAACAAGGCGCAACGAATCGCGCCGAAGCAGAATCTTTGCTCAACTTGGCTGATGCCAGATTTACTAGCGCACGCCAGGCTTTCGATACGGGTGACAAAGTGGTCGCCCGCACGCAGTTGACGGAAGCATTAGAACATATTGAGGCTGCAACCAAACTGCAAGGGCGCTCGGCGCGAGCCTCTGATCTATCCGCGCGCATCAACACCCAACTTGAAAAAGTATTGCAAGTGCAGCCGCTTTACGGTTTGGCCGCGCCGCTTGTCAAATTCCCGTCGGATGCCCAACCTCGCCGTGTGATTGTGGCGGATCAAGATATCTATGTGTTAGATGTGGGGCGGCAACTGGTGCAGCATTTCCTGTACGATTCTAAAAATAATACCGTGGCTGATCCCGAAGGCGAGATTATTTTACGCCAAGGCGAACTGCACAATGGCGCCACGGTTGATCGGCTGGTCGATATCGCCTGGCAGCCCCCGGTGCCTGGCATTGATGACAAGGCCAACTTGTTGATATTGGATCGCCAAAATCATATCTTTCGTTTCAATCGGTTGGAGGGTGTTACAACATTAAAATTTGCCGACCAGACTGGCTGGAAAACACCCACCCAACTTGAGACCTTTGGCGGACGGCTCTACATTGCGGATGAAGGGGCCGGCCAGCTTTTTCGTTACACGTCAGGCAACTATGGGGTCGCACCAGAATCGTGGTTTGCTCCAGAGACAACCGTAAATTTAGCGGGCCTACAATCAATGTCGATTGATGGCGACATCTGGCTGCTTTTTAGCGACGGTCGGATTTTGCGTTATCATGCGGGTGAGCAAGAGCCCTTTACGTTAGAGAACAGCGTTGGGCTGGCCGATGAGCCAGTGGATATGATTGTTGGCGACCAAGGCGACTCTTCCATCTATCTGGCCGATAGTGGTCAAGAGCGGATCTTGGTGTTTGATAAACAAGGCAAATATTTGCGCCAACTCAAGGCTGCCGAGGGTAACCCGTTGCGTGGCTTGAGCGGTTTGTTTGTCAATGAAGTGACGAGCTCGCTCTTTATGTTAACGCAATCTGCGCTCTATGAACAGGCCTTGCCCAACGGCTTGAATAACTAATTCATGGTACGCAGGGCAGGCGGAAAAACTAACGCAGAGACGCAAAGGCGCAGAGAAAAACGAACGAATCGCGCCTTGCCAATGGTGCTTGGCGTTGCTGATCCACTGGTCGCACCTAGCAGGGGCGCAGATCGAAGTTTTTCCATACCGTTTTGTCTTTTTTTGCGTCTTTGCGCTTTTACGTACCATTTTGCCCGCTTGGATCGCACCTTCCTCCTTCTTCTCAGTCCACTTTCCTACGATTTGTTGTCAATTTCTTGAGAATGGCAAAACTAGCTTAATTAGGGCGATTTTTTTAGAAAAATAGTCCAGGCGCTTATTCGGATTCGGCGGGTATGTGCTATAATCTGGACATTATGGGGCAGAATTCACGTGAAACACAAGCAAGTAAATCCGCTTTAGCCTGGCTACATGAGGCAGCAAGTAAGCATGCCGTTAGCCTGATCGTTGTTTATAGTATTGTCATCGTTAGTATCGCCCTTTTGGGCAGCGTGCGCCTGTATGATTGGGCGCGTGTCCGCATTTTGCAAGCTTCGCCTGAAGTGGCTCTCCAATTTCCTGCGGCGAATCAATCCCAGCCTAAGCCCAACAATAATGCGAATCCGGTCGCCGCGCCGGCGAATGCCGCCAACAACGCGCCCGCCAATCAAGTGGCGGCGCCGCTCTTGCCTGTCATCAATGTTTTGTTGCTGGGCACCGATGAGCGCTCCGATGATCCTTCGCCGCCGCGCACTGATACCATGATTCTCTTGACATTGGACCCCAATACGCAGACGGCCGGCATGCTTTCGTTCCCACGCGATCTATGGGTGCCTATTCCCAACCTGGGAATTACCAATAAAATTAATACGGCCTATATGTTTGGTGAAGAGCACCAATATCCCGGCGGTGGCGCGCAGTTGGCCAAAGATACGGTTAGTGCTTTTATTGGGCAAAAGGTTGATTATTATGTGCATATCAACTTTAGTGGGTTCATTCGCTTGATCGACCTGATCGGTGGGGTTGATGTGGTTGTCCCGTCAACGATCAACGACGACCAATATCCAACCGCCAGCTATGGGGTGGAAACCTTTCATCTGGATGCTGGACCCCAACATCTGGATGGTGAAACCGCGCTCAAATATGCGCGTACACGCCATATCGACAGCGATTATGGCCGGGCGCGCCGCCAACAAGAATTAATCCGGGCTGTGTCGGACAAGGTGTTACGCTCGGATATGATTCTCACCTTGCTCTCGAATGCGGGTAGCCTGCTTACCACCATGCGTGATAGCGTCGATACCGATATTCCAGTAAAGACGCAGCTTGAATTAGCGGCTTCGTTGCAAAAAAGCAATTTGCGCGAAATCCGGCAATTGGTCTTAGACAGCCATTATGGGGATGAGAATTTTGATGGCCCTGATGGCGCTTGGATTTTGATGCCAGATCGTTCGAAGATTCGGCCAGCGTTGGCGCAATTTTTTAATCCACCGGCCCAAGGGCCCGCAGGCGCTATTGCTTCTGCTGACCCCAGTTGGGTGCGGGTAGAGGTGCTTAACGGCACCGACCAACCGGGGGTGGCGGCGCGTACACGCGATCTGTTGCAAGCCCAAGGTTGGCATGTCGTTTCAATCAGCGACGCAGATCGCAACGATTATAGCCGCACTATCGTGATCAATTATGGGGTGCCTCAAGCGCTTGTGGAAAAAGTGAGCACCGATCTGGGCCTCCAACCTAATTTATCCAGGCTAACGGGTATGAAGAGTACGGCGCCGATCGATGTGCGCATTGTCGTGGGCAAAGATATTTTGAGTAAAGTGAAATTGCCCTAAGGCACAGCTTGGCTGGCAAGGCGGCAATTTTTTACCGAACAGTTATGGTGATTAACAAAATACAGCGGTAACGGCTCATCCAACCTGCTTTGGGCGCCCCCTGGGCAAGGTTTCCCGTAGCAGGCGGCGGTTTTAACCGCTGCGCTGCGCATGCTGTTCGTTCGTAGCGGCGCAGGCGTATGTCCTGCGCCGCTACATTTAGATCAGAATTTATAGATCGAAAATTAGGCGCAACTCATTCCACCCCGGCTATTTCCTCCTTATTTTTCTGCATTCTCCACTTCGCTACCGCCTCTACACATATGTTCTGGCTTGCCTGTTTCCAGTTAGGAAAAATAGTCAAAATCTGGTATAATTAGGAGACATAAATAGACAGAAAAATGCGTAAATCAATCATTCGCGATCTTTGAACAGTGATATCGATGGTTGAGCATTTTGTGCGCAGTGGGCAGGGGCAACGCGCCTAAACTGGCGACCCTGAACACTGAATAATGCAGATTGTTCGCTGGCTTTTGCCGACTATACAAATTAAAGAATTTCAGGAGTACCTGAATGGGTGAAAATTTCGAATCTTTGAATGGCGACAGCCAGTTTCCTGAGGATGGCTCCCCGCTGACCAATGGTGTGAATGCTGTCAATGGCGTAGGGACCAATGGCGATGGACTGAATGGCATTGGTGACGCTCTCCCCTACGCTGGTAAAACCCGGCCCATCAAAATTGAAGATGAGATGCGGGCCAGCTATCTTGACTATGCCATGAGCGTGATCGTGGCACGCGCCTTGCCAGATGCGCGTGATGGGCTAAAACCTGTGCACCGGCGTATTCTGTATGCCATGCACGATATGGGCCTGCTGCCCGGCAGTGCGCATAAAAAGAGTGCTCGTATCGTTGGTGAAGTGCTTGGTAAGTATCATCCACATGGTGACACTTCGATCTATGATGCAATGGCCCGTATGGCGCAAGATTTCAGTTTGCGTTATCCGCTGGTTGATGGCCAGGGCAACTTTGGTTCGGTGGACGGTGACAGTCCGGCCGCGATGCGGTATACCGAAGCACGCCTGGCGCGCATTGCTGATGGTATGCTCCAAGACATCGACATGGATACGGTGGACTGGACCAATAACTTTGATGACAGCCTGCAAGAGCCGCAGGTGTTGCCCGCTATGTTGCCCAATCTGTTGTTAAACGGCACTAGCGGGATTGCGGTGGGCATGGCCACCAATATTCCACCGCATAATTTGACAGAAATTGCCAACGCGATTGTTTTTGTGATCGACAATTGGGCGCGCCACGATGAGATTGGCCTGGAAGAACTAATGGCCTTTGTCAAAGGACCAGACTTTCCCACAGGCGGCATTATCCTGGGGACAGATGGGATTAAACAGGCCTTTGCCACAGGGCGCGGCAAAATTATGGTGCGCGCGCAAACGACCATCGAAGAGATGCGCAACGATCGTTTCCGCATCCTCGTCAGTGAAATTCCCTATCAAGTCAATAAGTCGACGCTGATTGAACGCATCGCCGAATTGGCGCGTGAAGGGAAGCTGGACCAGATCAGTGACTTGCGCGACGAAAGTGATCGCACGGGCATGCGCATTGTGATCGAACTGAAGCGCGGGGCGTCGCCGAAAAAGGTGCGTAACCAGCTCTTTAAGTATACAGCGCTCCAGACCTCGTTTGGCGTTAATACCCTCGCCCTGGTCAACAACGATCCGATTACTTTGGGCCTGCGCCGGGCGTTGATTATCTACATCGAACACCGTGTGGTGGTCTTGACGCGGCGGACAGAATTTCAACTGAGTAAGGCGCGGGAACGGGCCCATATTTTGGAAGGCTTGCGGATCGCGTTAGAATTCTTGGACGAAGTAATCCAATTGATTCGCAGCAGCGAGAGCGCCGATGCAGCCCGCACTGGTTTGATGACCCGCTTTGGCCTGAGCCAGGTGCAAGCGCAAGCCATTCTGGATATGCAATTGCGGCGCTTGGCCGCTTTGGAACGCCAGAAGATCGAAGATGAATATCAAGAACTGATGGCCCGCATTGCTTACTTGCTAGACTTGCTGGCCAATCCCGATAAAATTCGCCAATTGGTGCGTGACGATATTCTGGCCCTAAAAGAGAAATTTGGTGACGAGCGCCGCACCGTAATTGCCCATGAAGCCAATGGCGATTTCACCGAAGAAGATTTGATCGCACAGGATAACGTATTTATCAGTTACAGCGCCGGCTCCTACATCAAGCGGATGAAGACTGAACACTTCCGGGCGCAAGGCCGAGGTGGGCGTGGTGTCAAAGGCATGAATACGCGGCAGGAAGATGAAGTAATCAGCCTGCTCTTTGCCCGTACGCTAGACACCGTGCTATTCTTTACTGATAAGGGGCGGGTCTACAGCAGCCGGGCCTATGAATTACCCGAAGGCAGCCGCACCTCACGCGGCGTACATATTGCCAACTTATTGAGCCTGATGCCGGACGAAAAAGTGAGCACGATGTTGGTCGTGCCAGATTTCGAGCAGGCTGAATACATCACGTTGATCACGCGCCAGGCCCGGATTAAGCGCATGGAACTAAGCGCCTTTAGCAATATTCGCCCCAGTGGCTTGATTGCGATGAACCTCGACGCCGGTGATTCGCTCGATTGGGCCAGGTTGACCAGTGGTAACGAAGAATTTATGGTGGTCACCCGTAACGGCAAGGCTTTGCGTTTCCACGAGCGTATGGTGCGTTCGATGGGGCGTACCGCCGGCGGTGTACGCGCAATGCGCTTGCTCGATGGTGATGAGATTATCAGCCTAGATGTGGTGAAACTGGAAGGTGAGTTGCTGATCTTGCACGAGCGAGGGTATGGCAAACGGGTGTCGCTTGAAGAATATAACGCCAAGGGGCGTTATACCCAAGGGATGTGGACAACCGATCACACCCGTCTCGACGAAGTTGGCCCGATTGTGGCGGCCCGTGTTGTCCATCCGCGTGATCAAATTACCGTGATGACGAGCAACGGGCTGGTATTGCGCACGCCTGTGCATGGCATTCGTAGCATGGGCCGCAGCACGCGCGGTGTGCGGGTGGTCAATTTGCAAGAGGGCGATACGGTTGCGGCCTTGGCGGTGCTCACCTATGCTGATCTGACGCGCAGTGTCGATGGCCATGAGCAAGATCCCGGCGTCGCCTTTGATGGCGTCCAAGATGAAAATGGCTTATTGGTCACCGCGGATGCCGACGAATTTGATGGTGCGGGCAGCATGGCGGACGAAGCTGAACGCATTGAAAATGAGCTAGATGAAGTGGATGTCAATCTGGATGAAACAGAATTAGCCGGTGAGGGCCTTGCCGACGAGTAAGCAGGCACAATTGAGCGATTCGAGGATGGGTTTTTCAGTCGCCCAATGACCTGTTTTATGCCCACCATAATGATCTTGACTACCATTCGCTTATGACATTTACAAAGTCCTTGTTACGACAGGCGCCGGGTCAACAACTGGCTTTCTTCCCCAGTGTCGACCCGGCTGTGTTGGCTGAAACGCTGACCGCCTTTGCCAATGGCGAAGGCGGTCTTGTCGTGCTAGGGCTCGATGCGGATGGGCGCCTCGGCGATATCTTTGTGGCGGAAGAGGCCCAAGAAGCTTTGCAAGCCGCGCTGCGCTTATGTCGCCCGCCTGTGCGCACCGAATGGGAACAGGAGCAGGTGGCTGGTGGCATTATTGTGTTGCTGCGCGTGGATCGCAGCAGCAATGTGCATAGCCTTTGGGATGGGCGCGTGCTTGTGCGCAAAGGCTCAGAAAATCGCCCCTTAGAAGGAGCCGATTTCGATCTGTTGATGGCCAACCGGCCCACCAGCGATTTTGAGGTGCAAGTGGTGGCTGGCGCAAGCCGCGACGATCTAGACGAAGATGTGATCGATGATTACGTCGAGCGGCGCCAACAACGCAATCCCCGTTCGAGTGTGATGCCCAAAGATAAACTCTTGCAGCAGATCGGCGCTTTAACAGATGACAAAGTGCCGACTGTCAGTGGTCTACTGCTCTTTGGCAAAGAACCCCAACTGTTTTTACCCCAGAGTCGCGCCATTTTTGTGAAATTCGCCGATGTTCAACCGCGCGGTCCCGGTGGCGCCTTTGGCTATGGCCGGCGCGAAGAATTGATTGGCCCTTTGCCGCAGATTATTGATCGGGCCTGGCGCGTCATTTGGGAAGAGATGGGCAAGCAGGCTGTCGTGCGCGGGTTGCAACGGCAAGAAGAGACCGAATATCCCCAATCTGCCGTGCGCGAAGCATTGGTCAACGCTGTCTCACACCGAGATTACCGCCTAACGGGCAGCAGCATTGAAATCCGCATGTATACGGATCGGCTGGAGATCACCAGCCCTGGTGGTCTCCCTGCGCATATCACGCTGGATAATATTGTCGAAGAACATTACAGCCGCAACTCACGCATCGTGAATGGCCTCTACCAATGGGGGTACATCGAGGAGTTAGGGCTGGGCATTGATCGCATGATTGAAGATATGGTCAGCGCTGGCCATAAACCACCCAAGTTTGAAGCAAAAGGTCATCGTTTTACAGTTGTGCTCTATAACAGCCGCGATACGACGCGTACGGTGGCCACTTGGGAACAGAATATGAACGAACGCCAGATCAAGGCGATGGAATTCTTGCAACGCCAAGGGACAATCACCAACCGCGATTATCGCGATTTATGCCCACATGTTGGGCCAGAGAGTTTACGGTTGGATCTGGCCGATTTAGTGGAAAAAGGCATCATCCTGAAAATTGGTGACAAACGCGGCACGCGTTATATTTTAAAGTAATTTGTGTCGGGATCAGGCATACGGGATACAGGATAAAAGTTAACCCCGTATGCCTGATCCCGACTCCTCACGCGCAGCTACGCGCCGCATAAATTAAAGTCGCATGGCAAATGTAGGGCAAACTGGCAATTGCTCACAGACAAGCGCTCCCAGATCACATAAACTAGTCTGTCTTTGCGGCTAATTAGCGGTATCCCAATTGGGTTATTGGGGATATACACACGATTATTAATGAATAATTTGGGATATTTGGGTTAAATTTGGGATATAGATCAACATAGATGCCATCGCTTTGCTTGGCATATTGTTGCTTGTGATGGCAAGTGCTATACTCTCCTCCATTGTCAAGCTTTTGGATAGGATTAAATATTATGAGTGAAACAACCGATAAGGCCAACGATCCCTATGCATTACAGCCCGATCTTGCACAAACACCGCCGGTGTTGACGGCCGTGGCAGAAGAAGTACTGGTCGATGACCCTAATGAACCTTCGATGACATGGATGTTGCTGCGCGAACTAATTGAAACTGTTGTACTGTCGTTGATCATCTTTTTGCTGATCCGGCAGGTCTTTCAAAACTATCGCATTGAAAGCCATTCGATGGAGCCAAATTTTTATGAAGGGCAGTTCATCCTGGTGAACAAACTCTCCTATAAAATCGGCACGCCGGCTCGTGGCGAAGTGATGGTCTTTCATAACCCGAACAACACCAGCGAAGATTATATCAAACGCGTGATTGCGCTGCCGGGTGATACGGTCGAAATCCGGGATGACAAAGTTTATATCAATAATCAGATATTGGACGAGCCTTTTCTCAAAAATGCCTACCGGCCTGGCACCGTCTTTGGCCCAGAAATCATTCCCGCCAATCATATCTTTGTCATGGGTGATAATCGCGGCAACTCACAAGATAGCCGAGTGATTGGGCCGATTGATGAAAACCTGCTCGTCGGCAAAGCCTGGTTACGGCTCTGGCCGCTGCCCAAATTTGGGTTGATCACCCAATACCATCTGCAGCCCGGCGTCCCCACTTCAATGACGCCCCGCCATCTCAATTTTGCTGCGCTGGCGTTACAGTAAAGGTTGGCCTCTATGGATATACACACTGATCTTGACGGTCTTATTCAACAGGCCCTTGCGGACGTGTTGGCTGCGTCGCCAAGCGAACCAATGCTTACAGAACTGACGATGGCCAATCCATTAAGCGCCGCCCAAGTGGCCGCCATGATTGACCATACCTTGCTTAAACCGGATGCTGGTGAGGCGCAGATTCAGAAACTTTGCGCTGAAGCGGTCGAATATGGTTTTGCTAGTGTCTGTGTGCATCCCACTTGGGTCGCCAACTGTATCCAACTTTTGGCCGGCACATCGATCAAAACTTGTACGGTGATTGGCTTCCCACAAGGTGCAACACTGGCGACGGTCAAAGCGACAGAAACCACTGCTGTGGTCCAACTAGGCGCGCAAGAAGTCGATATGGTGTTAAATGTGGGCCGCCTGAAGGATCGAGATTATCAGACCGTCTATGCCGATATTGCTTGTGTCGTTCAAGTTGCGCATGGCGATGGCGCGCTGGCCAAAGTCATTATTGAAACGGCCTTATTAACCGATGAAGAGAAAGTGGTCGCCTGTGTGATTGCACAGCAGGCTGGCGCCGACTTTGTCAAAACGTCAACCGGTTTTAATGGCGGCGGAGCCACTGTCGCCGATATTATGCTCATGCGCCGGGTGGTTGGTCCAATGTTGGGTGTGAAAGCATCGGGCGGAATTCGTACGGCCGCGGATGCACGCCAGATGATCGCCGCCGGGGCAACGCGGATCGGCAGCAGCGGTGGCGTGCGTATTGTGCAAGAATGGTCGCAGGAAGGGGCAACCTCTACCCGTACCGATGCCCCTAATGCAAGCCCAGGAGACAAGTATTGATGTCGGAACGTGTGCGTGATTTCGCGCTTTTGATTGGCCATGTCTGGCGTTGCGGCACTTGTCGTGATGCGCTGCTCGAACGGCCAGAAACTGTTTTGGTTGGTTACAAGCTTACTGAAGAGCAACGTGAAGCTGTGTTGAAACTGACAGAAGATTCGTTTCAGACCACGATGAAATTGGTTGAACAGACGGGGATTGGTGATCGCGAATTGAACGAAGCCATTGACCATCCGCGGGCGCGCTTGCGGCATCTGAATGGTCTAAAGGCCGAGAATTGGATTACCGGCAGTCGCTAAGCAAATAAGTAGACAGGGGGACAAGCAAAAGCGGAGAAGAGGGTTTTGATCTTCGTTGCTTGTCTTCTATTATTTTTTAATATAAGCACAGATTGAAGTGAAGAAAATTTCATGAAACAGATCCTGCCCGGCCTTTGGGAAATTGACGAAATTGGTGATGCTGTCCACTGTTATCTCTGGGAGTGGCAACAAGGTCTGACCTTGATTGACAGCGGTTTCCCTAAAGATGCCCGTACGATTCTAGACGCGATTGTCAAACGAGGGTATGCCCTGCACAATGTGCGCCGTGTGATCGTCACCCATGCTGACTTGGATCATACGGGTGGGTTGGCGCAAATTAAGAAGGCAACCGGGGCGCGCGTCGCTTGTCATACGGTGGAAAAGGTGTTATTAGAGCATCCAGGGCAGCGTAAACCAGCGGCCTGGTTTTTACGGCCGCTCTTTGCGCTGGCCCGGCTCTGGCCTGCCTATCGTCAAGCGCCAGTGACGCCCGACGAATTGATGGTGGATGGTCAAGAGCTACCCGAGGGTTTCACGGTTGTCCACACGCCAGGGCATACGCCAGGCCATATTTCACTGCTGCACAAGGAAAAACGTTTTCTGATCGCTGGCGATGCGCTATCAAACCGGAATGGCAAATTGCAGGCGCCCGTTCGCGCGTTTACCCCAGATGAGAAAAATGCCCAGCGCAGCATTTGGAAGTTGGCGAAAAAATATGGTGATGATTTCGAAGTCATGGTCTTCGGGCATGGTCCGCCAATTACCCAAAATGCCAGCAAGCGTGTGAAGGGGCTCGTCAGCCAAATTTTTTCGGCCGATGTCTAAATGATGGTCCATAGAGCGGTTGGGTTGCCCAACGCTACAGGATAGGGATACGGGATACGGGATTAGGTGATAAGTGGTTTTGAATCCCTAATCCCTAATCCCTAATCCCGTATCCTGTATCCCTATCCCCCTGTCAGGTAAGGTAAGTAAATTAACTTGAAGCGTGTCATTTTTCTTTTTCTTGATGGTGTTGGCCTGGGATCGGACGATCCGGCGGTGAACCCGCTGGCGGTTGGTGACTATCCTACGCTCAATTATTTACTTGATGGCCATAAACCTATCCGCGCGACGGGCCGTCTCTCCACCTTGCAGGCTGAATTAATCCCTACCGATGCCAATTTGGGCATCCCTGGTCGCCCGCAAAGTGCGACGGGTCAAGCTGCGCTGCTCACGGGCATCAACGCCCCCCAACGCTTAGGCGAGCATTATGGCCCGCGCCCAGATGCGCGCGTGCGCGCGGTTTTAGACGAAGGGAGCATCTTTCGTCGCTTGCGTATCGCCGGTTTGGCTGGCTATTTCTGTAACGCCTATCCGCAGGGGTATTTTGATGCCGTTAACCGCGGCAAACGCTTATTGAGCGCTGTCCCCTATGCAGCAACCGTGGGCGGGCAGGTATTGTTGAACCAGGCTGATTTGTATACGGGCCACGCATTGGCCGCCGATTTTACAAATGCTGGCTGGCGCGATCAGCTTGGTTATGCGGATGCGCCGGTTTATGCCCCAAGCGAGGCGGGCCACATCCTCTGGCAGATTGCGCAGGAGTATGCATTTGTCTTTTTTGAACATTGGGTGACGGACGTGTTAGGCCATCAACAAGATCTGGCCGGGGCTGTTGCCAACCTTCAGAATTTTGATGGGTTTCTGGCTGGTCTGCTTGCGGCCGCGGATCTGGAAAATACGCTGGTCATTGTAACCAGTGATCATGGCAACATAGAGGATTGTAGTCACGGTAAACATACGGATAATCCCGTCTTGACGCTTTTGCTGGGGGCACAACGCCGCCAATATGCGCCGCAAATTCAGGCGCTCACCGATTTTGTGCCGGTCATTGAAGATTTTCTGGGGATTCAGTCTGTATAGCCTATCATCTCGTTGAAACTCGCTCCTGTTTCGACCGATGGCTTCAATATTGGCCATCTGCTGCATTCAGAATTTCACGGAGCAGAAGAATGGCTTTGCTGCGATCATGGACGCCAAGCTTGTCATAGATGCTGCTGGTGTAATTTTTGACGGTGCCTAACGATAAAAATGTCTTTTCGCTGATCTCTCGAGCATTGAAGCCCAAGACCATTTGCCGAGCGATTTCAATCTCTCGTTCAGAAAAGTCTAAATCTTTGAGCCTGCGCGGTTGATCAAGTCGTGGTGGCGGTTGATTTTGGCGGATATTACTGGCCAGCTTGTTGGCGACGCGCCCAGTCAACAGCAAATTGCCAGACAGCGCTTCATAGATCGATTCAATCAGCCGTTTCCCCCCAATATCTTTGAGCAGATAACCCGAAGCCCCATAATGGAGCGCGTCAATAATAAACTCATCGTCATCAAAGGTCGTGAGGATGAGCACTGTGAGCTCTGGAAAACGCGCCTTGATTTTCTGGGTGGCCAGCACACCGCCCATGCCAGGCATCCGGATATCCATCAGGACCATATCAGGAAAGGTCGACGTTTCTCCAACTGAATTAGAGCGTACAGGCGCAGCGTTCAACGTAGTCAGGCATTCTAATGCTTCTTCACCGGAGTTTGCTGTGGCAACGACAGCAAACTCTTCATGTGTACTTAGTAAGGCCTTTAAACCAGTAATCATCGATTTTTGATCATCGACCAACATAATGTTAATCATAAGCTGCGCTCGCCTCCTTTGGGTCTTTGAGCGGTTTAATCAATACGTCCAGCGCCAAAGGCAATAAGGCTTGGAGCCGAAATCCAGCCTGTGCTTGCGTCTCGATCGACAATCTACCACCCAGCGCCTGCACTTTTTGTTCAAGATGGGTTAAGCCAAAGCCTGCTTGAAATGAGTTGGCACCCTGTCCATTATCCTCTACCGTGAGCGCAATACAATTCTTTTGGGCGACTTCTGCTAGCGTGATCTGAATGTGGGTCGCCTGACTATGTTTGAGCGCGTTCGTGATGGCTTCACGTGTGAGAGTGTAAAGGACATATTCTTGAATGGGCAATAAGTCCACCGCCATTTGAAAATGGAGTTCAATATCAACGGCCGTTTGTCTGTTTACCCGGGCCACCAACTGGCGCAAGCTCTCTTGTAAAGCGCCATGTTCACCCAGGGTATCGGTTTTCAGGCTACGCACGGTTTGGCGGATATCGCCAAGACCGGCTTGCAATTGTTCACGAACCGATTCGAGCAGTGCGGCCGCTTCCTCAGGTCGAGTTTCCAACAATAACGCCACGCCTTCTAATGAAACAATCGAGGCAGTTAAGGTGTGGCCAATTGTATCGTGCATGGCTTCGGCCAGGCTATTGCGCTCGCGCAGTTTGCTCATTTCGGCGCTCAATTCCGCCTGCGATTGCAGCCGCTGGTTGAGATCCAAGATCCGTTGCCGTTGGACAATCAACGTGCGAACGCCCAGCAAGGAAAGTGGCGTAAGCGAGAAATTGATCAAATTGAAAACATAGGCATTAAAATCCATTGCCTGTTTGTTTAAGAACAATAAGTATAGAAAATAACCGGTATAGATAAACGGCAAGGCGACGACTGCCGGATAATTGAGCATGACGCTCGCGGTGTAGAGGAGAAATATAGTCCCTACCCATTCTCCCTGAGCGCCATAGGCTAACACAAGCAACAGAATAAACTCCAACAGTAGCGTGAAATAGGTCAAAGCCTGGCGCTGCACACCTTGACCGCGACTCTGTTGACTGCCAAAATGCAGCAATAGCAAGGCGAGCGATAAGGCGATGACGCGCAATGAGATCCCAATCTTAACCGCAAGGACGACCAAAACAAGACAATAGAAGACATTGAGCCATCTATTGATGATTTCTATGGGCTGTCCCGTGGTAATAAAAAGCTTTGGCCATCTCATCGTCACTCCTTCGCCGCGCGGATCGGTTTATCCCTTGCCAAATGTCAAGACGTTTACCTATTTTATCCTATAGGCATGTAACGATTCAAACTGGTTTACCGCACCCCTAAATCACCTTTTCAATTTGGAAAGGTGATTTAGGGGTGCGGTAAACATAGGAACTTACACTTCGTTCAATCGCATTGTTTTCACTAGCGTGTGGGCCACTGGGGATCGCTGCTGCCGCAGGAACCATTCCGCCACCAACAAATTGGGCACCCAGCAAGACCAGGCGACGATCATATAGCCGACTTCAAAGCCGAAGGCCATGGCAAGGAAGAGCGTTTGTAGACGCAACATGACACCGGCCAGGGTCAGGGCAAAGTTGCGCACCATCCAGCGGCGATGTTCGTGGACATTGCCCGCGCGAATGCGGACAAAAGCCATCAACCCGGTGGCCAGCCAAAGAATCCCCAAGAGGGCGAAGGCAACGCTGGTAGTTCCACCGGTGTAGGCGTAGGTGGCCATGTAAATCCCAGCCACGCCCCCCAATAGATTACCCAACAGATAGAGGCGACCCAGCCAGCGATGGACGGCTGGCCACTTTATGCGCAACCCATTTAAAAACAGGAATGGTCCCAACGCCAGGGCCAACATACTCCCAATCACATGGATGATCAGCGCGGTCAGGTGTGCCAGGTAGACCGCACGTTGTTCTGGGAAAAAGACCGCCGGGTCAAGCGTCAAATAGCGGCTGACGATTAACAGAATGCAGAGACAGAGCAGAGTCATAAGACCCCAGAGCAGTTTGTTACGCATACTTCCCCTTTTTTCTAGCCATGTTTTGGGTTTTGCCTCTGGATTACAACGTCAATCTGAGGTAAACGTAGCATATTCTCTTCTCCGTCATATGATAAGTGACGACCGTCATAAAAAAACGCGCCGTTTGCTTGCTCGGTTAGGCTTTCTCGTTACGCTACCGTGATAATGACCTTACCGCGGGCGTGGCCTGCTTCTAGATAGCGGATCGCGTCAGCCGTCTCGGCTAAGGGATAACGGCGATCAATCACCGGGACGATTTTGCCGGTTTCCAACAACTCTTTGATAAAAATTAGATCCTTTGAATTTGGTTGCGCGATCCCCATAAGCCCGATTTTCTTGTTGCTGGTCTTTGACACCCATGCGCCGAGAACGACCACTTGGCACAATCGCGCGAGGGTGGTAAATCCGGCGACGGTACAAATGCCATTGGCGCGTAAGGCCCGCTGATAATCGGCAACCGAACGATTGCCCACTGCATCAAAAATCAGGTCATACGGCTGGCCATTGCGGGTGAAATCGGTTTGCGTGTAATCGATCACATGGTCGGCGCCAATCGAGCGCACCAGCTCTACATTGCGCGTGCTACAGACACCGGTGACTTCCGCCCCGAACGCTTTGGCCATCTGCACCGCAAAGGTGCCGACGCCGCCTGCGGCGCCGTTGATCAAAACCTTTTGCCCCGGCTGAATCTGCCCTTTGTCGCGTAGACCCTGCAACGCGGTGAGCGCTGCAACAGGGACAGCGGCGGCGGCCTCGAACGATAAATTGGCTGGTTTCAGCGCCACTTTCGTTTCACCCGCACATGCGTACTCGGCAAAACCACCCGCGCCTACCCCAAATACCTCATCCCCTGGCCGAAACTGGGTGACGTTGCTGCCAACGGCCTCGACTTGCCCGGCTATGTCCGCGCCGATCCTTGTATCCTTTGGCTTGAGAAATCCGTCGCTCAGACGCACCAAAAACGGTGTCCCCCGCATCTTATGCCAGTCCAGCGGATTGGCGGCGGCGGCATGCACTTTGATCAGGAGTTGATGCTCCTTGGGCGTCGGTTTTTCTATTTCTTGTAGGGCAAGCAGATCCGGTGATCC
>JAPLGZ010000288.1 GCA_026389895.1 Chloroflexota bacterium | reverse complement strand
GAGCAGAGCCTGGTGGCCTGGCAAGCCTTACAAAATGGTCAACCCAATCCACTGGGTGATTTGCTGGCGCACGATGAACGGATTACGCGTTATGTCGATGCCGCAGCGATTCCTGAGATGCTGGACGCCTCTGAGCATATTGGTGATGCGCCGGAACGCGCTCGGTTGCTGGCCGCCGAGATCCGCAGAACGGTGACAGCACAATGAACCAATTGATTATAACCGCCGATTTCGATTTTGCTGATCTGGCATTGAGCGAATTGCAGCGCACGTTTCGTTCGGCCAAAGTCGTGGCGACGCTGGCGCCAGGGATCTTTCTGGTGGCGATCGAGCAGTCTTTTGTCGAACTGGCTGAAGCGTGGCGCTTAGCGCCGCCGATCTTTATCCGCCATTTATCGCCTGTGCTGCTAAGTGTTCCTCTAAAAGCCCAGACGGAGGCTGATTTAGCCGCGTTACGGGAACAGGTAATGGCTGAAATCGTCCCTTTGATCGATCCTGACCTCGCCTTTTCTGTACAGACCCGCATCCTGGCTGACTTGCCGTATAAGCCGTTTGATCTCAACAATGCCCTGGCCGACGTGATCAAAACCAATACCAGCGCGTCACTGGATGTGCGCCTGCCGGAACAGATCTTATCCGTGGTTTGTGCGGTCACGCTGGATCATCCCGTGCCCGCCGGCAGCCCGCCGATTCCGCATATGGCCTTTGTTGGGCTTTCTTTGACCATCCACAATCTTTCTGATTGGGCGGGCGGCGTACGCCGTTTTGCGCGCGAAGCGGATCAGGTGAGCCGATCCGAATTTAAGTTGTTGGAAGCACTGGAGATCTTTGAGATTGAATTGCCACCGCATGGGGTGGCGCTTGATCTGGGCGCATCACCGGGCGGTTGGACGCGCGTGCTGCGTTTGTATGAACAGTATGTCACCGCAATTGACCCTGGTGATTTGGACCCCCGTGTGATCCAAGACCGCGGTGTGCGTCACAAGCGAACGACTGCCGAAGCTTACCTGGCTGATGATCCCGACCAGTTTGATATCATTGTCAACGATATGCGGATGGATGCTCGCGACTCGGCGCGCCTGATGGTGAAATATGCGCACCAATTACAGCCGCATGGCATTGTGATCATGACGCTGAAATTGCCCGAACAGAACCGCCCACCGATTATTGATCATGCCTTTAATATCCTGCGTGAAGTTTATCAAATTGCGGGCGCCCGGCAGTTGTTTCACAACCGCAGCGAAATTACGGTCTATCTTAAACTGCTGCCGTCTGTCTATAAGTATGGAGATTAGAGAGTAGGGATTGGAGATTAAGAGCGCACAATCTCCTAATCTCCAATCCCTACTCTCTACTTTCACCCGTTTCCCCACTCTGCCAGAATAAGCCTGTCCGGTTTGCCTCACGTTGCCGTTACGTGTATAGTACAGATATGCGGATTGCAATGTTGGCCGATATTCATGGAAATTTACCCGCGTTGGAAGCTGTACTGGCGAAGGTAGAATCGCTTCAACCGGACCAAATTGTGGTTGATGGCGATTTGATCAACGGTGTCCCCTTTAGCGCCGAAGTGATTGATCGCGTGCGGGCGCTTAACTGTATAACGGTGCGCGGCAATCATGAGTTTTACTATCTAGATTTTGGCACCGAACGCGCCCTGCAAGCTTATCAAGATCATCAACGATGGGGGCAACTACACTGGTTGTTGGAGCGGATCACACCCGCGCAAGGCGCATATCTTGCCATGTTGCCCGATGAGCGTACCTTTTATATCCCTACCACGCAACCCATGCGCGTCGCCCACGGGGTGCCAGGCCGTAATCGCACCGGCTTTTACAATCACCAAGCACCAGAAAAAATTATTGCCGATATCCTGCCTGTACAAGAACGCACGCTGATCTCGGCGCATACCCATGTGCAGATTGACCGGCATTTAGAATTTGATGGGGATGTGCTTGCCAAACTGCGCAAGAATCCGCCAACTGACCCTAGCCAGGCCGCGCGCTTGCGCGACGAACGGTTGTTACAGCGGCGTTGGCATCTGATCAACCCAGGCAGCGTCGGGTTGTCGCTGGATGGGGATCCGGTTGCTCAGTTTGCGCTGTTAGAAGCGGTGCCAGAAAGTGTCGAACCAGGCGGTTGGCGCGCCACGATGTACCGGCTCGCCTATGATCGTCGGCCAGCGTTGGCCGCCTATGCCGAGACTGGCATGATGGCGGCGGGCGGTGTTATGAGTCAGCTCTTTTATTGGGAATTAGTGACGGGCGAACCAGAGATCATTCTTTTTTATCAGTGGGCGCGCGATCAAGGGTTAGACCCTGATCGGGATGATCTGACCAGTGTCTTTCACGCCTACACTCGGGAATCTGGGCGTGAGCAAGTTGTGCGTGCCCTTGATCCGCTGCATAACCGGAAGCTTGGCTGATGCGTTTGGCAATTCTGGCTGATATTCATGGCAATTTACCCGCCCTGGAAGCCGTGTTGGCTGATTTAAAGCAACAAAGCCCCGATGCCATCTATTTTGCTGGCGACCAGATCAATCGCTGCCCGTGGAGTAACGAAGTTATGGACTTGTTGGCCACATTGGGCTGGCCTGCGATTCAAGGCAACCACGAACTGGTGGTTGGGGCCATTAATACACCGGCCAATCGTCCACCTTTCACCAATCGGGCTCGCTTTATTGATTTATGGTGGACCCAAGAACATTTACATCCCCATCATCTTGAGACCATCCGCACCCTACCTGCTGAATTGCAACTTTCATTTGCCGATGGCCCACCCATCCGTCTGTTGCATGGCGTCCCCGGTGACCCATTTCTGGGCATACTGGCTGAAACCACCGATGAAATGATCCACAAGGTTCTGGCCGACGTGGCGGAAAGTGTCATCGTCTGTGCCCACACGCATCGTCCGATGGAACGTCGCGTCGCAGCGTGGCAGATCTTTAATGGTGGCAGTGTTGGTTCTTCGTATGATGGTGACCCGCGCGCCCACTATCTGTTGCTCGACACAGTCAACGAGCAGTGGCAACCGACCTTTTGTCGCGTTGATTATGATCGTAGTCTGCTGCCGTCGGCTTTTCGCGCGTCGGGTATGTTGGCCGCCTTAGGGCCACTCGGCCAACTGCATTTGCGCACCGTCTTGGATGGTGAGCCGTGGAGTAGCGATTTTGGGTTTTGGATGCGCACCCAGCCTCTGGCGCTACAGCAAGACCTGGCCCTGGCAGTCACCTTTTACCTAGAGCATCATGGCCCTGGGCGTTGGGCTTTCGTTACAGAATAGTCGCGCCCAAAGCGCCACGTTGGCTGGGCAAATTCAAATTTTGTCAGTGGAGATGATCGATGATTCGTCTGTTACGTGAAGAAGATCGGGCGGCCGCGCTAGCTTTGTTAGCAACGGCTCCACAACTTACGCTCTATATGTGGGGCAATCTGGAGACGCTCGGTTTTACTCGCGATTTTTGTGAATTCTGGGGTGATGTGACGGAAGAGACCCCTGGCACTTATTGCCTGAACGCCGTTTTGAATCGTTACATGACGGGTTGGTCCGTTTATGGGAAACCCAATGCGGATTGGCAGGGGCTAGGCCAGGTGCTGGACACTCATCTGGCCGGCGCAGTGCGTTTACAAGATAACCCCGGGGGGATTGCGTCCTTTTTGCCCTATCTCCACTGCTATCGGGGTGAGCAAATCAAAATTGAAGAATTGATGAATTTGCCCGAGGAGAATTTTCGGCCAGTGACCCCACCAATCGATGTGACCGTACGGCGCGCCACGATGGATGATCTCCCTGCCTTGACAAAGTTTTATGCGGTGGCCCAAGAGATGGCTCGCCCGCCAGCCGCCATCATTCGACCTTTACAAGACAGCCGTTTGTGGCTGGCCGAAAAAGCTGGCAACGTACTTGCTACAGCGCTAACCAACGCCGAGATTCGCCAAATGGCTATGATTGGGGGGGTATTTACGGCGCCGTCTGCACGCGGGCGTGGGCTGAGCCAAGCCGTTTGCAGCGCATTGTGCCGCGAGCTTTTCGCTGAAGGCAAACAACCTGCGCTCTACTGGGCAAATCCGACTGCCGGGGCTGTCTATCGCAAGTTGGGCTTTTGTCCGATTGGTCACTGGCGTTCGGTCTGGTTAGAACCGACATCATCATTAACGTAAATTATTGTTCGCCGTTTTATTACTCATTCAGCATTAACCATTAGTTGTTGGGTTGCGGAGCCAGATCGGCATTGACCAGCGCATCGCGCAGGGTTGCGCGCGCACGGCTCAAACGCGATTTGATCGTCCCTAATGGCAGGTCTAACATTTCGGCTGCTTCGGCATAATCATAACCCTGCACGTCGATCAATAAGACAACTGTGCGATGCCAGGCCGGCAATTCGTTGATCGCCTTCAACAACACTTGCATACTTTCTTTGTGCAGCGTGAGCGTTTCTGGGTTTTGGGTGTCAGTGGTGGTTTGTGCAAAGACATGCCCAGTCGACCCTTCGGTCAATTCGTCTAAACTTAGGGATTGACGGCGCTTTTGGCGGCGTAGATGATCATAACAGGTATTGGTGACGATGCGGAGCAACCAGGAGCGAAAATTGCCATCTTGAAAACGGGGCAAGGCTCGATGCACTTTGATTAAGGCATCTTGGACGGCATCGGCAGCCGCTTCTTCTGTATGTAAAATGTGTTGGGCGGCGCGTTCTGCTGTGCTGCGATAGTAATCGACGAGACGACTAAAGGCCAATTCATCGCCCATCCGCGCATCTTGGAGAACATGATTTAGATCGATTGCAGCTGGGGTGTTTCCTGCTTGTATACCCAAAGCCCAATAGTCACCCTGAAATAGATTGTTTGACAGGAGACTTGCATTCGCAAACGAAGAACTCATACATTGCACCTTTCACTTGCATTGCCAATCTGACAACACTTTGTGCCTTCTATAACTTAGCCTATGACTAACTCAGTGGCATTCCTTGTGCCGTAAGTTCATCACTTACGCAGCTAAAATGGACAAACGAGCATAAGTGTTAGAAGTAAGTGATGCTTTACAACACTCTACGCAGATAAGCCCACTTTGATTCGAAACGCCCTGTACGTTGCTCCACTGGTAGATTGGGTGATCCTAGATTTAGCGATCATGGCCACCTGCTTGGCGATAAGCAAACTAGCCAGCTTTTTGAAGCGCCCGCCTCTCCTGCATAAGCTACGCATTGATATCCTAAAGTAATTTTATGAGAAACATCTGATCAATGTATGACGCGTTCAAGACCGTTTGCCTACGCTGATCTGATTGCTGTTATACCTCGGCTCCCGTATTGCAAGACGGTATATCAAACGGTGGATGATTGTAGGAAAAGCGAAATCGCCACTACTGTGCCGGGTAGTGGCGATTCCAGAGGATGTAGGAAAGGAAGGAAGAACCAAAGGAGAATTGCTTAGCAGATACTATTGTCTGTGTGAGGCCATGCCCCGACCCAGACGGTGTGCAAAGTTCGCTCCCCAGTAAACTTTGCGATGTTGGGCAATACCTTCTGCGTCAACACTGGTCTTAGTATACCGTTTGTCTTGACCGGCTTCAATAGACAATTTGCACAAAAATTTACGAGAAATTCTCTCTAATTTTTATTTATAACGAAATGTGCCCTCACCCCCTATGCCCGCTGGGCATCCCTCCCCCTGACTCAATGGCCAAGTTCAGGAGAGTGGCAAAGCGCAGTTACACAGAGTTTACCGAGAGAAAATAAACTGTCTCGGTGAACTCTGTGTAATTTCTGTTCCTGCGTAACGTAAATTTGTAATTTTGATTATGGATTCACTCCGCCAAAAATGATTAATAATAGACTTGTGCTTGCGGAAGGTAGTACAGCACCTAGGCGTTAATTTAAAAAGCCATGAGACAGGACGGTATATACCTTAACGAATAATTACTTCTCGGTTGACAAGCGGTCGTGAACGTGATACTGTTGCCCTTAGCTGATCCCCATCCCTCATCTACAAGCTGTCCCATTCACCTAACCATTAGAGGAGGCTCTATGCTTACTAATGTTGATGTACGCCAAGCTGTTGAATTTGAAACCCAAGCGCATTCAGTCTTGAGTGTCTATCTGAATGTTGATCCTCAGCAGCGTACAGTAGAGCAATACCGGTTGGCGTTACGCAATTTATTCAGCAAGGCGGAAAATGTTGCGCCTGATGACATAAAACGCGTGCAAAGCTTTGTCGAAACTGGTTACAATCGCCAAGGGCGCGGGCTAATTATGTTTAGTTGCGCAGCAGAAAACTTTTGGTGGGCGCATAGCTTTCAAGTGCCGGTTGAAGATAGTGTCTGGGTCAGTTTTCGTCCCTACATCCGCCAACTCGCCATGCTCATGGACACCTATGAACGTTATGGTGTGATCCATGTGGATCAAGAGGGGGCGCGGCTTTATATCTTTAATATGGGCGATCTGGAGGTTGCCGAAGGTTATATGGGCGAAGAGGTCAAACTGCATAAATCGGGCGGCTGGTCTGCCTCGCGCTTTCAACGCCGCGAAACCGGCCAGGCGCGGCAAAATTTGCAAGATGCCGCTGAAATGGCCGAAGAATTTTATCGCCAAACTGACACCCGCCGCCTGATTCTGGCCGGCACCGACAAGAATGTGGCTATCTTCAAAGAATTGCTCAGTCAGCGGCTCCGATTGATGGTGGTGGGTCAGATCGGCGCTCAGACCAATGCGACGTCGGCACAGATTAGTGAAAAGGCCCTGGAAATGGCCCGCAAAGCCACCAATGAGGAGGCCATCGAAATTGTTGATGAAGTATTAGCGCAAGCCCGCCAGGGTGGCAATGCGATCTTAGGGCTGGCTGAGACCTTGACTGCCGTCCAATCTGGGCGCGCTCAGCATGTCGTCGTATTGGCCGACTTTGCCCAACCTGCCTATCGTTTTGTGGATGGTGGCACGATTCTTTTAGACCTCAATGAGAGCAGCGAATTGGCGAGTGGCCGCGTACAACCCCTGCCAGATGCCGTGGATAGTGTGTTGCGTCGCGCCTTGGTGCAGGGGATTGGCGTTACGGTTCTCAGTGAGCATGCCGGCCTGGCGAATGCAGGGAAGATTGGCGCGTTAACGCGTTATTAGATAAGGATACGGGATACAGGATTAGGGATTAGAAGAGCCTATGCGCCGTTACCCTAATTCTATATCCCTAATCCCTTCCCCACAATTGTTTGCGCTATGTTATCGGACTATTTGCCTTGTATTAGAGGGAATTGACTTTGGAATTTGGCCTACCCTTTTGTATGTAATACGTGAGAGAATCATATTGCTGTAACAAGCAAGCCGGAATAACCCAGTTGGGAACATTGATTTTGTATATAGGGTTGCTACAGCCAACAGGCAAGATCCTGTTTGATCAGGCTTGTTGACGCTAAAGTGATAGATTACTGTGTTCAAAAGCATTAAAACCGAACTCAGGTTACCATCGTGGCTCGTCTATGTTTCGTATCGGATCAACTTTTGATGAGCGTAGATGATTTGAGAATTTTATACAGCAATAACGAGGGTAGAAGCGATGATGAGATTTGACCGATTTACTGAAAAAGCGCAAGAAGCCGCCATGCGGGCTTACGAGATTTTGCAACATTACAAACACACGCAAGTGGATACTGAACATCTCTTCTTGGCGTTGTTGCAACAACGGGATGGCGCTGTGCCGCAAATCCTGGGCAAAGTGGAAGCCTCGGTTGATGTGATGGTGCGTAAATTAGAGACCGTGCTTGAAGCTGCACCCAAGGCTGGCACCAATTCTTATGGCAGCGGACCTACCGCACAAGTCTTTATTACGCCGCGTCTGAAGCGCGTAATGGATGTTGCCAACGAAGAAGCCACCAAGCTGAAAGATGAATACATCAGCACTGAACATATCTTTTTGGCCATTGCCAGCGAACGTAACACGCCAAGCGCCAATATTTTGCGCGAAGCGGGGCTGACCAAAGAGCGGATCTATGATACTGTCAATGAATTGCGCGATGGGCAACGGGTCACCGAGCCGAATGCCGAAAGCAAATATCGTGTGCTAGAAAAATATGGCCGCGATCTGACTGTCGCGGCCCGTGCTGGCAAACTGGACCCCGTGATTGGGCGTGATGCTGAGGTCTTACGCGTGATGCAGGTGCTCTGCCGCCGCACCAAAAATAATCCGGTGTTAATCGGTGAAGCCGGTGTCGGTAAGACAGCGATCGTTGAGGGGCTAGCCCAGAAGATCGTTGATAATGATGTGCCGGAACCGTTGGTTGGCAAAAAGGTAATTTCGCTTGACATGGGCGCTTTGCTCGCCGGCACCCGTTTCCGTGGTGAGTTTGAGGAGCGTTTGAAGGCTTGTATTGAAGAAGTACAACGCAGCGCCGGCGAGATTATTCTCTTTATCGACGAATTACACACTGTCGTAGGCGCTGGGAATGCGGCTGGTGCGCTAGATGCGAGCAATATGCTCAAGCCCGCCTTAGCTCGTGGCGAATTGCAATGTATCGGCGCCACGACGCTGGATGAATATCGCCAGCAGATCGAAAAAGATGCCGCGTTGGAACGCCGTTTTGCGCCAGTCTATGTGGATGAGCCGAACATCGAAGACAGCATCGCTATTTTGCGAGGGCTGCGCACCCGCTATGAAGATCACCATCATGTGACGTATGCGGATGATGCACTGGTGCAGGCTGTCAAGCTGAGCCATCGTTATGTGGCCAGCCGCCGCTTGCCCGACAAAGCCATTGATTTGATCGACGAGGCCGCCGCCAAATTGCGGGTTGCCATTTATTCAATGCCCAACGGCTTGAAGACCCAAAAGGTGCAGTTGGACAAGTTGATTGCGGATGAAGAAGCCGCTTGGGCCGCCCGCGATTATGCCAATGCGGCGCAGTTTAAAACCGATCGTGTGCGTTTGGAAGAAGAATATACCAAAGCAGCTGAACAGTGGAAAGAAGAGACTGGTTTGGATGAATTGGTCGAGGCCACTGACATTGCGCAAGTCGTGAGCAGTTGGACGGGCATTCCTGTCAACAGTATGTTGCAGACCGAAAGCGCCAAACTAGTCGATATGGAAGGCCATCTGCGCAAGCGGATTGTGGGACAAGAACAAGCGATTGTCGCCGTGAGCGATGCGATTCGCCGGGCGCGCAGCGGGTTGAAAGATCCACGTCGCCCGATTGGCACTTTCCTGTTTATGGGCCCGACTGGTGTGGGCAAGACCGAGTTGGCGAAAGCGTTAGCTGGCTTTATGTTCGATGATGACGAAGCGCTGTTGCGTATCGACATGAGCGAATATCGCGAGCCGCATACCGTCAGCCGCCTCTTTGGCGCCCCTCCAGGCTATGTTGGTTATGATCAAGGCGGTCAGTTGACCGAGCAAGTGCGGCGTCGGCCCTATCAAGTGATCTTGTTTGACGAGATCGAGAAGGCGCATCCGGAAGTCTGGAACTCATTGCTCCAGATTATGGACGA
>JAPLGZ010000682.1 GCA_026389895.1 Chloroflexota bacterium | reverse complement strand
AGAAGTTTTCACAGATGATGTGCTTTTTCCACGGGCCTTGGGTCGGGTCGCCGGCGTGTTCATACCAGACGATCTGCTGATCTTTTAAATCACATGGGTGACCGGGCGGCGCCATGCCCAACGCCATCACAACATCCACATCGCCGTCGCCATCCATATCCACCGGGTGGCCGTGACAAGGCTGAACCGCATTGTCAATAATTGTCTTGCGCCACGGCTGGTGAACGGGGTCGCCGGGATTCTGATACCAGACAACCTGGTTGGCGGCGCGCGCCGTGCCCAACAGATCGATCTTGCCGTCGCCGTCGATATCGACGGCACAGATGGTGCGCGTTTCGCCAATATCTTCTTCGATCGGATGTTGAATCCACTGCCCATCACGCTGTTCAAACCAGTCGAAACGGTTGCCTTTGCGCCAACTCGAAGCCGCCACATCCAGCACGCCATCGCCGTCAAAGTCAGCCACCGCCACGTCATACGCGCCGGGCAGACCACCGTCGATAATATAATGATGCGACCAGTTTTTGCGCTCGCGCGGGTCGCCTTCAAACGCAAAATAGAGCAGCGAACCGTTGATGTTATCCACGATCACAATCTCTGGGCGGCCATCGCCGTTGATATCCACGACCGCGTGCCGCTCCAGCCACTCATCCGTGCGTTCATGGATAATATGCTGGGTGAAGTTGCCCTGGCCGTCGTTTTCAAACCAATAGAGGCCAACAATCGTGTCCGCCGAAACAATATCCAACACCCCGTTGCCCGTGATGTCGGCAGCGGCAATCCCATAGGCATAGTTGTAACCGCCCATGATCAGATGTTCAGAAAAAGGAATCAATTCAGCCATAGTCTCCTCTATTTCATCTGGTAAGTCAGGTTACGCAGAAAGAAGCGTTACACAGCGGCCCAACAAAAGTTTGCTGGGTTGGTTGCAACAGGGCAGGAGCCCCACCCTAACCCTCCCCTAGGGAGGGAACCGTTGGATGGACAGAACGAGTTACTTTCTACCTTCACCCATCAGTTCCCTCCCTAGGGGAGGGTTAGGGTGGGGCCCATCAGTTATCCTCTATCCCATTTTTCATATTGTCTGCGTAACGTGAGCTGGTAATTATTTCAACCGGTAATGCTCGGCCACCTTCCGAATGGCGGCGCCAAAACTCTCTACATCCTGCTCGGTGTACGACGGGTTCATGGGCACGACTATCGCCGTTTCCAGAAAACGCTCGGAGCCAGGCAGGGATAGTGATCCGTAGTCAATGTTACGGCCCACGCTTGGATCGGTCCAGGGAAAGCCGGAAGTGCCGTAGGTGCGCTGTTGGGCCAGGGCTGGGTATTTGGAGATCGGATAGACCAAATAAGGGGAATTTGCCGGCACGCCTTCGGCCTGAAGCGCGTCGGCAAATTGTTTGGCCGGCACACTAAACTGGCTCGGATCCATGTGAAAGGCATAGACCCAATAAGAGTGGCGCGCGTCCGGCAACACCGTCTGCAAGGTCAACCCTGGCTCACTGGCCACCACTTCGCTCAACTGATGAGCCGCCCATTGCTTTCTGCGCACGGCCTCATCGACTTTCTTTAACTGGGCAACGCCCACGGCCCCCTGTAAATCCGTCATGCGATAATTCGGGGCCAGGTAATTGTGCTCGTAGACCGGCTGGCGCGGGTTGCCTTTGTCGGCGAACCACTTGAGGCGCTCCGCAAAATCATCCCGGTTCGTGATCACCATGCCGCCATCGCCGGTGGTCATGTGTTTGCCGCCAAAGCTAAAGCAGCCCAAATCGCCCCACGAACCGACTGGACGATCCTTATATTGAGCGAGTTGCGACTGCGCGCAATCTTCGATCAGGACAATATTGTGGGCGCGTGCCAATTCGATAAATGGCGCAATGTCGCCTGGGTTGCCAAAAAGATGGACGAGGACAATCGCCTTGGTGCGCGGCGTGATCTTGGCGGCCACATCGTTGACATCGAGATTGCCACTGAGCGGATCGATGTCGGCGAAAACGGGAATCGCATTCTGATAAAGGATGCCGATGACCGTGCCAAAATCGGTGATGCTGGTCGTGATGATCTCGTCGCCGGGGTTGGGGTCGATCACGCCGATCGCGGTATGGACGGCCGCCGTGCCCGAAGTGACGGCCTGGGCATATTTGACGCCCTGCTTGGCGGCAAAGTCCTGCTCCAGTTGAATGACTTTAGAGCCACCCAAGCGGCTCAACTTGCCCGCGCGGACTACGTCGATCAGTTGCTCGATCTCTTCATCGCCCAGATCCCACTGCGGACCAAAAGCGCCGGAACGGACAGGTGGTGAGTTGCGCTCAATTGCAATGGCCATACGATGATCTTCTCCTTGAAATTTTGTAAATAGGAAGACTTATTTACAGATGACGCAGATTTTAATTGTGTTGTCTAGGGTTAGAAATTTCGTTGCAACAGCGCCTCACCCCCCAGCCCCCTCTCCTGAACGGTAAAGCTGTTTCAGAAGAGGGGGGACAATCAACTGCTGTTGTTCTGCTCCCCCTCTCCTGAACTCTGTCCTTTGATTCAGGAGAGGGGGTGGGGGGTGAGGTGCTGTCAGGCCGTGAATGAATTCACGGCCTGCTATGGAAAACGTGTTAAAACACGTTAAGGACACCTGTCAACCCGTTTCGGGAACCCTATGGGCGCGGTTTTCTATATCAGACGCTGAATTCATTCACGGCTTACCCGCGCGCAAAAACCGCGGCCACTTTTTGAAAGATCGCAATCGTGTCTTCGATTTCGCGTGCACCCCAGTTTTCGTGAAAGTTCAGATTAAAATGGCTCTCCACCATCGCCTGGGCATTGGGACAAGGAAACTGGCGCTCAGGATCACCTTTATACTCAGGACTGGCCCACGGATAACCACTATGGCCAAAGACCCGCCGGTTGACAAACCAATCCTGGCTGTGCGGCAACCCACCCCGATAATCGGTCATCACGGCTAGCCCTTCGGCACGCAGACATTCACAAAAAGTCGCCTTGTCGCATAGAGCCTGGTCTGGGTGATATTGGATCGGCAGAAACCAGTAGCTTGACTCGAAGCCGGGGCGCGGCGGTGTAATCGACACCAAGCCCAATTCGGCCAGCCCTTCGCGCAAATTGGCCACAACCACCCGCCGGCGCTCAATACTCGCTGGCAGTTTGCGCAGTTGCACGCGCCCAATCGCCGAAGCCAGATCGTTCAGGTTAAAATTGAGCGAGGCGGTCACGTTCGTCGCACCGGGCGGCAGAAAGAAAGGTTTGCCGCGGTC
>JAPLGZ010000559.1 GCA_026389895.1 Chloroflexota bacterium | reverse complement strand
GGGGCTCCTTGTGCGAGGGCAAACCATGCCAGACCTGGTATTCGGCCAACACCAATTGATCTGGCATGGCGCAGGCTGGGTTCGCGAGATTATTGACGCTGATCGTAGGCAATACGGGTTATGAAGCAGGAGCAATTTGGGCGAAAATGGCGGCGGGGAAAATCCACATCAATATCCCAAACAGCCACAAAACGCTGAGCAAGACTAAACTAACTGGCAACAGAATCCCGCTCTTTGATTTATGACTTATATGCTGATTGACCATTATTTCTATTTTAATTCGTCTACCATTAACTTCTCCCCATCCCTATTATACGTAATTAGTACTAGATGGTCTATGAGAAATATCACCTATTGATTTAACACACTGTAAAGTCAATGTTTTGGTATGAGCATAGCCCGCGTCGAGCAATGCTTAAGCGCAGAGGACGCAAAGAAATTCCCAGAGGATCGGAAGTTTACAGCGTTCAGCAAGGACAGAAATGCCAGGGATCATGGATCCCTGGCATTTAAATGATAAATTGAATGGGTTACATTTCAGCCGATTTACTACACAAATTCGGGCAGTAGATCCTTTTGCAGGCGCAGCAGTTCATCCATCATCGCCACCGCGCCCCGATACGACTTGACCGTTGGGTCGAGCAAAATGGCCTGGAGCAGTTTGTTACGGGAGCGCTCTGCATAGGCCTCAACGATCAATTTTTGGATGCTGCCCTGCACGCGAATCATCGCGGCAATGGCTTCGGGAAGGGCCGCCATCTGGCAAGGGTGCAGGCCATTTTTATCCACAGTGGCAGGCATTTCGACGGTCATATCGGCCTGGATGCCCGGGATCGCGCCACGGTTGGGATAGACAATGGCGGGCAATTCATGCGGGATGTTACAGGCAAGGCCTTCCATGATCGGCGCCATTAACTCGTGGGAGGGTTTGAGCTCGAACTTACCTTCGGGGGGCGGGGCTGGCCGGCCACGTTTGGCATCGGTGCGAAAAAGTGGTCGTTCGGTGGGATTATTGCCCATTGAGTAGATGAACTCAGGGATTTGATTGGTCTGCCACGGATGACCTTCGGCCGGGTCATAGTAGAATTGTAAAGGCGTCGAGGCCAGAAAATCGCCGGCCCAGCGGACATATTCGCCATAATGGTTGGTGCCGGGTGATGGCCAGAGGCCAAAGGTGCGGAACATGATGCGCCCCAGCGCGATATCGTCCCATTCGGCCAGCCAATCGGCCTGACGCTCACGCTCACGCAAGCGCGGGTAGAGATCTGCGCCGGTGCGCTTGTCGCGAATTTCTTGAAACCAGGTAAAGTGATTGAAGCCGCAAGCGCTGGTCTGGAGGTCATCTTCGGCCATTTCCAGAAAGTGGGCGATCTGTTCGCGCCCCATAAAGACGCCATGACAGAGACCGACCGTTTTTATTTTGGTCAGGCGATCAAGCGCTTCACACAACTTGCTTTCAGGATTAGAAAAGTTGATCAACCAGGCATCGGGGCAACGTTCCGCCATCGCCTGGGCAACATCGAGCATCGGTCCCATATTGCGCAGGGCATGAAAGATCCCACCGGGGCCGCCGTTTTCACCATAGACCTGTTCAGAGCCATAGAGGCGCGGGATGTGGAAATCTTGCGCCCAGTAAAGATAACGATTCCGCTCTAGTGCGGTCACGACGAAGCTTGCACCATCAAGCGCCTGGTGTAGATCGGCGGTCGGCGTGATTGTCACTTGGCGCCCCAGTTGCTCGGCGGCGCGGCGACAGAAGGTTTCTGTGCCTGTGATGTGCTCGGGGATTACATCCATCAGCGCCAATTCCAGCTCAAATTCGTTGAGCGGCTCGCTGAGCAACACATCCCCCAACGTGCGGCCAGCAAAAGATTGGCTGCCCGCCCCAATAAAGGCAATTTTGAGTTTGGTCATGATTTCTGCTTCCTTATGTAGCCAAGCTGGGTTAGAAAGTTACATGAGATTATAAACGCCAATTCTAGCACCATGTGATCTATTCTGAAAGTCAATTGATCGAGTTGCCTGTTCCTATAAGATTATATAAAGTATCAAACGCATTATGCTGGATATATCGTAGGTCAATCGTCATCATTGATTAAACATTCTCCCATTGCTATTTAGCTGTGGACTTTGTTAAAGCGTTGGCCCATGCTATGATGCTGTTACCACGCCGTAAGCCAATCCACCCTACTTGTCACGATTTTGCCGGGGAGACGAAGGATGAAAATCACCAAGATTACCACAGAAACCTACCGCTGGCCGCGGCATAAGCCGATCACCAATGGCAAGCACACCTATACCCATGCCGGGGTGGGTTTGGTCAAAATTGAAACGGATGAAGGCATTACAGGCATTGGGCTCGGCGATGTCGGCGGCATCGCCAAGGCGGCGATTGATTATTTTACGCCTCTGCTCATCGGCGAAGACCCCATTGATGTCGAACGACTCTGGCACAAGATGTGGGTGCCCAAATTAGTCGGCCGGCGCGGCATCACGACGCGTGCGATCAGTGCCATCGACATTGGGTTGTGGGATCTGCGCGCCAAGGCCGCCAACATGCCACTCTATAAGTTACTGGGCGGCTATCGGGATCGGGTGCCCACCTACATTGCAGGTGGGTATTACGAAGAAGGGAAAGGGTTGCCCGAACTGGCGCAGGAGATGATCGAAAACGTGGCGATGGGCGCCAAGGCGATCAAGATGAAGGTGGGCGGCGTTGCGATGCGTGAGGATGTGGCGCGTGTAAAGACGGTGCGTGAGGCCATCGGGCCAGACGTCAAACTGATGGTGGATGCCAACTGCGCGTACAAGCTCTATGAGGCGATTCAGTTTGCCAAGCGCATTGAGGAATTTGACCCTTTTTGGTTTGAGGAGCCAATTGCGCCAGACAATTATGAAGGCCACAAACGGCTGGCCGAAGCAACTTCTATTCCGCTGGCCACTGGCGAAAACGAATATACGCGGTATGGCTTTCGCGATTTGATTGCCCAAAATGCGGTCGCCATTCTCAACGCCGATGCGATCATCCTGGGCGGCATCACGGAGTTTATGAAAGTGGCCCATCTGGCCCAAGCCTACGATGTCGATATTGCGCCGCACGGCCCGCAAGAAGTGCATGTACACCTGGTCGCCGCCATTGCCAACGGCCTGATCCTCGAATTTTATCGTGACACCGTCGATCCGATGTGGGGCAAAATTTATCATCATACTTTGCGCCTCAACGACGACGGCACGGTCAGCCCACCAGATGCGCCAGGGATCGGCATTGATCCGAACTATGAATCGCTTGCGCCGTATCGGGTTGGCTAGAAAGTGCTGCGTGAAAAAGTTCCGCAGCGGTTAAAACCGCCGCCTGCTACGGGAAACCGTGCCCAGGGGCGGGTGCCCCTTGGGCGCAAAGCAGGTTGACTGACCCGTTACCGCTTTATTTTGTTAATGCCCATAAGCAGGTTGGCTGACAGCACAAGAAGTCGCCTCAGCGACTAGGTGGTTAGTGCCTGAGGGCACTTCCTGCTTTATCAGCAGCGGATTTCAATCCTGCTGCTGCACGCATCACTTTTCACTCATCATTTGTTAAAGCACACAGAAACAGGCTCAAACCATGCAAACGACGACAAAATATGATGTAATCATCATCGGCTCTGGCGCGGCGGGAGCAATTTTGGCGGCACGCCTAACTGAAGAGGCGGCGCGTTCGGTGCTTTTGTTGGAAGCAGGGCCAGATTATCCAACGTTTGACACGTTGCCGGACGATCTCAAATATGGCTACGGTACGCCCGCCGGCATTTTGAGCACCAGCCATGATTGGCGTTATGTGGCCGAGGCCACACCCAGCGCGCCGCCGATGCCCTTGCCGCGCGGCAAAGTGATCGGTGGCTCGTCGACGACGAATGCCCAAGTTTTTCTGCGCGGGGTGCCCGAAGATTTTGCCGCGTGGGCGGCGCAGGGCAATGATCAATGGGATTTTGCGCAAGTTCTGCCCTATTTTTGCAAATTGGAAAACGATCTAGATTTCCCCAACGAAATCCATGGCACCGACGGACCGATCAAGATATCTCGCCATCCAGCCGCAGAATGGCGACCCGATCAAATTGCCTTTTACCAGGCCTGTCGCGACGCCGGCTTTCCGGATTGCCCTGATCACAATCAACCTGGTGCCACCGGCGTGGGGCCATATCCGCTTAACAATCACCAGCGCATCCGCTCGAGCACCTTGCTCGGCTATCTGAACCCGGCGCGCGCCCGCCCCAACCTGACGATCCAGGCCAACTGTTTGGCCCAGCGCATTCTCTTCACCGGCCAACGGGCGACTGGCGTTCTTGTAGAAATTGCAGGTCAAACATGCCAGTTTGAAGGCACCGAAATTATTGTCAGCGCCGGCGCGATTGGCTCCCCACACTTGCTGATGCTTTCTGGCATCGGGCCAGTTGAACAGTTACAGGCGCTCGATATCCCGATCCAACACCCCGCGCCCGGCGTTGGCCAAAATTTGCGTGACCACCCAGCCGTCAACCTGCTTTGGCCGCTGCAACCCGATTATGTGATCAATCAACAAACACACTGGCATCAGGTCGGCGTACGCTATACGGCGCCAGGCTCGTCGTTGCCCAACGACATGATTGTCTATATGGGTGCTATCCCCGCCACCCATACCTTATTGGTGCGCCCGACACTCAATCTGGCCTTGGGCGCCGGCGAACTACGTGTGGTGTCACGTGATCCCAACATCCAACCCACCGTCAATTATCGTTACCTGACTGAAGCGTACGACCGCCAACGCCTGCGCGAAGGCGTGCGCTTATGCCTTGGTTTAATCGAAGGAGGCGCCTTTGCGCATCTGATTCAAACGCGTAGCCAACCCATAGCCGCAGACGTAGGCTCCGACGCCATGCTCGACCAGTGGATGCTGTGGGCGGCCAACACCGGGCATCACAGCTCTGGCACCTGCAAGATGGGGCCAGCTACCGATGAGATGGCAGTTGTCGATCAAACGGGCAAAGTATACGGCGTGGCCGGATTACGCGTGGTGGATGCATCGATTATGCCCGATTGTGTGCGCGCCAACACCAATGCCACCACGATGATGATCGGTGAACGGATTGCTGATTTTATCCGGCATGGTAGTTAATTACAACGACGGCCTCCCCCCCACGCCTAGACCCCACCCTAACCCTCCCCTGATAAGGGAGGGGACTGATTGGTGGAAGGCCGAAGTGACTAGTTCTATCCGACCAACGGCTCCCTCCCTTACCAGGGGAGGGCTGGGGTGGGGTTGCTCTACCCCTTAGTAATTTTTCACATAACCTCTGGAGGTTTCCACATGAAACAACGCAATAAATTAATGATCCCTGGCCCAGTGCCCGTCTGGGATGAGACGCTGGATGCACTTAGCGAACAGGTGATGTCGAACTATACCGATGACTTCGTGCCGATGTATCAGGCCACGATGAAGTTTCTTCACCAGGTTTTTCAGACAGAGAACGATATTTTTGTGCTCACGGCGCCCGGTTCAGGGGCCGTTGAGATCGGCGTAGCCAGTCTCTTTAACCGCGGCGAAAAGGTCGCCGTGGTCACCAACGGACCTTTTGCCGGTCGCCTGATCGAGGTTATGCGGGCCTATGCGCTTGATGTGATCGAGATCGAAAACGAGTGGGGCAAGGCGGCTGATTTAGATCAAGTGCGGCAGGCGTTGAAAAAGGAGCGCAAATTGGCCGGCGTGGCCGTAGTGGCGAATGAGACCGGCACGGGCGTGCGCAACCCGGTCAAAGAATTAGCCGCCCTGGCGCACGAGCGCGATCTGCCGATCCTGGTGGACGCGGTCTCCGGCATGGGTGGATATGATCTGCCGGTGGACAAATGGGCGTTGGACATCGTCTGCACTTCGTCAAACAAGGCGCTGGAAATTCCGCCAGGCTTGGGCATTGTCTCGGTTAGCCCGCGGGCGTGGCAGGTGATCGATGCGAAGCAAGCAACGGCCACGCGGGGCTGGTATTACAACTTATCGACCTGGAAAGCGTATCAAGCCCAGCGTCCCGATAATCCCTCGCCCACTACCATGGCAACCGGCTTGATTGCTGGCCTCCATGCCAGTTTACAGCGCATCATCGAAGGCGAAACATTACCTGGCCATTGGGCGCGATATGCCTGGGCGCAAAAAGTCGTGCGCGCCGGTCTACGTAACATCGGTTTCGAAATGCTTGTACGCGACGAAGATGCCTCTTTTACGGTGACGGCCGTCTGCAAGCGCGCCGATATGGACCATGAGCAAGAAGTGCGCGACTTTCTAGATGCCAAACATGGCTATACGGTCTCGGGCACTTGGGGTAAATTGACCGGCGAAGCATTTCGGATCAGCCACATGGGCCAATCCAGTTCGCCCGAATATTTATATCCATTTTTGTTGGGGATCGAGGACTTTGTCCGCAGCGTAAAAGAAGTGGATATCCCCGTCGGGTCAAGTTTGGTGGGCCTGACCGGTAAATTTCAGGCATAATCGGATT
>JAPLGZ010000683.1 GCA_026389895.1 Chloroflexota bacterium | reverse complement strand
ATGGCCTGGGTAAGCGATTTAGGTGTACGCCGACCGTGGCGTCGCCAAGGGTTAGCGCTCGCGCTGTTGCACCATGCCTTTGGCGAATTTTACCGGCGCGGCATCAAAAAGGTCGGGCTTGGCGTCGATGCCAGCAGCCTCACCGGCGCCACCAAGTTGTATGAAAAGGCGGGGATGTCCGTCTTCCGCCAACATGACAGCTATGAAAAAGAATTGCGATCCGGCAAGGATCTCGTCACGCAGATGATTCAATAAGGTAAAAAACGTAGGTCACCGCTTCCAGCATGACAATGGTTGGATTGCCCTACCGATCGGGGATAGCCGAGACTTGTCACGATGTAAGGGATGACCTACGTTTTTGATCAAGTGCTGGCCCTGTACGCGGGCGGCCTATGGACAATCAGTGCTCGATCAGGCGATGGCCGGCACGGTCTTACAAGAACTGGTCCGCAATACGCAGATCAGCCACGACCTAACCGAACGCGAGGTAGAAGTCTTACGCCAGCTCGCCCACGGGCGCACTAACCGCGAAATCGCCGCGCGCCTAACGGTCAGCGAAGAGACGATCAAGACGCATATTGGCAACATCCTCACCAAACTTCACCTGGCCCACCGCACCCAGGCCGCCATTTATGCGCTCAAGCATGGATTGATCACGCTGGATGAACTGGAACTATAAAGCAAGATTAAATCAGTTAGTGGTGAGCGGGGTAGAAATACAGGGTCAGAATATCGCGCGCCAATTCTGGATCAGACATAAATAGCCTCTTGGTCGATCCGGCGTTTGAGTAGAGCATTAAGATATTTCTGATAACGGATTAGATCAACTGGCGCAACCAGAAGCTGTTCCAACTCTTCCTTCATATGCACCATCTGAAACAAGTCGGGCGGCATCTCAACGATGATGTCTACGTCACTGGCTTCGGTGGCTTCGTTTCTAGCCACGGAACCAAAGATGCCCAAACGGCTGACGCCATATTTCTCAGAGAATTCCTGTTTGTGAGCGCTTAGGATGTCTAGGATATGCTCTCTTTGCATGCGATGTTCCTACTTTATTCAAGTTTCTGCTACTTCTTTGCTCAACCAAACCGCTTAACTCAAGGTTGATCACAACAGTATAACAGAAAAACAAGCGAGTCAAGAAGATAATATTTAATCATATAGAGATAAAGCTATCGAGAAATAATAAATTGTTTTGATGAGTGATATAAGAATTCTGAAAAGCAGCTTGACAATCGTGCGTATCATATAACATTTGGCACCGTTCGCAGTATCTATCGCCAGGCGGGCTGGCAGTGGGAGCAAAAATAGACAATGCGTTTTCCAGTTGTAATTCACAAAGATCCAGACAGCGATTATGGAGTGACTGTGCCCGATTTGCCAGGCTGCTATTCTGCCGGCGAGACAATCGATGACGCCTTAAACCAAGTCGTCGAAGCGATTGAATTACAGATTGATGGCATGATCCAAGATCATGAACCTATTCCAACCCCGCAACCGATGGAAGTTCATCAGCAGAACTCTGATTATGCCGGGGGGGTTTGGGCAATTGTGACAATTGACATCTCGAAAATCAGTGGCAAAGCCAAGCGCGTCAATATCACATTGCCGGAACGCTTGTTAACCCTGATGGATCAGTATGCGGCCAAGCGGGGTGAAACCAGATCGGGGTTGATCGCGCAGGCGACAATGGAGTTTATTGCGACTCATCAGGAGTTGATAAACTGAGGTATGGGTTTACCTCTGCCATCAAGAATCTAAACTTCGTAAAACAAACGCGGAGACCAAGTTGGTCTCCGTGTTTTCGTGTAAGCGACGCAACACGTCAACTAGTAAAATTAGCAAGTCTATCGTTATCCTCAAATAGGTTGCTGCAAATTTTTATCACAAAATAGCCCAATTCTTTAAGCTTCCACCCTATTGACACGCCCCCTATCCCATGATACACTAACTTTTCCGGCCAAAATTCGGGAGGTGCTCGGGATGGTACAGCGACAGGCAACAGGGAAAGCTACCCAGATGCATTTTGTTCAGTATCACCGCTACCGATAATGGCCTATTCCTCTTTTCCAATGTAATTGACGGCCACGGGACGACGACCCGTGGCCGTTTTGTCTCTGGTTAAATTGGTGTGTTGACAGTTGGATTTTGCCGCGTGACCCCGGCGGCAAAGTCCACGATACTGAGTGTTCGGCTTAACTGGTCACGGGTTGTTTGAGCGCCCGTGACCAGTTTTTGTGAGATATAACTCGATCAACGGTAACCCTTTTATCCACCAGTAAACGGAGGAATTCATGGATTTACCCCTGAAGCGCTACTGGGATTTGCTGACAAAATACCTGAAGCCGCTCTGGCTCAAGGTATTGTTGCTGGCCTTGCTGATCTTGACGACGATCAGCTTGCAACTGCTAAACCCGCAGATCATCCGTTTTTTTATCGACACGGCGATCAACAGTCGCGGCCAGCCAAGTGTCAATCAAACCTTGTTCCTGACCGCACTCACCTTTCTGGGCACGGCGCTGCTGTTGCAAGGCGTAAGCGTGGCATCCACCTATGTGGGTGAGGATGTCGGCTGGCGCGCCACCAATCAGATGCGCGCCGATCTGGCGCGTCATTGTCTCCACCTGGATATGGCCTTCCACAACAATCACACCGCTGGCGAAATGATCGAGCGCATTGATGGCGACGTGGCCGACATCGCGATCTTTTTTGCGCAGTTTGTCGTACGCGTGCTGGGCAACCTGCTCCTGCTAATCGGTGTGCTGGTGGTGTTGTTGCGTGAAGATTGGCGGATCAGTCTGGCGCTGGGCATCTACGCGCTGATCGCCTTGGGTAGTTTGACCTATCTGCGCCAAATTGCCATCCCGCATTGGAAGGCCTCGCGCGAGGCCAGCGCCGAATTGTTTGGGTTTCTGGAAGAGCAGTTGGCTGGCACCGAGGATATCCGGTCGAGTGGGGGCGTCGCTTTCGTCATGCGCAACTTGTTTAAGCTCAACCGTTTGCGCCTGAACAAAGAGCTCAAAGGTCGCACGATGGGCTTCACCGTCGTCTGCCTCTGGATCGCCCTCTATATGTTGGGCCAAAGCGTGGCGCTCGTCGCGGGGTATTTCCTCTTTCGCCAAGGTCTATTGACCCTCGGCTCGGTCTATTTGGTGGTCAATTACACCGACACGATCTTCCGCCCGCTGCGCGAGATCACCAACGAGATTCAGAACTTACAAAAGGCCGCCGCCGGCATCGTACGCGTGGACGCGCTGTTTGCCGAGCAGAGCAAAATTCACCAAAACCCCCGCCATACCTTGCCAGATGGTCCGCTGTCGGTGGCATTTGAGCAGGTGATCTTTGGTTATGCCGAACAAGAGCCGGTGCTCAAACAGATCTCCTTTCAACTAGCACCGGGCAAAGTGCTGGGATTGTTGGGGCGCACAGGCAGCGGCAAGACGACGCTCACGCGGCTGGTGTTTCGGCTATATGACTCGACCACCGGCAGCATTCACCTGGGTGGTGCGCCCCATCCTGGCAATGGCCAAGTGGATGGGATTGGCTGCGACATTCGCGACGTGGCCCTGGCCGAATTGCGCAACCATGTGGGGATGGTGACGCAGGATGTGCAACTGTTCCGCGCTAGCGTGCGCGACAATTTGACCTTTTTTGACCGCACAATTACAGACGAAAAAATCCTGGCCGTGATCGAAGAATTAGAGCTAGCCGAATGGTTTAACGCCTTGCCCAACGGGCTGGACACGGAATTGCAAACGGGTGGCGCTAGCCTTTCGGCGGGCGAGGCGCAACTGCTGGCTTTTACGCGCGTCTTTCTCAAAAACCCCGGTCTGGTGATTCTAGACGAAGCCTCGTCGCGGCTAGACCCCGCCACCGAGCAATTGATCGAGCGCGCGGTGGATAAATTGTTAAAAAATCGCACCGGCATCATCGTTGCCCACCGGCTGAGCACCGTGGAACGCGCCGACCAGATCATGATTATGGAGAACGGCAAGATTATCGAAGCGGGGACTTATCACAGCTTGGCGGGTGATCCTGGCTCACGCTTTGCCAGTTTGTTACGAACGGGGTTGGAGGAAGTGTTGGTATAGGAGAGCCTCACCCCCAGCCCCCTCTCCTGAAACAAACAACGGTGTTCAGGAGAGGGGGGCGCTTCAGTAGAAGCGGAGCACAACAAATGCAGTGGATGGTCGTCGCTTCTACTGAAGCACACCCCTCTTCTGAAACAGCTGTACCGTTCAGGAGAGGGGTCGGGGGTGAGGCCGCGTTTCTACCATCAAACCTAAACAGGAGAAAACCATGACAATGCAACAAGCCCAAGAAGCGCCGCGGGTTGACGTACCCACTTGGAAATTTGTCTGGGGTGCGATCCGCTTTCGCAAATGGTATTACCTCTTCAATAATCTTGCCCTCACCACGATGATGTTGGGCTGGCTCGTGCCGGGTCTCGTCACGCGTGAGGTCTTTAACTTGTTATCGGGCAACGCGCCAGCGCGTTTTGATCTGTGGACACTGATCGCGCTGTTGGTGGGCAGCGCGCTAGTGCGGATTGGCGCAGCTATTGGGCTGGTTCGCACGAATACGCCCTTTGAATATCACACCCATACGCTGCTTCATAAAAATATGCTGGAACGCATCTTAGCCCAACCAGGCGCCCGCTCCATGCCCGAATCGCCGGGCGTGGCCGTAAACCGTTTTCGCGGGGATGTAGGCGAAGTGCCGCTCTTTGGCTTGTGGCTCAATGACCT
>JAPLGZ010000568.1 GCA_026389895.1 Chloroflexota bacterium | reverse complement strand
GTGCTTTTTACTCCCTAATCCCTACTCCCTAATCCCTACCTAACTAACTATGCAACATACTATTTCTCTCGAAACGCTTGGCCCACAGGGCGAAGCCATGGCCCAGGCTGTGGACAAATGTGTTCATTGTGGTTTTTGTCTCTCGGCCTGTCCAACGTATAAAGTCATGGGCGAAGAGATGGACTCGCCGCGCGGCCGGATTTATCTGATGAAAGAAAATCTGGAAGGCAATCTAGCGTTGGACGCCATGACGCCCTTTATTGATCGTTGCTTGGGCTGCATGGCCTGCGTGACGGCCTGTCCATCGGGTGTGCCCTATGACCAGCTCTTGGCGCCTTTCCGGGCGCACGCCGAGAAAAAACGCTCGCGCACGCTGATTGACCGCACCCGGCGGCTCTTAGTGCGCGAAACCCTGCCCTATCCCACCCGTTTTCGCTGGGCCGCCGCGATGGGTAAACTCGCCCGGCCACTTCAGGCCTATTTGCCCCAAGCCTTTGCATCCATGCTCGATCTATTGCCAGCAAATCTCCCGGCAGCCCAACCGTTACCAGAATTTTACCCGGCGATCGGGCAACGGCGCGCGCGGGTGGCTTTGCTGGCTGGATGTGTGCAACAAGTGTTGGCGCCGTCGATCAACTGGGCAACCTTGCGTGTGCTGGCCCAAAACGGGGTTGAAGTGGTCATTCCCCGCGGTCAGGGCTGTTGTGGCTCACTGTCGATGCATACGGGCGAAGCCGAGCAAGCCCGCAGTTTAGCCCGCCATAATTTTGATCTTTTTGGCAATGATGTGGATGCGATTATTACGAACGCCGCCGGTTGTGGCTCGGGTATGCACGAATATGGCCTACTCTTCAAAGGGTTGCCAGAAGTAGCCCAGGCTGCGACGTTCGGCGCCCGCGTCAAAGATGTCAGCGTCTTTTTGCAAGAATTAGGACTGCTGGCCCCGCCAGCCTTGTCTACCCCCATCAAGTTGGCCTATCATGATGCCTGTCATCTGGCCCACGCCCAACGGGTGACCAGCCAACCGCGCCAATTGTTGGCCGCAATTCCCAACGTCAAATTAGTCGAAATCCCAGAAGGTGAACTCTGCTGCGGTTCGGCCGGCACCTATAATCTGGAACAACCCGAACTGGCACGCACGATTGGCGAACGCAAGGCCCGCAACATCCTATCGACCGGCGCGCAGGCGATTGCCACCGGCAACATTGGCTGCATGACCCAAATCCAGACCCATCTACAAGCATTGGGCCAGCCATTACCAATCTGGCACACGATGGAAGTATTGGATCAGGCGTATGCCAATAGCAATTTCGCCGCGGATAAGCGCAGCTGAACGCGGAGCAAAACAGCATTATCCGCGTTCAGCCGTCACCTATCATTAGAATTCCTGCCTATAAGGTCGAGTATCCTGAAATGACGAAGTTACAAGCTTATCTGGATCGTATTCATATCACGCACATGGAACCGCCAAGCCTTGCCTATTTGGCAAAGTTACAGGCGCATCATTTATTGGCTGTGCCGTTCGAAAATTTTTCGGTCATGCAGAATGAACCCGTTGTCCTGAATGATCAATGGCTCGTGGACAAAGTAGTGGTGCGCCGGCGGGGTGGGTTTTGTTATGAACTCAATGGCGCGTTTGGCTGGCTGTTACGCGAGCTTGGCTTTGCGGTATCGCGCATCTCGGCGCGCGCGTATCATGCCGAGAGCGATCACTTTAGCCCCGAATTTGATCACATGGCGCTGCTTGTCCAACTCGACAAACCTTATCTGGTTGATGTTGGCTTTGGAGAATTGGCCCGCCAACCCATGGCGCTGCCAGATGGCACAACAGAGGATGTCGGTGGTCGTTATCGGATCTTGCCGATCAATCCAAGCCACGATGAATATCATTTACAAAAATGGCAGCCAGACGGATGGTGCACGCAATATTCATTTACAACGGAGGCCCATGAATTCCCAGCTTATGGCCCGATGTGTGAGTACCATCAAAATGGGCCGAACTCATCCTTCAAAACCCAAGCCTTCTGCACCATCGCCACCACCACTGGGCGATTGACATTATCGCCCGATTCGCTTACGATTACAACAGGCGAGCACAAAGAGAAAGTTCCCATCACGTCGCCGGCCCAATACAGTACATGGCTAGATGAACATTTCGGTATGCGTGTATAGGGCGCCTTCAGCGATAGCATGGGCATAACCTCAGCGTGGCTGTGGTTACTGGATCATAAAAGGAGTTATGTATGTCAAAATTTGTCAAAGTAAAGACAGAACTGCGCGATCTAAGCCTGATCAAGCAGGCGTTAGAAGATTTGAAACTGGCTTACCAAGAGAATGCGCGTTATGTGCACACCTGGAGCGGATTTGCTGGTAAGGTGCCACTGCTTGTGCAGACCAAACAGTTGGCCTTTGGCCTGCGCGAGACCGACGACAACGCCTACGAAGTGATCGGCGACGACATGCAAATGGTACAAATTCGCAAAACGGTGGCACAGGTGCAACAGCGTTATGCCTATCATAAAATTTTGGCCGAAACGACCAAAGCCGGCTTTGAACTGGTTGATGAGAACGTCGGGCGCGATCAGGTGATTCGTCTGACCGTGCGCCGTTGGGCGTAAAGGTTATATTTATGCAAAGACAAGAAATCGAATTTACGATCCTGGCCGATGGCCGGGTGGAATATACGATTAAGGGCATGAAAGGTGGGACGTGTGAAAGTGTCAGCGCCCTGCTCGAGCAGTTGGGTAAGGTAGAAGAAGAGACGCGCACGGGTGAATATTATGAGCGCGAAGGTGATGCCCATGTTGCCATCAGCGCCGATTGATCAGGTGCTCGGCAGCGATGAGGCCACGGCCGAGTGGCCGGCCATGCCGACCGAGACTGAAATTTATATTCTGCCCGATGGCCGGATTGTGATCGCCGATCTACCCGCCGAACTGGCCCCATTGTTGCTTGAATTAGGCGAAGCTGAACCCTATACCAGGCCTGCGGCAGAAACTTCGCCGGCCGATGATAGCCGTGTGACTCATTGATATGGCGACTAGTAGCATTGTCTTAACCGAGGCGACAGCCACTTCATCAACCAAGATCGTGCAACTCTTCGAACACCTTGAGTTGTTTAGCGAAGGAGAACCCGCCCACCACACGCTCTTTGTCTTGGGGCGAACCTCTTTAGCCCAGTTAGATGCTTTACAAGCCGCGCCAGATCAGCTGCTGCTCATCGATCCACCGGTGGATGTGCGCCAGCGTTTTACCCTGGAAGGGAACATCGCCGTCCTCTTCACCGGCACCCCGCAAGAAGTCGGGTTGCCGCAGATGCAAACGGTGGCGGGCGGCATCGCCCATATTCGGATTGGCGAACACTTTTTGGATATTTACACGCGCCAGCAAGGGGCGGTTGTCCACTTGCCCGCCCTGGGCATCCTGTGCGGCGGTAGCTTTGGCAGCGATAGCGCGTTGCCCGAACTGGCGGCAAATTCGGCGGGGCAGGAAGAGGTGGAGACCTTACGTTTGCTCGCGCGTCTGCTCAAGCAAAGCCGTTTGCAACTCTATATTCCCCAAATCGGGCCAGTCAGCAACAGCCAGAGTGAGGTAATGATGCGTTTGGCGCAGGATGTTGCGTATCTGCACAACTTGCAGCGCGTCGTGCCAGCCCTGGTGCAACGCGGCGATGCGCTAGCGGGCGTGCTGTCATTGGCCGATTCGCTGCTGCCGGCGGAACGACGTTCGTCTTTATGCCGAGCGATTCATCTAAAAAACCTGCAAACAATGGTCGAAGCAAGTCAGAATCATTAAACAAGCCATTAGAACAACGGCCAGGCAATTGCCTGGCCGTTGTTCTTTAAAAGAGACTGACTTGTTCTGGGCGCTCAGGATAGACAACACCCATATGCGTGTAGGCAGAGCGCGTGGCAATGCGACCGCGCGGTGTGCGATCCAAAAAGCCGAGTTGAAGCAGATAAGGCTCCACGACATCCATAATCGTATCGCCCTCTTCGCTGATGCTGGCTGCCAAGGTTTCTAAACCAACCGGACCGCCATTAAACTTATTGATAATCGCATCTAGCACGCGCCGATCTAGATCATCCAACCCCAACCAATCGATTTCCAACAAAGCTAATCCTTCAGCGGCCGCTTGCTTGTCAATACGCCCGTTGGCGCGCACTTCGGCATAATCGCGCACCCGCCGCAACAAACGTAGGGCCACGCGTGGCGTCCCGCGCGACCGGCGGGCAATCTCGGTGGCGCCAATTGGATCGATGGGCACCTTGAGCAGGTGCGCCGCGCGCAGGACAATTTGCTCAATCGCCGGGGCTTCGTAGAAATCAAACCGTTCAACCACACCAAAGCGGGCACGCAATGGCGAAGTCATTAAGGCCAAGCGGGTCGTCGCGCCAACTACAGTAAATTTAGGCAAGCTCAGCCGGATGTTGCGGGCGCTTGGCCCACTCCCCACCACAATATCCAGCGCAAAATCTTCCATGGCCGGGTAGAGAATTTCTTCTACAACCCGCCCTAGGCGATGAATTTCGTCAATAAACAGAATATCGCCCTTGCGCAAGTTGGTCAGGATGGCGGCCAGATCGCCGGCCTTTTCAATCGCCGGGCCAGCCGTGACCTTTAAGCTGCCCCCCATTTCATTGGCCAAAATGTGACTGAGCGTCGTTTTGCCCAAGCCGGGTGGCCCATACAACAAGACATGATCGAGCGGCTCGGCGCGTTGGCGTGCGGCTTCTACTAAGATCTGAATTTTGTTACGCAGACGCTCCTGGCCGATCATCTCTTGCAAGGTCCGCGGCCGCAGGGCATGGTCAACCTGTTTTTCGCCTGTCTTTTCTTCGCCAGAAATTTCTCGGTCTGGCTTAGGCGTACGGTCAAGCGCCTGACTGTTATTGATAGTACGTTCGTCTGCCATTTTTTCTCTATATTTTTGATAGGGCCGTTAGCCTAAAGCAAACTTTCGCTACCCTTTCGTAGCCTAAAAGGCAACTTTTGAGCACACGGCAAAGCCATAAAAGCGTATATCAGATTTGCACGTTTGTTCTATTTTCACCTATTATACCAGATAATCCACTTGAAGAGCAACAGGTAAAGGGGCAAATAGCACGTTGCGCACCCTGGCAGACCTTCGACAATAGAAGCCGGCGCTTGGGCGATGGATCTGGATATGGGGTGATTTGCAACCAATCCAATTTTTCTCCGTATTAACAGTAGGGTGGAAGGCTACGACAAGCTGCGCGCGATTACTGGTAAATTTTGACCTTTACCCCAAAAACTGCTATAAACGGTGTCTAACTTTTCTAAACAGAGCAATTTGTTTAAACCCGTACGCGCGAATAGCAATCTACCTTACTTTATTACAAAAGGTTGCTGACGGGGCAGCAGAGTGTAGTCTGCGCCACTGAAATCATGCCAGTAAAACAGCATGATTCGTGCCAACTAAGCTAAATCAATCATTTATCTGCTGCCCCCTATACCCGATAAGGAGCTTTTATTATGTCTGAACATGCGTCTGTTGAACGCGAACGCGAGAAATTGCTTAAAGAGCTAAGCCAAGTGCAAGATGAGCTCAATAGTCTACGCGAGTCCATGCAAACAGAAGTGGATATCGAAGTCGATGAAGGTGACTCCGAGGTCTTTGAGCGTGAGAAAAACGCCGCCCTGATCGCCGTTATGGAGATCCGCTTGCAGGATATTCAGAATGCATTGCGCTCAATTGAAAAAGGCAACTATGGCATCTGCACACGTTGCAACAAGCCCATTGAACCAGGGCGCTTGGAAGTGAAGCCCGATGCCACGCTCTGTCTAAATTGCCAACAGGAGATCGAACGGCTCAGTCGCCGCGGTCGCCCTACTCGCCAAATCCAGTGGTAAGCCATTACTACGCTAAAGCCGCACAACACCAAAGGGATGCAACACCAAAGGATACAACACTGTGGCCGCAAACGTCTTTCCTTCTGCTCACCCGTTGGCCAAACATAAGCTAACGCTTTTGCGTAAGCAAGCGACCGAACCAAAAAAGTTCCGCGAGTTAGTGAGCGAACTGGCCATGATGTTGGTCTATGAAGCCACGCAAGACTTGCCACTACAGGTACAAACGATCGAAACACCGCTGACCACCACCCAAGGTGCCATGATGGGTTCAAAAATTGGCTTGGTGCCGATCTTGCGCGCGGGGCTGGGGATGGTAGAAGGGGCTTGGCGTTTGCTGCCGCAGGTAGAAGTCTGGCATCTGGGGCTCTATCGCGATGAGCATACGCTGAAACCCGTGGAATATTACAATAAGTTGCCAACTGACCCAACGGTGCAGCTCTGTCTGGTACTTGACCCGATGTTGGCAACGGGCGGATCGGCGATTGCGGCGGTCGAAGTGCTAAAACGGTGGGGCGTGTCGCGGATTAAATTTGTCGGATTAATTGCCGCGCCCGAAGGAATTCAAGCGCTCCATGCGTTGCATCCTGATGTGGATGTGCATATCGCCGCGGTCGATGAGCGGTTGACGAATAGTACCGATCCCTTCCCGCCTGGCTATATTTGGCCAGGGTTGGGCGATGCCGGAGATCGGCAGTTTGGCACGGCCTAAATAATAATTAATAGTGAATAATTAACAATTAATGGCTAACGGTTATCCTATGTCTACTCTCACTTCGGAAGCGAGGGGCAGGGTGGGATTCCCCCATTAACCATTAAATATTAATTCTTCACTATTAATTATTAGATCAGATCCTTCCGCATACTCAAATGCGCCTGGCCATCGGCATGATAACTGCTGCGCACCAGCGGACCGCTCTCCACCCACTTGAAGCCGCGTTGCTCACCCTCTTCTTTTAGCCTAGCAAACTCATCGGGCGTGTAATACTGCTCGATCGGCAGATGAAAGCGGCTCGGTTGCAGATATTGCCCCATCGTCATAATATCGACATCATGGGCGCGCAGATCGTCCATTACCTGTAAAATCTCGCTCCAGGTTTCACCCAACCCCAACATAATGCCCGATTTGGTCAGGGCTAAAGGATCCATCACCTTGGCGCGCTTTAACAATGCCATGCTGCGGGGGTATTTGGCCTGGGGACGCACCGTTTTATAGAGCCGCGGCGCAGTTTCGGTATTATGGTTGAGGATTTCGGGCTTGGCATCCATCACGGTTTGCAGGGCTGCCTCATCGCCTTTGAAATCGGGAATCAACACTTCTATCGTGCAGCCGGGTTGCAACTGGCGAATCCATTGAATGCTCTCGGCAAAGACCCATGCACCGCCATCCTTTTGTTCATCGCGGTTGACGCTGGTGAGCACGGCATGTTTCAAATTCATGGCTTGGATGCTCTCGGCCACGCGCCGTGGTTCGTCCGGATCTAATAAGCTAGGCCGCCCCGTGTTGATCTTGCAAAAGCCACAACTGCGCGTGCAGGTGTCACCCATCAACAAAAAGGTGGCTGTCCCCCGGCCCCAACATTCGCCAATATTCGGGCACATAGCTTCTTCGCAGACGGTGTGCAAATGTTTGCCCCGAAACAGCCCACGCAGTTCGTTATACTTTGGGCTATCTGGCGACTTAACACGCAACCACTCGGGGCGACGGCCCCTGGTGAGTTGGCCAGGCGTGGGTGTAGGATCTAGAGTGATAGTGCCGAATTGGGTTTGCATCAATTGTTCATTCATTTAATTTACCTTAGTTTCAACGGAGAAGCAGATCATATTCGTCATGATTACCAAGCCAATACCATGTGATCGTATTTTCTTCTAACCAGCCGAGCGCGCGGTAACCTCTACCCACTCGGACAGAATAAATCGGATCACGATTGTCAACCCGTTTAAATTGCAAACTGGGATGATACGGATTATTCTTCCAAAGTTCATAAGCTTCGTCCGCTTGTCGTTGTACATCTTCGGGTAGGCTATCATAAAATTTCCAGAATCGCGTTGCTGTATGCGATTTCACTTGGCTAGTCGCCCTGCGGGTGTAAACTCCATCGATTTAGTGCGACCAGCACGGAATTCTGCGGCTGCCTCCTGCGCCATCGCACGCATTTGTTCACGCGAAGAGGAAAACTGCTGAGCCCACTGTTCTTCGTCCGCCTGAATTTCTTCTACAGTTTCCCCAAAAATATCCGTAAAAGGCTCCTGCGCTTGCTTGAGAAAAAGTGCAAAATCATAGACTGTGCGTAGACGGTCAAGCGGTAAAGTCAACACCAAATCTATTACTTGTTGATGGGTTAGCGTTTTTGCTTGCATAACTAATATAGATCCTCCTCTTGCTGATCGTCTCACTCTTTTATCAAGATTAGCAATCTTATATTCACAATCTAAACAGATTATTTACCATTATCCTACTAGCACCACATTATACACCAAAGTAAGCGTACTTTATTGTCATAAAACCGAGGCTTCCTCTTGGGCACGCAACGCTTCTTCGATCTCATCGCGATGGGCAGCCACATAAGCCCACGCGTTCACCAGATCAACAGCTTGTAGCGTGGGAAAGGTAACCAGTAACTGGGCCTCAGTCCAACCTAGACGCCGGTAACTTTCTAAGGTCCAGACGGGAATCCGCGTATTGGCGATATAGGCTTCACTACCACTACTGTTGGTGGTTTTCTCAATCCCAGGCCAGTTTGGCTGTGTAGTGGCCCCTTTATCAAGCGCCGGCAACACGGATTGTGCGCGAAATTTCAGGAAGGCCACGTAGGTTGCCACTGCTTGTAGCTCAGCCTCAGTCAGGCTTTTCAGCTCTTGGACCAGGTCTTCCATAGACATAGTTCACCTCTTGCGTAATTTTTATTTGCCAATGTTGATGTGCAAACTTGGATCGGTTTCGTATTGGTCGATGAGGCCATTATACACCCTGATCAATTGTTCAACCGTAGCATCGCGTTCGATTTCGTCAAATCCGCTCAGTTCGTATACGTTGGCAGCCAGAAATTGCTCGGCGGGGAGGATTTCAACACGATCAAAGATGGCCTCTGCTTCTGTTAACACTTCGGCAGTTTTCACTTGATTGTGGATTGTGACAATGATCGGCTTGAGGCCAGTGGCCAGATTTTCTTTACACTTCTCCATCAAAGCAAGAGTTGGATGGGTTGTCACATGGATCGCCGTGCGTTTAATTAAAAAATCACCGGAGCGTGCGGTCGGCGCATCGGCCACAGATGCACCGTGATGGAGAATTTCTATATTTTTACCGGCAAACGCCAATTCTAATTTGGCACCAACTAGATGCTGTAAAACAGTGCCAATATAGGTTGTGCCTGGATTACTCTTTTGTCGTGTCAGTGCTTGTTCAAGTAAATCTCGAATGATTGAGTATAAAGTCCGACTAACATCATATCGAAGTATAAAGGGTTTACTTGCAAAAAAATCCATCACCTGATTAACCCACCACTGTTCGATCAGGGGCAAATCCGCTAGATCATCTTCATAAAGTTGATTCAAGAATCGAACATAGCGTTGCATTTTGGCTAAACTGCCTCTACTTGTACGTCCGCCTTCACTAGACAATTTCTTAGTGACGTTGTACTCTCCAAGAATAGCCTGCACGATTGGCCCACTAAGCCCGCGTACTTGCCCTTCTTCACCTGTCAATAGAGAGTTGGCATCAAGAGGCAATCCTTCGTTGCGAGCCACCCTAGTAACGTGCAACATCACACTAAGAGCCCCCTTATTATTTAGTTTATGCTCTAGACTATATGCGAGCAGACGCCGTTCGAGTTCTTGATTCATCATTTAGAAAGAGCCCTCTCTAAAAGACGATATTGGATATCATGCGCAGGTATTGCGTAAGCCACGTCGGCATCAGCTAATCCTGTCTTATTTGGAAAACCTAAACTGATCGCAGCTAATGGCGATAGTAAATGCTTTTCAAGCCAAGAGACAGCAGGAACGACGAGTCCATCTCCCATAAGGTGATATGCTTCGTTATATCCTTGGGGCAATTTGTAAGAATCTGGAACGCCCATAAGGCGAGCAGCTTCTCTAGTCGACAACAAGCGTGACCGCACCTGGTCACCTTCTACAACCATAATAAACTGACGACTAGAGCCACCACTTCCAGTGCGCAGGCAACCACTAACCTGATCGAAACGAACTTCAGCGCATTGAGTCTTAAGACCATTGTCGTTAATTCGGATTCGTCTATAAATTGTGCCTACTATTCTCGTATTTTGTTTTTTAGCTTTTTCGACTTTTTCTTTGTGTAACGGCATCATCAAATCAAGTAAGCGTTGAGTTTCCGTTGCTGTATGCCAGGAAACGCTATCAGGGTTCTCTTCAATTAAGTTTATCAAGAGTAATTTACGAGGTTCTGGTTTTGGTAAATGCCACCAAATCCAAGCCTCTTGTAGATATTTAGGCAATTGATTATATGTACGGCATAAAGCTGTTGGGTGCCATAGATCACTAGGCAACTGGGTTATTAATGCTTTAGGCAGGTTGTAGTCACGCTTAACTGCTACAATAAAAAGACGAGGACGAGACTGTGGAACAAA
>JAPLGZ010000004.1 GCA_026389895.1 Chloroflexota bacterium | reverse complement strand
AACGCATCGCCTACATTAGCGGCTATAACAGCCTGGGGCAGTGGGACCAGGCGCAGACCAGCTACTTTGCCTGTCGACGTGGCAGCATCTGGGGGTGGGCCACCTGGAAACGGGCTTGGCAACACGTTGATTTTACGCTAGCCCGCTTTCGCTCTTGGGAGATTGAGGCGATCCTGGCGAACCATCTGCCCGACCCGGAACATGTGGCTTATCAGGCGTGGTCTTTTCACCATTATAGTGGGATGGTCATTGATGCCTGGGGGATCCAGTGGGCTTTGGCCTGCCTCCTGTCGGGCGGCTTATGCCTGATGCCCAGCCACAACCTGGTCAGAAATTTGGGCTTTCATGTGGCCGCAACGCACACGATTGATCCGTTTGACATGCGCAGTGATCTGCCTGGCTCAACCATCGCCCTGCCACTCGTTCATCCCGATCCCGCCCAACTCAGCGCACCCGACGATCAGTTTGACCGTTGGGTGTTTTTGCTCACCCTGATGAATAGTTACAAAGATGCGCGCACCTTGCGCCTCTGGCAACAATTGTTAGACAAATCGCCCACCCTTGAACTGCCCGGCCTCAACGCCGGGTTTGCCCATGTCCTGACGCCGTTACGTCACCCCGTCGAAGCGCTGGAAGTTCTCATCTATTGGCAAAAAACGCTGGGCGCCAACGAACGGTTGCAGCAGCTTATCCAAGCTTTTCGCGCCATGGTCGAGCAAGGAGCATAAAAAATGTGGAATCTAGCGGGGTTTGTAGGAACTAACACATGTGACGTAAGCGATAGGCAAAAACGGTTACACAGAGAAGCCACAGAGCACACAAAGGAAACTTAGAGCGACCTTTTTTCTCTGTGTACTCTGCGTAGGTTTTTTCTCTGTGTAACCGTTTTTGCCTGCGGAACATAAGTGAAATAAGTTAGAGATTGGTACCACAAAATCTCCCAATCCCTACTATTCAAAGCGAAAGCAAGCCCCATGCCCATTAGCGTCATTGTCGTTGTTCGAAATGGTGAACGTTTTTTGGCCGAAGCCTTGGCCAGTATCGGCGCGCAGACCTGCAAACCTGCCGAAGTGATTGTCGTCGATGGGGGGTCTACCGATCAGAGCGTGGCTATTGCCAGCAGCTTTCCCTGGGTGCGCTTGATCCATCAAACGGACCGCGGCTTGGCCGCGGCGCGTAACCAGGGCGTGCAGGCGGCGGCGGGTGATCTCCTGGCCTTTCTCGACGCCGATGATCTGTGGGAAATTGATAAGTTAGCCCGTCAAGCCGACTATTTAGCCGCGCAGCCACAACATGCCGCCGTGACCGGGCAATTGATTCGTTTTGCGCAACCCCATTGTCCAATTCCCGACCAATATCAGAACAGCTGGCTTAACCAACCGGCACCGGCCTATACACCTGGCGGACTGCTGATCCGTCGTGAACTCTTCGACCGCTGTGGATATTTTGATCCTGCGTTTGTCATTGGCTGCGACAGTGATTGGTTGGCCCGTCTACAAGATGCCGGTTGGCCGCTGGCTATTTTGCCCCAGGTGGTACTACGCAAGCGCATCCACGAAGGGAATCTTTCCAGCAATTTGCCAATGG
>JAPLGZ010000082.1 GCA_026389895.1 Chloroflexota bacterium | reverse complement strand
CACCTGTCCAGCGGGCGCTGTAATTGGCATACAGGCCGCAACCAGCACCATCAAGGCGGGGATAAAAAGCCCTATGCCTAAAATACGAGGTGGAGCGAGGTTGGTCAGTGGTGTGCGCATGGGGTTTACCTTTCGATGGTGGCATAAATGCCTGCTGATTAGGATGGCAAAGAAACTTTACGCGTGGGTGTTCGCAGAGGCGCGCCGTAGCGGCGGTAACAAGGCCCTGGGGTTAACGGGATCTGGCGCTTTGTCGCTGTTCGCGATCCACTATAATTTTAATTTCACGGCAGCATCTAACGCCGCTAACATATCGATAACCCGAGTGAACTTGACGCGGGGTTTGCCGCGGGTTGCGCCATTCGTCACCTCGATCTCGTCTAGCATGCGCCACTGGTCAATGCTGACAAAGCGTAATTTGCGCTCTTCGAGCAAGGCTTCAATTGCGGTTGGATCGGGTTCGGGTGCAGGAGAGATGTGGGGTAGATCGTCTAACAACAGTTGCGCGGTTTCGATCGCGTCGGGGCGATTGGTGCCGATCACGCCGGTTGGGCCGCGTTTGGCCCAACCCACCACATATTCGCCGCGCACCGGTGCGCCGGTCTCAGGATTTTTGACGCGCCCCATTTCGTTTAGAATGGTGCCGGTGCGCGTGTCATAGGGTACATCCGCGAGGGGCAGCCCTTTATAGCCGACAGACCGCAACACTAGCTGCGCTGCCAGCGTCTCGAATTCACCCGTCCCCTGCGCGTTTAACGAACCAGCTTTGTCGGCGCGCAATACATTTTTTTCGACACGCACCGCGCTCACATGGCCATGATTGCCCAGGATTTCAATGGGCGACCGGAGAAAACAAAAGTGGACGCGGCGCGGTTTGCCAGTTAAAGGGCGCGCCGCATACTCGCGCAAATGTTCCAGATTTTTGCGAATTTCCGAATCGTTGGCGACTTCTGCTGCGCTCACCGGATCCAACTCCAACTCGGCGGGATCGACCACAACATCCGCGGTGGCTAATTCGCCAAATTCCTTGATCTCGGCTGGAGTAAATTTAACCTGCGCCGGGCCACGACGCGATAACACATAAATGTCTTTGATCTGGCTGGTGGCCAACGTTGCCAAGGCGTAGTCGGTGATGTCGGTCTCCTGGAGTTCGTCTACCGATTTGGCGAGAATGCGCGCCACGTCTAATGCTACGTTGCCGACGCCCACCACAACCGCGCTTTCGCCATTCAAATCAATCGGAAGATCGGCAAAATCGGGGTGACCATTATACCAGGCCACAAACTCAGTGGCGGAGAGACTGCCGGTCAATTCTTCGCCGGGGATGTTGAGCTTGCGGTCCGCCTGGGCACCCACGGCATAGATAATTTGGTCATAATAGCGGCGCAAATCCACATGGGTGATATCTTTGCCAAAGGTGATATTGCCAAAAAAGCGGAAACGTGGGTGCATCGCAGTGCGGTCATACGCTTTGGAGACCGCCTTAATCTTCTGATGGTCTGGCGCCACGCCATACCGCACCAGACCATGCGGCGTCGGCAAGCGGTCAAACATATCAACCGAAACGACGGATGTTTTTGCCTGTAATAGGGCGCCAGCCGCATAGAACCCTGCTGGGCCCGCGCCAATAATGGCCACACGCAGCGGGCGCTCGACAGTACCGAGCTGATTGGTCACAATGCTCTCCTTAGCGGGGACAACAGGCTCAATGCGCCTGGCTCGTTGGCGCATTGCCCGGTGTTGCTGATTGGCTGCCTCTGCGCTACACTTTGTTGATCATGCCACCAAACTGGCGGGCTAGATTCAAAATACTAATCCCTAGCTGAAAATAATCCGTTGGTCCCATCTTCGCAAAGCCGACCTGTGCGTCGGGATCGTTGGGATCGCTCTCGCTGGAAACCCAGGCAAATGCTGCACCCAACAACGCGCCTGCTGCTGCGCCGATTAAGAGTGATTTTGTCCGATAATTCATATTGATTCCCCTAAACTATGCTGCCAATGATAAAGCCCAGAAATTCGCCTGGTTGGAAAAATCGGTAGCCGCCCTACCGGTAACGGCTGCTCTACTAGACTACTTGCCATCGGCCCAAAGACTCTGTAACCAAGTTCTCGTTTGCGCAAAGCGACCATGCACTTGGATGACTGGATCCGCGACCTTTTCGCTGATGCCTTCTGTCTGCACGCGCACCATTCGGCTGATGCCTTGGGCTTTCTGAAAGAGCTGATGAACTTTCACTTGCACAAAATTCATGCCGCGCACAGCAAAATAGAGGATGACAATCGGAATCACCAGCGCTACAAAACAGAATAGAGAAAGCCAGACGACTGAAATATCGCGCCACAGTGCGATGCTCATAATTGCTCTTCCCTTCCAATCTATCGTGACAAATCTACGATAGTGACAAGTGCCAGCGCAGCCCGCTGCAACCGGAGCTACAGGAGAATTGTATCAAAGAAGCAGGCGAGCGGCAAAGCGTAGCGCTGGCTGTCCACGACTCTTATGTGGATCGTTCGTTCAGATAACCGCCCGCACGCAACCAAATTTCGGTGCGGTGCATTCCCTCGTGAAGATCGACGCTGGGTTGCCAGCCTAATACCTCACATGCTTTGTGATTGCTAAAGCTGTTGTTGCTGCGCAATGCTTTGATGGCGCGGCGATTTAAACTGGCTTGTTTGCCGGAGAGCCTGGCCTGAAGTTCCATCCCCAGCGCGGCCAGCCAGGCCACGCGGTAGGGAACGGATAGCAATTTTTTGTCAAGCATGGTCGCATACATGCCAAAGAAATTACGCCAGGGCACAGGATCACCATCGGTAAAATTGAACGCTTCACCAATGGCTGCCTCGACTTTGGCGCACAAAATGAGCCCATCGATCAGGTTATCAATATAGATCGGCTTGCATAGATGGCGTCCGCCGTCGATCAACAGCAATTTGCCCTGGCGGATCATTTCGACTGGCCGTAGGGTAAATTGTGGTGAACCCAGGCCATAGACCTGTGAAGCACGCGCCAGCGCAACCGGCAAATGGTCTTGTTGATAGGCCCGCCAGACCACTTCCTCGGCAGCCACTTTAGAATCGGCATATAGATTGCCACTCAGCCGTGTTGGCGTGGTCTCGTCGATATTAAAAGTTTGGCGCGAACCGTAGACTGCACAAGAGCTTACATGCACCAGTCGTTGCACCTGCGCAGCCCGCGCCGCATCGACCACGTTTTGGGTGCCGGTAACATTTACCGCCCACACTTCATCTTTGTGGCCCCATTCGCTCACCCAAGCCGCCGCATGAAAGATGACCTGGCAATTCGCCGCAGCACGGTGCAACGCTGCCGGATCGGTAATGTCACCTGGCACAATGGCGCACCCTAACGCCGCCAAGCGTTGGGCTTTATTCGGATTGCGCACTAATGCCCGCACTTGCAAGCCCTCTTCCTGGACAAGGCGTTCGGCCAAGCGGTGACCAATATAGCCGGTCGCCCCTGTAATCAACACCTGTTTACCCGCTAGATCCATCAATCAACCCCACCGTGTGTGAGTGCGTTGCACTGGTCACTTAAATTTTCCCGGAGAAACCGGCCACTGACCAGTGCGCTACACTCACTTTCAAATTTTGCTCAGTTACTCAGGTTACACAACCATCTAACATCTAACGAATAATGTCGAAGCCGCATGCCCCTACGTATAATTCAGTCTTGTTACGCAGAAAGAAGCGTTACACCGAGGCCCAACAAAAGTTTGCTGGGTTGGTTGCAACAGGGCAGGGGCCCCACCCTAACCGTTCGCGCCCACTGGGCACCCGGCTCACGTCGATGCCCTCCCCTAGGGAGGGAACCGTTGGGTGGACAGAACGAGTTACTTCCTACCTTCATCCATCAGTTCCCTCCCTAGGGAGGGTTAGGGTGGGGCCCCGTTTGGTTATCCTCTATCCCATTTTTCATATTGTCTGCGTAACGTGAGTAATTCACTTTGTACTGTTCTACTCAGCCACCAACGCTTGGACAAGCGCTAATTCCTCTTCACGCGTCTTGATCAACCCATCAAGCCGGGCCGCGCGCAACCGGGTGAGAATTTTGCTGTAGAGCGGGCCACGCGGCACGCCTAGCGCCTGCAAATCGTCACCGTTCAGCGCGGCATGCACAGTGCGCCAGTCTGTGAGATAGCGTTCTAAAACGTCAGTGAGCTGCGGATCGAGCGCTGTAACCCGCAAGAGCGCCACGGCCACGGGCGGTGCTTTGTCGATAATTTCCACGGCGCGGCTGGGCGACAAATGTGGATCGCGCAATGCTTCGCTGTTTTCTTGTAATCCACGCAGCCCATTGACCAGCCGCTGGGTTTCACCCTTCAAGCTTAAACGCTCGGTCAGTGCGGCGTGGACTTCTGCCGACAAAGGCACCATTAATAAACCCCAATATAAATGCTCGATTGGCTCTTGGCGCAACAAGGGGTCAGCATCCGTGGCGGCGCGCGCCGCGCGCAGCCGGGTAAACTGCGTGGCGATCCAGGGATTCATCTTTAGATCTGGATGGATGTGCGCCAATACCCCCAATTCGTCTAAGCGTTGCAATGCTTTCTCGGGCGCTGCCTCTTGTAACATGCGTTCCAACTCGTGGCGAATGCGTGCCGGGGTCACCCGATCCAGTAATTCCAGCGCGTCTTGCAACAGTTCCAACGTGCGCGTCCCAATGCGGAAATTGAAACGCTGTTCGTAGCGCACGGCGCGCAGAATGCGGGTTGGGTCGTCAACAAAGCTGAGGCTATGCAAGACGCGCACAATGCCTTCTTGCAAATCACGCTGGCCGCCGTAGAAATCCAACAATTCCCCCCAACGATCGGGATTGAGCGCAATCGCCAGGGTGTTAATTGTAAAATCGCGCCGGTGCAGATCCAATTTAATGCTGCTCTGCTCGGTTGTCGGCAGGACTGTGGGCGCTGTATAAAATTCTGTGCGCGCCGTGACAAAATCTAAATGCGTCGGCAGCCCCTCAACCCACTGCGTAATCGGCCAACTGGCTTCATCTGGTCCACGATCGGTGGTGAGATCCGCCAGCAGCTTAGCGCTTAGTACGGGCTGCTCGGGATCGTCCAGGAGCCACTTCGCCGTGCCAAAGCGTTTATGCGCCACTACGCGTCCGCCATACTTATTTTGCAACTGCTGAGCAAAATCAATGGCGTTACCCTCGATCACAATGTCCATGTCCATGGCGCGTACATGTGCGCTGGTCTCATTCAAGAGCAGATCACGCACAAAGCCACCCACCACATAGACGGTGAAATTGAGTTCATCCACCGTTTTGCCAATCAATTGCAACAGGGCATATTGGGCTGGCGCCAGGGTGCTTTTGAGCTGTTGGTCGATCTGGTCCTGGGGTTGATGCGTGCGCTTCCCGTCGTCCCACAGTTTAATCAAGTCGGTGCGCGTGACAATCCCAATGATCCGATCCTGCTCATCAACCACTGGGATCTGACCCCACTGGCTGTCGATCATCGTCTTGCGCAAAACCGCAATCGAATCCGTCGGGCGCACGGTCACCTGATCGGCTTGCATAAAACGCCGAACCGGGGCGTCACCCAAATTGTGGTTAATGGCGCGATCTGTTTCGCGGCGGGTTAAGACACCGAGCAAAATTTCTCGGCCATCGGCCTGTTTTTCTACGACTGGAAAGCCTTCATGGCCATAGCGCCGCATGAGAATGCCAGCTTCGTGAATGGACAAGTCTGGCGACAAGGTTTGCGGTCGTCCTATGCTCATGATCTGGCGCACAGTCAAGGCAGGTTGGCTATTTTTCTGAAGCAGCGCCACAATCTGATCGCGCACGGTTTTTGTGTCCGCTGCACGGACTGGCGCCGCGGCGGCGCGTACATGACCACCGCCGCCCAACGCCCGTGTCACCTCGCCCACGTCGATGTCATCGGTGGTGCTGCGGGCCACCACTTGCACAATGTCCTTCAGGCGAATGGCCAGGAAGACCGCCTCGGATTCATAAATATCGCGCAAGCGATGCACCAGCGAACTGAGTTCACTGCTAAAGCTAGGGGCGTCGGCCTGCGCAATGACCACCATATGACCGGCAACCTCCACAAATTCGCTGTGGTCGATTAAGGCTTCGAGTAATCGGCGTTGGTCTTCACTGAGTGGGTGGCGCAGAAATTGGTTAAGGACATCCAAGTTGATGCCGCGTTCTGGTTCCATCAGCCAGGCTAGCGCACGGACATCCCGATAGGTGGTTGCGCCATAGGTCAAGCTGCCCGTATCTTCATGGATGCCCAAGGCCAGCAAAGTCGCTTGCACGGGTGGAAGTGGGCGATTTTGTTCAATTAATTTTTCGACCAGCAACGTTGTGTTGGCGCCTACTGGTTCACTCCACTCCTCCCCGCGCGGTTTGCTGGGGGCGGCGCCAGGTGCGATAGGGGCGGATGCGTGATGGTCGATGACCAAAAATTGTGTATCATCATGGGTGCCTCTCGGCAAGTTCACCGTCCGTGTATCGACTAAAATCGCGCGGGTGATCCGCCCACGCCGCAAATCTTTGGCCTTGACAAAGGGAAATTGGTTTTTGTACAGCGCGAGGAAATCGCGCACGTTACGATTTAGTTGATAAGGGAGGATGGGCGTGGCGCCGGGATAGAGCAAAGCGGCCGCCAACAGTGAGGCTAGGGCGTCAAAGTCTGTATGTTCGTGGGTGAGGATAACCTCGAAGCTTGGCGTCGTCATGTGACCATTTTATCATAATTGCTGGGAAAATAGGCTTTGTAACGTGGGCCTGAGTTCGCAGGGTCACATTTTCCCGGCGCGCCCCAGTAAATGTGTCGCCGCGCGATTATGCTCTTCGACAAGCACCGGCAGATCAAAGTTGCAGACGTGGCCTGCTTCCACCAACATGCGCCCATTGACCAGGGCAAAATCTACCGTTTGCGGCTGACAAAAGACCAGCGCCGCTACCGGATCATGCACCGCACCGCCCGAGTAGCCAATCGCGTTCAGATCAAAAGCAATGATGTCGGCGGCCATGCCGGGCGCTAAGGTGCCAATGTCATCTCGACCAAGCACGGCCGCACCGCCCAACGTGGCAATTTCTAATGCTTCGCGCGCGGTCATGGCGCGCGGATCACCCTGCACGCGCTGTAAAAGTAACGATTGGCGCGCCTCGGCCAACAAGTGACTGCCGTCGTTGCTGGCGCTGCCATCCACGCCCAAGCCAACGGGGACACCTGCATCGCGCATGGCGCGCACCTTGGCAATGCCACTGGCCAGCCGCATGTTGCTGGTTGGACAATGGGCAACCCCGGTCTGCGTACGCGCAAAGACCCCGATCTCGGCCTGGTCCAAGTGAACACAGTGTGCATGCCAGACATCGTCGCCTGTCCAATCGAGCATTTCGGCATACGCACCAGGCCGATGCCCAAAGCGCGCCAGACAAAAGTCTTCTTCGTCGTGGGTTTCGGCCAAATGGGTATGTAAATGGACATTGGCCTGTGCGCCGAAACTGCGCGCCAGAGCGGCGCTTTCACGCATCAAATCCGAGCTGACGCTAAACGGGCTGCATGGTGCGATCACGACCCGACGCATCGCGAAGCGGCTAGCGTCATGATAAGTTTCGACCACGCGGCGGCAATCGCGCAAGATGACATCCTCCGCTTCCGTGACGCGATCCGGTGGCAGACCGCCTTTGCTTTCACCCAAACTCATGCTGCCGCGCGCCCCATGAAAGCGGACACCCACACTTTCCGCCGCCTGGAATTGATCATCCAGCCGTGAACCATTTGGCCATAGATAATGATGGTCACTGCTGGTGGTGCAGCCGCTAAGCAGCAGCTCGGTCAACGCCAATTGTGTGCTGACGCGGACATCGGCGGGCGTCAATTCGGCCCAGATCGGATAAAGCGTCTTGAGCCAATCAAAGAGCACCGCGTCCTGTGCGCCAGGTATGACGCGCGTCAGCGTTTGGTAAAAGTGGTGGTGCGTGTTGACCAGCCCAGGCAAAACAATTTTACCGTGGGCGTTGATCACCTGGTCGGCGCGCTCAGCCAGATCGGCGGGCAGATCGGCGGTGGCGCCGACCCAGGTGATGGCGTTGTCTTGTACGAAAACCGCGCCATCGCGCAGCTCGCGCCGTTGCGCGTCCATTGTAACGAGCATGGCCGCATGTTGAATGAGCAGGGTGGGCATGATGGGTTTCCCGTCGCGCTGAGGATTGTGTGCAACGGCAAAGCAACCCCACCCTAACCCTCCCCTGGTAAGGGAGGGGACTGATTGATGGTAGACGAAGCGACTGGTTTTGTCCACCAAACGGCTCGCTCCCTTATCAGGGGGGGGCGGGGTATGGTTGCTGGCGCGTTACGATTTTTTGTTAATAACTGATCGTAAATTTTTCCAGTGAAGGGATGGCCTCTTGGATTGTCCAAACATCCAACTGCGCCACATGCGCGTTGCCGCCCTCGGCAAACACGGCTACGCCCAAATCTTCATCGGGTGGGTAGATCACACGCGTCATGGCGGTGCGACCATCGTCGACGAAAATTTCCATAACCGATTTGTCCAAGAAAACGTGCAGCTTTAGTTGTGTCCCGGTCACGGTATAAGGGATCTCGGTGCCCGCGACATGTAAAATCTGGCCGTCATAGCGGATCAAGATGGCCTGTTGCCCATCGGCGGCGCAGCGCACTTGCAGGCCAACTGCTTGCGCATCGCCTAGCGTGATGGTGGCTAGAATTTCTAACGTGTCACCCCAGACATCTTTTAGAACGTGACTGCTGTCAGCTACATTCAAGTCAGAAAAGGTGGCATGGCGACCGCGCAATTGCTCAAGCGCCGGAATTGGCGTCTGGCGTGGATGCCCATCTGGGCCAATCGTGAGGATGCGTGGCAGCGCCAAACAGCCATTCCAGCCATGTTCCTTGGCAAAGCCGCGCATCCAGCCGAGCACGATACAGCGATCTTGCTCGTCATAGAGAATGTTGGTGGCGTAGTAGTTCGGTGTCTCCCCAAAACCCGCGTCGAGCACCCCCGTGGTCTCTGGCTTGAATTTTAATGACGTCAGATCAAAGCTGCCGACAAGATATTCGACTGGCTTATAGGGTGAGATAAGCAAGACCCACTGGCCGTCTACTTTAAAAAAGTTAGGGCATTCAAAAAAGAGGATTTCTGAGCGTGGTTTTTCATAGGCCAGCCCCCGATAGTGCCAGTGGGCCAACGCGGCATCTTCGGCTTCATAGAGCGCCACGCCCGCCGTATCCGCGTAATCGCCACCCACCACCATAAATGTGCGGCCGGCTTCCTCAAAAATAAATGGATCGCGCCACTCGCGATCAAAGGGCGGTCCACCGTGGGTGGCCAGTGCTAGGATCGGATTAGCAGGGTGTTTTTGCCAGGTGATCCAATCGGCGTCACCAATCGCGGCCCACTGTTCATTGGGCGGGCGGTCGGCGGCTGGGCCACTCTTCACCGAAGTGTAAAAGAGGAGGGGTTCCCCTTGCCCATTGACACGGGCGCAGCCCGAGAAGATGTGTGCTTCGCCCAATTCGAGGGATGGCGCAAGGGCAATCGGCAAATGTTCCCAATGCACCAGATCTTGGCTGCGCGCATGACCCCAGTGCATATGACCCCAATCATCGCCATAGGGATTGTGTTGATAGAAAACATGATAATAGCCGTTGTGATAGATCGTCCCGTTCGGGTCATTCATCCATAAGGCTGGCGGGCAAAAGTGATAGACTGGCCGTGTTGGATCCGCCGCGGCTTTGGGGATGGCCGCGAGTACACTTTGCATGGCCTGGGTAATGGCTGGGTTGGCGTTGAGTGTCACTGAGTTCCTCCGTCTTTCTACAGATGGAAAAATAATACGGGCGTGATTTTATCACGCCCGTACACTACTCACGAAATGATCTTTAAGTGCTTTATTACACATCATGCGTGGACTATTTCTGGTAAAATAGCACCCACTGCGATATGGGTTAGGAAATACTCTTCTCCCTCAGCATTACTTACTGCCTCAAGATAAGCAGCGATTCCTCGCGGTGCAGGTAACGCTTCACCATCTTCTGCCATAGCACTTAAATGAAATGCAAGCGCAGTTTTCATACTGGCGATTGTCTTTTCAATTGTTTTACCTGTCGCAATACAGCCAGTAACATCCGGTGAATAGGCTGAGTAGCCGGTTTCACTTTTTTCCACGACGATCAAGTATTTGTCCACGGTATTTACCCTCCCGCTCTATTATACCAGATTGCTTATTTCAAGTCAGCTTGTTTAAGAATACTGTTCAAAGTACCTTTCCTGACTTCATCACTTAATTTCCCTGCGATCGTTACTCTGCCTTTCTTTACCGCATGTTTGTATTGGCGGTGGCTGCCTTCTGTATTCACCAAATACCATCCACTTCAATTAATTTAATAATATCTCTAATTTTCATGAAATATGCGTCATTTAGGCCGAGGATCCTATAAAATAAAACGTGCTGTGTAATCTATAATTTACACAGCACGTTTCAGAATAAGCGTAGACCCAGTAATTACCCCTTTACCGCACCAGCCGTCAAGCCCGCGACCATGTAGCGTTGCCCGATGATATAGAGCAGCGCCACCGGAATCGACATGAGCAGTGCCGCCGCAGATAACTCGCCCCAGGGCTGCACATCGCCCACGATCATCTGTGCCATGCCGATGGTCAGCGTGTAGAGCCGATCCTTGGAGAGGAAGATGTAGGCAAAGATAAATTCCTTCCAGGCCAGCGTAACGGAGAACATCGAAGCGGCCACGAGGGCGGGCATGACCAGTGGCAATACCACCTTCCAGAATGCCTGAAAGTGATTGCAGCCGTCGATCAACGCCGCCTCTTCCATTTCACGCGGGATCGAGGCGTAGTAGCCCATCATCAACCAGGTGGCAAAGGGTAGGCCGAAGGTGGGATAGGCGACCATCAACCCAGTAAGGCTGTTGGTCAGATGCAAGGTGGTGAAGATCTGATACATCGGAATAAACATCATGATCGGCGGCATCAGATAGGCGATCAGCACGCTGCTAGCGAAGAAATTCGCGCCGCGCCAGCGTAGACGGGTTAATCCATAACCACCCATCGCCGCGATCACCACGGAGACCAATGTGCTGACGAAAGCCACCACAATCGTGTTCTGATACCAAAGGGTGAACTTACGCGTCGGCCCTAAGAGAAGCTGGAACTGTTCCAATGTCCACGGCGATGGCCAAAAGTGCGGCTCCATCATCTGGCGATTGGTCTTGAAGGCGGTGATCAGTGTCCAGTAAAACGGCATCAACTCAAAGACGACGAAGATGAACAGGATCACGAAGGCAACGACGCTGGTGATGCGCCGGCTTGCGACGCGCGCGGATCGTTGGCGGGTGAGCGAGTCACCAACAAAGGCCGCGTGGAAGGCGTTGCTAATGGCGGCTAATAGATTTTCTATGGCATTGTTCACCAAGAAAAAGAGCGCTATCAACCCGTTGATCAGCAGCTTCACCGGCCAGGCAATCCCCGCCAACACCCGTCCGACTGCACTTGGTGTTTCGGTGGTAGGGCGTTCTTCCTGGCGACTACCTGCCGACATGTAACGGCCCAACACGAAGATGAAGATCAAGAGGATCGGCGCCATACTGATGGCGATCGCCACGGCGACGCCATAACGCGCGGCGCCAAAGGCGTCGAAAGCAAGAATCGAGAAGACGCGCGTGGCATTGACCGGCCCACCGCCCGTGAGCAGAAAGATCATGTCGAAGCTGTTGAAGGTCCAAATGGTAGACAACAGCGTGGCGACAATGATCACATACCGTAGACCGGGCAGCGTGATATGCAAGAAAGAGCGCCAACTGCTCGCCCCATCAATGATCGCTGCCTCGTAATATTCTTTGTCAATCGACTTGAGTCCGGCCAGAATGTTAATTACAAAGAACGGAATCCCCGCCCAGACATTGACCATGATGAGCGACGGCATGGCCGTTTTGACCGAACCGAGCCAGGGAAAGCCCTTCTCCACCAGCCCCGTTTGGATCAGAAATTGATTGATGCCGCCGTAGACGGGGTCGAGCAAGCCTTTCCAGGCAATCGCCGCCACAACCGACGGCACAATCCAGGGCAGCAGGATTGCGGCCGTCAGGATGCCACCGAAGCGTTTGAGCCGGTGCAGCAAAATTGACACCGTCAACCCCAGCCAAAATTTGAAAAAGATCGACCAGAAGGTATAAACCACCGTATTCTTCACGGCGGAGAGAAAGCTGGGGTCGCTCCAAACATTCTGGTAATTTTGCAGACCCACCAGCGGGCCAATTTTTAGCGAAACCGTATTGGTAAAGCTCATATAGACGGCGCGCAAGAGTGGATAGGCGATCAACCCACCCATTAACAACAGCGTGGGCAACACAAAGACATAGGCCGCTGCCCAATCATGGCCCAATAAGTTGCGGAGGAGGATCTGCCGAGAACGAGGCGGTGCTTCGGAGGCAACGCGTACACCGGTAAGCGTGGTTTGGCTCATGTTCGTTACTCCTTTTATTTACGATTGACGATTGACGATTTACGAAGTGGTTTCGTCGCCATTGATATTTCTGCTTTCGAGCATTGTTCGTCAAAAGCAGAAGCAACTACGCCGTCGAGTCAACCTCGTAAATCGTAAATCTAAAATCGTAAATCTATACGCGTTACTTCGTCCCCGGCGCACCCATTTCTTTAAAGATTTTAACCGAGGCTTCGGCGGTCTGCTGGACAGCTTGGGCGGCGGTCGCTTGACCGGTAATTACTGACGCGATCATGTCGGTGGGATAATTCTGGGCTTCGACCGCCGCAATTGCCGCTGTAGCCGGGCCAGGGAAGGCGATGCCATTCCAGCCAGCCGGATCGAGCGCCCCCTCTTTCTGTGCTAGACTGTTGGGCACACTGGTGATCTCTGGCCAATCCCACATTTTGGCATAAGCGGGCAACGCATAGGTGGTCGCCACTTTGTAGACTTCCTTCATGATGTCATCTTCATAGAAGCTGAGGATCAACTCGCGGGCGGCTTCGGGGTTCTTCGCGCCTTTGATCATCGCAAAGTTCATGGTGTTCATGCCAAAGAAACGGGCAAGCCCTGGCCCACCTTTGGGATAGTCCCAAAGAATGTCATCGACAAACGCCACCTTGTCCACCACGGCTTTGGCATAAACGGTGCCCCCATTCTGGGTATAAGCCAGCTTGCCGCCCAAGAAAGCCTCGTTATTGGTCGGGTCTGTCCAACTAAGCACACCTGGTGGCAACATCTTTTCCCACTTGGCATTGGTGTAGGTGTCCGCAATCCACTCGAGGGCTGTCACGGCTTCGGGTGAATCCAACGTGACGTACTGGCCGGTTTCGTCGACCCAAGTAGCCCCAAACGAATGCAGGATACGATAGGCCATCCAGTTACCGTCGCCGCCGCGGTTGACGGTAATGCCCCAGCCCCACATTTCCTTCGCTGGGTCAGAGACCTGCATGCAAGCTTCACGCAGTTCGTCATAAGTCTTCAATTTGGTGACGTCAATGCCCGCTTTGTCCCAGATATCCTTGCGCGCCCAACCGCCATCGCTGCGCACATGGAAAGGCACTGCATACCATTCGCCTTCGATCATCAAATCTTTCTGCTGGCGAGCGCTGGTGTCGCCATGTTTGGCCACGATCTCTTTGACAATCTCTGTAACTGGGCTAATCAGGCCAAGCTGATTGTATTGGGGGACACTAAAATTGCGCTGAATCACGTCGGGTGAATCGTCGGCGGCCACCTGGGCAGCAATCTTCTGTAACTCGGCGCCACCCGCCACGAAACCTGCCACGTCGGTTACTTCTACGGCATAACCTTTGGCGGCTGCAAAATCGTTGATATGTTTGGTGACAAAGGCGTTGTAGTCGGGGTGGAAGTCTGCGGTTTGCAGCACCCAAAGTGGTTTGTCTTTGGCAACAGTAATGCTGGTGCCAGCTGTTGACCCACTGGATGCAGCGGGTGCGGCGGCTGGGGCGACCGGGGCACAAGCTGCTAGGGCAGTTAAACCCAGTGCACTACCTGTCAACTGAAGAAAATGTCGCCGGGTTAGTCCTGTGTTAGCCATCTAGTTTCTCCTTTGGTTTGGTGGAAATTAAATAAGACCACAGATTGACAGAAATGAAAGCCGCTGGATGAGCGTTTTATTTGTCTAATCT
>JAPLGZ010000623.1 GCA_026389895.1 Chloroflexota bacterium | reverse complement strand
GAAAGATGGGCAGCCAGGTTGTCGGGGCCAGCCTACGCGATTGACGACGAGACCGCCTTCAAAGTGATCGATGGCGTCGTCGAAGTTGTCTCCGAAGGCCATTGGCAACGGTTTACGCCCTAATGGGGTGGGAACGGGTGCGTGCTTGCGCGCCAAACGAACGAGGAGCGGCCTAAGGTTCAAATCGCTGAGGAAGGCGAAAAATAGACCCACAGTGCAGACACCTGGCTGGCGGGACTCTGCGGCATTTTCGTTGTGGGCCTGATGGGCAACTGGGATTCAACAGGTAAGGCGGGAATCCCCTTGCTTTAGCGATGGGGAGGGATAGCCATCCAGCGTTACTGGGCTGGGAATTTCGTTATCCGTCCATTCTGATGTTTTCAAATCCTTGAAGATTATGTTGCAATACCAGTCATGAAACTGATCGCACAAGTCAAATTGAAACCAACCAAAGAACAAGCAGAACTCTTGTTGCAGACCATGCAACGCTTTAACGAAGCCTGCGATTTTATCAGTGAACAGGCTTGGCAAGCCCAACAGTTTCGCCGCGTTGATCTGCAAAAGCTGACCTACTACGCCGTAAAAACTCAGTTTGGATTGGGCGCACAGTCGGCTATCCATGCGGTCTATAAGGTTGCCGATGCCTACAAGATCGATAAGAAAGTGAAACGAACGTTTAGACCGCTCGGATCGATCTCTTACGATGAACGGATCTTGGCTTGGCGCGTATCTGATAGTACCGTGAACATTTGGACATTGGACGGTCGCCAGCGTATACCTTTCGTCTGCGGTGAACGCCAGCGGGAGATGCTCAAGGCGTTGGACGGACAAGCCGATCTGATATATCGGAGTGGCGAATTCTACATGCACCAAGTTTGCAACGCCGATGATCAGGCTGAAACAGATCCCGATGGTTTCCTGGGCGTTGATTTCGGCGTTGCGAATATCGCGGTTGACAGTGACGGTGTGCTCCACCAGGGCAAGACGGTTAAGGCTGTGCGCTATCGTCATCGCCAACTTAGGCAAAAGCTGCAATCTAAAGGTACGCATAGCACGCGCCGCCACCTGAAGAAACTCTCTGGCAAAGAACGGCGTTTTGCCACCTGGACAAATCACAATCTCAGTAAGACCATCGTTGCCACGGCTAAAGGCACCGGACGCGGGATCGCCATTGAAGAACTTGGCGGGATTCGTGAGCGGGTAACAGTTAGAAAGTCGCAGCGGGCAGCGTTGGCTAGTTGGTCTTTTTCCCAACTTCGTATCTTCATCGAGTACAAAGCAAAACTTATGGGCGTTAAGGTTGTAGCGGTTGATCCGCGCAACACGTCGCGCACTTGCCCTTGTTGTGGTCATGTCGATAAAAAGAATCGAAAAACACAATCTGAATTTCTGTGTGTGATCTGCGGTTTCGCTGGACTTGCCGATCACATCGCTGCGGGCAACATAGCTCGCAGGGCGTCCGTAACTACGCCATACATCCCGACTATCCTTTCTGTACCTGGATAGCGTCAGGGATAAAGCCCCTCCCTTTAGGCAGGGCGATATGTTACAAGTGGTAAGCCAGTAAAGACAGCTGCGCTGTGTGGGGAGGATAGGTATGAAGGCAGAAAACATCATTGGGCCCGCCTCGATCGTTGAGAAACCCGAAAGGCCCTATCTCGGCATCCGCTTTGAGACGCCTTTCGATGGCATGTTTGCCTTGGTCACGAAGGCCTTGAAGGAATTGCGGAAGTGGAGCAAAGCGAACGCCCTGGCGGATGAAGGCCCGTACTTTGTACGCTATTACCATTGTGACATGAAAAGTATGATGGATATTGAGGTTGGGTTGATGACAAATTCTGGTCTGGTTGGCCAAGGATGCATTCAACCGGGTTCACTTCCGCAAGGAAAGTATGCTACTTTGGTCTACCGAGGCAACGGACTTCGTGGTAATCAAGCACTCATGAAATGGGCGAAGGACCACGGGATCACGTTCGATCCACTTGTTGTCGGCGAAGTGGAATCGTACACATGTCGGTGCGAAGCGTACCTAACAGACTATCGTACCGAACCGAGAAAACTTCTTTGGGATGTCGAGATGTCGATAAAGATTGCCGATGATTGAGCCGAACATCTAGTTCGAGCGCGACAGCCGCTACGTCGCAACTGCGGTCAACTTGGCGTTAGGGCGCGGGGCAACCGTTACCCCCCAACATTACACAGAGGAGGTTCACATGAAGCGAGTCACTGGCATTGGCGGCATCTTTTTCAAGGCAAAAGATGCACCTGCATTGCAGGCTTGGTATAAGCGTCATCTCGGCATCGATGTCCAGGAGTGGGGCGGCACCGCATTCACCTGGACCGACTCGGATGGCAAGCCCACAGGCGGAACGACCGTCTGGTCCGTTGGTCCGGAGGAAGGTGACCAATTTGCGCCAAGCCAAGCCTCGTTCATGGTCAACTACCGCGTTGAAGACCTTCACGCTCTGGTCACGGCGCTCAAAGCGGAAGGCTGCAACGTTCTCGACAAGATCGATAACTCTGAGTACGGCAAGTTTGCCTGGGTCATCGATCCTGAGGGAAACAAGGTCGAGTTGTGGCAACCACCTGCCGGTCAATGAGATGCGCCCACGCAGCCGGTGGTAGTCTGTAGCCTAACCCTTCGCTGGCCATCCATGCCCTTCCATACCAACCGGATGTATAGTGGCATGGGGTCATCGCACCTAAATTCGGGCTAAAATGAAGCTTCCTCCTTTGCGTCAGTGGGGAGTTCCCCACACAGTAACTGATGCCGTTACAGACCCAACTTAGCTGCGATAGCCATGCATCCGCCATAGTAACGCAAAAGTAAAGGGACTAAATTAAATGATAAGAGCAGCAATCGCGGAGGCGCGTGCCTTCGAAAGTTGGCAAGACTACCAAGCGGCCCTCAAGCGCGCCATTGCGCCGCTCACCGACGAACAACTGCAGCGGCGACTCATCCCTGGTCTGCGCACGCCTGGAGAAATTGCCGAACATATCGTCTTTGGGCGAGCCCTGCATCTGCACCGCGCGCTGGGCGAGGGGGCGGCGGAATTAACGTCGCTGATCCGGTGGGAGGACGCCGACGACCCACCGCACACTGCCGCAGAAATTCTGAATGGGCTGGAATTGACCTGGCGGTTCATCATCAATTGTCTGATGCGTGGATCGCCCACCGAGGCTGTCCCCGAGGCGGAGGCACCGATCGTGCAGACGATCTGGGGACTCCTCGACCACGACCTGCCCCATGCCGGCGAACTGGCGCTGCTGTTGGGTGCGGATGGCCTGCCTGGGGTTGAGATTTAGCCTCCCACTGGACGTTCGGCCCGCGTGGATGGTATGCTTTGGCGATGATTTCTGCCACGCACTCGCCTAACAGCACAGCTTTGTGTTGGACGAGAGAATGTGACCAACACAAAGAAAGGATAAAGTTTGTGGAACAAGAACCAATCACGGCTATTATCGGTGAAATTGTCAATGCGGGCGGTCTCGCTGGTGCAGCGACGCTGGTTTGGCAAGACGGCAAGGTAATACAGAGTGCGGGGGTAGGCTGGAGGGATATAGAACTCAAGCTACCAATTGAGATGAATACATTGTTCCGCATCGCCTCCATGACAAAGCCAATTACATCCACGGCGGCACTTATGCTATTTGATGAAGGCCGGTTCGCGTTAAACGACCCGATCACGCGTTGGGCACCGGAGTTTGCGCAGATGCGTGTCCTGCGCTCGTCTTCAGGCCCGCTTGATCAGACTGACCCGGCAGAGCGACTGATTACCTTTGAAGATTTGCTGACGCAGCGTTCAGGCTTAACTTATGCAGACTGGCATTCTGGCCCCATTGCAAAGGCATACAAAGCGGCATTGGGCGCCGATATCGACAGTGAAGTGCACCCGGATGATTGGATTGCCGGACTCGCTGCACTGCCTTTGATTGATCAGCCGGGAGCGGCATTTCACTATGGTCACTCAACCGATCTCCTCGGTTTGCTCATTGCGCGCATAGAAGATGCACCGCTGGGCGATGTCCTCAAACGCCGAATTTTCGACCCACTTGGCATGAATGACACCGGCTTTACTGTTCCTTTTGAGAAGCAACAGCGACGAGCCGTGGCGTACGGATTTGACGATGCTGGTCAACTATCTAAGCGCCTCGCTGGTCCGGGTAACTCGTTCCTACCTGAGCGGCCGGAAGGGATGGCCTATGTCTCTGGTGGACAAGGGCTTTGGTCGACCGTGGACGATTATCTCACCTTCGCCCGAATGTTCGTCGGCGCGGGCACCGTGGATGGGGTGCGGCTATTGCAACCTCAGACCTTCCAACGAATGGTGACCAACTGCCTGAGCGAGAGCCAACTGGCAAAGGCCAGGTCACTGCTCAACACGGGTCATGGATTCGGGCTAGGCGTTGCGATGGTGCTTGATCCTGTGCAAGCGGGACCGATGCCGTGTGGCGGCGGCGTGGGGGCGGTGGGCTGGCCTGGCGCTTTCGGCGGTTGGTGGCGAGCCGATCCCAGCAATAACGCTGTGCTCATCTTCTTGGCGCACAATATGCTTGAGCTGGAGCAACTTTTAAATGGCATCGGTCTTGGTGTATATGATACAATCGCGCAGTTTCAAGCGCAAGCAGCGTCTTTGCTACGATGAAACAAGCGCCATAATATGAACAATATCATATTCATTACAGGAGTATATCCAGTCATTCAAAACCTTCCAACACGATTGGTCGTATCACATTGAAGAGCCAGGAGGGGAGGCAGTGGTGGAGACTTGTGCATGTCGTGATGCGCTTCGACACTCCTTCGCAAGCGTGCGCGAGGCCGTATACGGCGCGGATATGGACGTCATCACCGCCAACGCGAAACTGCTCACCCAATCTGACGAGAAGTGGATGCGGCTTTACCGCTGTTGTACCTGCGGCATGGAATGGGTCGAAGCTTGCTATAGCTCGGGCCACATGGAGGTCTATTATCTCTTCCCGGCACCGCCAAGTGGCGACTCCATCCGCTGGCTGCATGAGCAAGCTACTGCGCTGCCTCCGTTATGAGGGAAGGTCTCACCCTGCGTGGGCGACCCGCCGTTAACATGGCGCTGGAGCCGACGCCGCAAAGCGCCCCCAAGATCATCGCTATTTTGGCGGCTGGATTTAGCTCAAACGGGCTCCCCATCTATCGCTGCGGTGCGGCTTAGCGCCCGGCCGTTGGGCTACACTAAGCCATATTACCTTAAAAGGAAATCACAGCCATGCAGCAAGAGGCAATCACAGCCCTATTTGATCAACAGGCAGCATCGTATGACCAGCAATGGCGCAAATTGGCGCCAATCAACGACGCCTTGCATTTGCTCACGAGTACGGTGCTTTCAGAACTTCCGCCGCAGGCGAAGATCCTTTGCGTTGGGGCAGGAACAGGTGCCGAAATCCTCTATCTGGCCCAGAAATTTCCTGAATGGCGCTTTACCGCCGTAGAGCCGTCGACCGCAATGCTGGATGTCTGCCGCCGCCGGGTAGAGGAACAGGGTATTGCGGCCCGCTGTCTCTTCCATGCGGGCTATCTCGACTCGCTCCCGTCGCATGGATCGTTCGATGCCGCCACGGCTTTTCTCGTCTCGCAATTCATCCTGGAGCGCGAGGTCCGATCAAAGTTCTTCCAAAGCATTGCTGAACGGCTTTGCCCTACGGGTCTCTTAGTCAGTTCCGACCTGGCTGGCGACCTGGCCGCGC
>JAPLGZ010000754.1 GCA_026389895.1 Chloroflexota bacterium | reverse complement strand
TCAGGTGGAAGAACCAGGCGGGTCGGAACCGGGCTATCCCCATCCTCATGTCGTCATTCAGGATGATGCAATTAACGGCAGCCGCATCAATACGGTGGTTGTTTGCGCGTTAACGTCGAATCTAAAACGAGCCACCGAACCAGGCAATGTCTTACTTGAGGTAGGGGAAGCAAAATTATCCCGGCAAAGTGTCATCGTCGTTTCGCAAGTAGAAATGGTCGATAAAAGAGCGTTGGGCGAATACATTGGGTCGCTGGGCAAGCAGCGGGTAGAGCAGATATTGGCAGGGTTGCGTTTTCAGCAGTTGGCATTTTTCGCCCGTTATCAAGCCCGTTGAAAGGCGAATTCAGGCAAAAAGTTATAGGGAACGGCCTCAGTATGCTATTTTATTCGGCACAAGGCCATCATCACACTTTACAAAATAAGGAGACCTCATGGCAACACTGGATCGCACCAAAGACAATCCCTGGGTGCTTACCACACCACCGGGAACAGCAGAATATACCATGCATATGGATGAGAAAGACGGCGTGCAGGTCATTGTTTGTACGGTGGGCAAAACCGTGCTTCTCTATGACGCGCGCTGCATCGAAGACCTGCATGCCATGCTGAAGGCAGACGGCGGGTGGGTTGAACTGGGCGGGGCCGATGAACAGAAGCCCGCCAAAGACGGCACAGTCGAGGCGTGGGGACGCTCCCCGGACAATCCGATTGGTGGCTGGTATGGCCTTAAGAAAGGTCTGCGCGGGCGCTTTGGGGTCTATGTGCCGCCGCTCATGGAAACGCTTGGTCTGTGCGAGCTAGAGCACAACCCCAAAAACAATCGCATGCGGGCCAGGTAAGCTATCTGTCGCGTCTATTCCTTTGGCTTTGCTAAACTTGGGTGCGATTGGTGGCATTCCTAATATAACCACCATCATTCAGAGGGTTGATCGCCGATGACAATCGAACTTACCGAGATTTATACAGCGCTTTTTGATGCACTCGAAGCCCTCGATCAACAGTTGGATGGGTTCGGTCTATATGCGATTCGAGAGTATCAAAAAAAAGCGGCGAAGCTCCATCCACCGCTTGTTCAGGAATGGACGCTGGCGATCCGGCCTACCCTCCAACAGCTGGGTGACCCGGTCTTAGGCCAACCAGGTCGTGGCGTCTTTCAAGTAACACTGGCCGATCAACGCCGCGTTGGTCTGAAATTCCTTAACCTATCCAGTGTAAAAGTCAGGAAGTATGGCTCACAGCATCGAATTGATCCCTACCAGGATTATTCGGCGCGCTGGGAAACGATTGACTGGGAAAAATGGCTATGGTCGCTATGGAAAGCACACTGGGGTTATTTTGAACGGGGTGGTTTCGATATACGTGGCATTCTCTTGATCGGTTTTGATGACAAAGCGGACCCGCTGGGCAAGGAAATTACGGCGCTACAACAAGCCGTCGATTGGGAAAAACATGGCGCCCATTATCAAAGCCGCCAGTGGCCAGATCGGTATGGGCGCGCCATTTGGGTGCGCCTTAGCGCCTGGTCCTTTGAAGCCGGAAAACCAACGCCCTAATATCCTTGGCTGTTTGAAAGACGCATGGCAACAACGCGCGACCCCTTATTCTGGTTCGCCTGGCGATTGACACAGACAGTCAAACGACGCATAGTAAGCTTGATCGACAGACGGCACTGGCTAGTGTAGAAAGGTTGCCTGATGTTTAGCAGAGAGTTTGATCGCCAAGTTGATACTCTCCTCCACAAAGGCTATCCCGCGCTGGTGGGTATAAGCCCAGAAGACTTTGTCAAACGCCTTGACCCACTCAAAACAAGCGGCAAAGA
>JAPLGZ010000086.1 GCA_026389895.1 Chloroflexota bacterium | reverse complement strand
GTGCGGCACGGCTAGCCCGCCTTCTGGGGTTCCACTCATGCCACCTTGCAAGACTAATTGTTGTCCTTGGCCTGGATCCCCTTCGGCGACCGGTTCAAATTTTGCTGTACCAACGGCAATCACCGCCCCTGGTTCAATCGTTGATGTATACTGTTTGCCATCCCAACTGACAATCTGGGTCTCGATGGCGCAAAAGGTCGAACAGCCTTCGACCGTCCATGCCAAATCGGATTTACCATCGGCGTTCAGATCCTCTGTGCTCAACAATGCTGGTTGCCCGTAAATTTCGGGCTGTGAGACCAACTTGTACGTGCCATCGGCCTGGGCGTGATAGATGAGCACGGCCCCTTGGGCGCCATGCGGGCCAAACCCTTTATCACTGACAATCGTCGGCACTAAAACAAGATCCTCGCGATCGTCGCCGTTGAGATCAACCTTTTTAAAGGCGCCGCGCGTTTCGTCCAGTGCACCACAGCCCCGCAGCCAATTTTCAATAACCGTGGCATCGCCCGCTGCCTTTTGCAGAACGGTGGTTAGCGCGGGGGGATAGCCGACTAGATCGGCGGGGCAAGTGGCCAAATTATTGGCGGCCGCTTGTCCCGTTGTGGTGGCGGCTGTTGCACTTGTTACCGCCGTGGTTTGCGTGATGGGCGACGTGGTAGTCGCTGGGCCAGTTGTGCTTGGTGACTGGCTGGCTGTGACCCCCTGCGTCTCCGTCACGGTTGCACCGGTGGTTGTGATGGCTGATGTAACGGTCGATGTAATGGTCGATGTAATGGTGGAGGTGACGGTGTTCGTCACCCCAGTCTGGACGGCTGCGCCTTCGACCGTCAGCACGGGGCAAACATCGTTGGCTGTAAATGACGGATTAGCATAGCCATAATCTGCCAAGATTTCCGTGGCGGCCGGGTTATTTTTGGCGAACTCGTTGGTGGCCACACAGGCGCTGGCGATATCGTTACTTTTTGTAAAGCTGGCCTGCCATACTTGACCAACCTTGTCGTAGATCGTGTCTTTATAGGTGGCCGTCAAACTGCTGATCAGATCGGTCGCTACCCCAGCTTTATCCTGATGGGCGGCAATCAGCGCCAGACGGAAGAGGCTAAAGCTCCGCAATTCATTAATTTCGTCGTCACGCACCCAACATTTGGTCAGATTCTGATCGGTGGCGGCTTTGGTATAAAGTGTTTCCGCCGCCGCAAATTGATCGCTCTTCCCTTTCAGGAAAGCCTCGTTGGCATCGAGCACCACATGATAAAGACAATTGCTGGTGTCGTAGGTCTTGCTTTGCAGGGTGTACGGCGCACCGCCTACACTGCTCCATACTTCTGTGCGACCCCGTTGCGGACCGGCGCCCACACTGCCATAGACGCCACCTTTGATGACAATCTCCTTGCCCTGGCCTTCTGGGTTGACGTCATCCAGGCTAATTTGGGCATAGGCCATCGTGATCGGGTCTTTGGTCCAGCTTTGCCACTCGCTGCCGGTCCAGCTATAAATTTCTGTAGTATCGAAACATGTGCTGGCGCCACAGGTGGTCACCGTCCAGGCGACATCGGGTTGCTTGTCCCCGTTGAGATCTTCGGTGGCTAGCAGATGCACTTCACCGGCTGCTTTGGCACGATGACCCAAGGTAAAGGTGGTCTTGTCTGCATCCTGTTTGCCACCGTCTAAAATGATCAGATCGGTTTCTGGTGTCGTTGAGGTTGATTGTGGGTTTTTGTAGACAATGAGCAGATCATCTGTGCCATCGCCGTTGATATCTTGGACCGTGAAGGCATTTTCCTCTAGTGCACCACACGCTTGCAGAAAAGTACGCAACCCTTCGACGCCGTCTGTGGGTGAATTAACCACGCCGAGGATCGCATCTGGATAATCCGTAAATTGCGCTGGACAGGCCACGGTTGTGGTGACTGGGGTTGTTGACGTAAGCCCCTGTGTGGTCGTAATGGCGCCGGCATTCGTCGCCTCACTATCGGTCGTTGTTGACGTTGTGGTGGGCGCCTCGCTGGCTGTAAGCGTTGTGGTCGCAGTGACTGGAACGGCTGTCGCGTCCGGGGTGGTCGCCGCTGCCGTCTGTTCCGCCACCGCTTGCGCCGTGCTGGTTGCCGCAGCGTCTGTTGCCGCCTGGGCGGCAATGGCTGTCGCATCGGCTTTGACCTTAGCCGCATTTTCCGCCTCGGTGGTTGCGTTGGCATAGGCTGTTGCTTGCACCGCCAGCGCATCGGCCGTCACTTTGGCCGCGTTGGTCGCTGCCGCGGCAACGGTTGCCGAGGTCGTCGCCGTCGCCTGTGCGTCGGCTGTTGCTTGGGCATTGGCGGCTGCATTGGCGTCGGCGGTTGTTTGTGCCGCCGCGGTTGCTTGCGTATCAGCCGTTGCTTGGGCATCGGCGGTCGCTTGAGCCGCGACTGCTGTTTGCGCGGCGACTGTCGCTTTGGTATCCGCTTGGGCCGTGGTCAAGGCCGCAACGGTTAATTTAGCTTCAGGTGTGCTAGCCACGGTTGCTGTGACTGGCACTGTAGCTGGCACTGTCACTGTGACGGTGGCGGTTGTGCTTGTTGTCGCTGTGACTGTCGTGCTGGCTGTGGTGGCCGGGCTCTTGCCTGGAATCAGCAACCGTTCACCGCGATAGAGCACATAATCTGCCCGAATCGAGCGCGGGTTGGCGGCTTGCAACAGGCCAACCGAAATGCCAAATCTTTCGGCGATAATCCCCCAACCTTCGCCCCGTTGTACAACGTAGACTGAACTTTGGATGTTGGTGCCAACTGGAATATGCAATTTTTCGCCGCTGAGCAGCCAACCACTACGCCGGACGGCCTTTGGATTGGCCGCCTTCAGTTGACTGACGGACAAACCCGTGAGGACGGCGACGGTGCCCCAATTATCGCCCGGTTGCACGGTATAATCAAAGCCTTCCGTGGCCGTTGGTGTTGGGGTTGGGGCTGGCGTTGGCGTCGCGGCGTTGGCAACCAGCGGTGATAAGGGCAGAAATATCATGGCGGCACAAAGCGCCAGGGTCAAGAAGCTGATCCGGCGCGCATGTGCGCGTGGCAGATTTTGCTGGTTGAGAAAACTGAATAGACGATTCATCTTTGTGGCTCCCTTCCTTTTTATTGGTAACCAATATCTTCGGTCTTTTGCACCACTTGGATCCAACTTTGCCCAGGTTTGAGCTTGATCACAACGTCACCTTGGCCCAACCAACGGGGCGGATGCTGATCATCGGCGCGCCAGGTGCCCTCATAGACTTGGCCATCTCGAAAGACGCGCAGATCGCCAAAGCCGTACAGTTTGATGTCAACGCCTTTGGTGCCCAAAGAGTCCTCAACCATATTGGTTAATTCATGTTGCGCCACAATCGCAATCACGTTCTTTGCCAAGATGGGCTGCCCTGTTGCCGGATCGCTTTCCTGGACACCACCCTGGAAGCGCAGGTAGCCCCCCAGTGTGGCATCATAATGCCACTCGACATTATTGCCACCAGGGTAGGGAATTGCGATCAAGGTTGCCTGACCAGCGATCGGACCGGTTGGTTCTGGGCTAAACTCGAAGCCCGGTCGTTGCCAGGCGGTGGGCAGATTATTATCGGCCATCCACTGGCGCACCCCATCGGTGCGGCCCTGTAAACGCGTGCGATAGTCGGAACCGAGGTTGGTGTAATAGCGGTTGTTGGAAGGATCATCAATGTCGGCGTCTAGATAGGGAAAGCCGACTTCATTTTTTAACAGATAACGAATTTCATCGCTGCCACCCGAACAGGCCAACACACCATCATACATCTGTGTCATCCAGATGTTGGGCATACGCGCCGAGCGCACGGGACCCACCCGATCCGTTTCCTGGCTCTGAAACAAAGCGGTGAGGCGTGATACCGCAAAGCCATCCACAATATATTCATAGACCAGATCAGCTCGACTTAGACCCCAGTGCGCGCTCCGCCCCGCCGCATCATTGTTCACACAAATTAAGATGGGCTTTTCATGGATATGTTGTGGATCGGTGACGGCGAGTCCTGTAAAAGGGGCAATATTTTCGGGTAAAGGCGTGGCTTCAGCGATGGTTGGGGGCGGCGCCGGGGTTGGCGTATCGAGTAGCGGCGTCGCCGTTGCCGCAATGATCACTTGTGTCGTAGAAATTGCAGCGCTTACCGCACCGGGCGTCTTGGTCGGGGTTGCTGTCGGTTGCGGGGCCGCTTCACAACCCGTTATGCAGATGGCGACGATAACAACGAAACAAAATTGGCGTAAGAAAGCTCGCAGCATAGTAACGATCATACCTTGTCTTCATGGGCGGATACGTGCGCGACTGGCCTGGATGCATTCAATGATGGGGAAAATGCTTGCTTGCCAACGCAACCTGGGATTCACGCACTCATATGAATGTAATTTGAATGTAATTGGAAAAACAAACGGTCAGTAGTATACCATAACCCGAAAACAACAACGGATTTAGAAAACTATGAACATGAACTCGCTATTGCCGGCGAATAAGTGCTTAGTAACCTTGACCGAACGCGGCGCCCAGCCAAACCAAGTAACATCGGATTTCAATCGCCGCGACTCGGCTTTTAGACGCTTATTTTGCCCGCGTAACATGCGTTGCTTATGTAAGCACAGAGAACGCAAAGCGCACAGAGTTTTTCTCTGCGGACTTTGCGTTCTCTGTGCTTACAAGTTTTTAGTTGGCATCTGTTCTGCACATGGCGACAAAGGGCTGCCAAGCTTGAAATGGGTGCCCAGTACAGGCTGCGCGATGTTTGTATTTTGACCGGATTGTTCAGTCGCAGCCCAGCGTCAGCGCATGACGAGCGGGATAAAAATGTGCGCGTGTAGGGTTGTTTTTGGTAATTCGATCAGCACCGGCCCCATCACTTCACCAATCGCCACCTCGCCCACATAGTCGCCATTGTGATAGACCGCATATTCATCACAGGCAAGGTTGTCTAGCAGAAACAAGCCATCGACTGATTCAATGGAATTGGAGACCGCACTGGCACTGCTGACGACTTGAATGGTGCCAGCGAGAAATGGTTCATTTCTTTCATGAACCCCATTGCCATTTAGATCCTGGTATACGCCACCTTCTACTGAATTAGAACAGGGTGACACATCCGTCAAATTTGCCATTGCATAGCCGACGGCATGGTCAAATAATCCAAGGATCAGCAGCAAAGCGATGGCGAGCACCCAGCGCAAGGCGATTTTGCGTGTGCCGTTACCTTTGCCACGGCCAATGGTGGCGCTGGGTAGCTGTTTATCTAATAAAACGGTTTGCTTTTGATGGATCTGCCAGTTGCGTAATTGGGGCAGGTATGGTGTGTTGTCAGCGGACATCGGTTGGTTGCTCCCGGGTGCAATCCTGATGGATGGCACTGCTCATCAGGTAAAAGTGGACGCTAGGCTGCTCGAAGAGCGAGTAGATAATATCCCTAGGATTGATGGGTATTTTGTGGAACATTCTACAATGCCGTTAACTAGATGTCAATGATTATTTGTTTGATAACGGTAGGTTGACTTGTCACTTTTTCCAACCTACCGCGTGGCAACGATGGATCGTCAGCGCGCCATCTGGCAACGCCATAAAATCTAATGGAAAAAAGCTCTTCCAATTGGCCTTTTTGCAATTAGCATACTTATAACTCATTTTTTAGATGCCTCTGTGGTAAACTATGGCAACCAATGGAACCTGCTAGGATGACAGGTGCGCAAAGTCGGGTGGAAATTATGCCTATACAAGTAGCCCAGCCATTTGCCGATCGAACACAAGCCGCTACAATCGAGCGGTCGCTCGCGGCGCTTGAACAGCGTGAACTAATCTTGCCCTGCGTGCTGTTGGTCGCTAGTCATCGACCGTTTGCTTTTGTCGTTGGTCAGCTACTTTATATGGTTGGGCCATTGGCCGTAATCTTGGGCTGGCAGGTCTGGCAAGATTGGGCGGCGGTGCTTAGTGAAGCGGATGGCGCGGCCTGGCTGGAACAAGCGCTTGCCCAGCGGGCGTATACGCATGACGACAGTAACCAGCCGACCCAGTAAGCTTGAGTTTGCATAGCTCGTATCTAAGTACTCGTATCTAACTAAGTACTCGTATCTAAATAGTGCTTATCAATTAACGACACTTATGCTATTTTGGAATCAAGCCCCTGTTGCCATCGATGTGGCATGGCAAAGCGAGATCGAAGCGAGTTTAGAAGCTGGCTGGCGGCCTTTGTTAGATCTAGGCAGCAGCCAACTGAGCCTAGAGGATGTCACTATGCTCACGGCGTTGCGGACTTTTGTCGACCAGCGTGTCGATGTCTCTGCGCCGGTTATGTTGGCTGGCGGGCATAGCGTGTTATGGCTGGCGGTGTTGATGCACCAGCCATCCACCGCGCTACACCAATCGCTTGCGCCAACCTTGGTCTTTGCTGGCGCTGATCGAGCCACCTACCTGGCCACCTTGACAACGTTGCTGCCCGGGCAATTTGCAGAAACGGAACGGCTAGCCCAGTCCGCGCCCGCCAATATGGCTGCTTTGTTTACCCCGTATACCCAGGCGCGCACGGCTTTGCCCTGGGATTTATTGCCGTTTGCAGTCACGGAAGAAGCATTGGCCGGCCCTCGATCATCGGCGGAGCATCAAACTGTGGATTCACCCGATGCTACGCGGCTTGAACCATGGATCAGTTGGGCGGCCATAGGCCTCACGCTACTCTTGGTTTTGTTCGCACTCATTCCATAAATTTCTATCAACTCTTATGCCTCTGCCACGTTTTTCGCTGATCAATTATTTGGTGTTGCTGATTCTTATAAGCTGTTTGGTGTTGGTCATCCTGGATCGTACGAGTCTGATGCCACCGTTGCGCTCGCTCACAACGTTGCTCTATACATGGACCATTCTTTTGGGGGCATTTGCGTTGCTCCTGGGTGTCGTCAATGTTTTGCTGGTGCATGTGCAACGGATTCAAAGCGGCCAGATTGGCTGGCCGTATAGTCTGGCCTTGGTGGCGACATTAGTGGCGGTCTTTGTCGCCGGTTTGCTGCAGCCAGATGGCGTCAGAGGCTCGATGCTAGAATGGATTTTTGATAGTTTGATCGCGCCGGGTCAGGCGATGTTATTTGCATTAACCGCGTTTTTTATGGCGGCGGCCGCTTTTCGTTGGTTGCGGATCGGGCGGGTTGGCGGGGCGTGGATGTTAGCCGGCGCCTTAGCGATCTTGTTAATCCAAATGCCCGCTGCGAATAGTGCGTTGTCACCCGCGTGGAGTCAATTGGCGAATTGGACCTTGAGTGGGCCAATCATGGCCATTATGCGCGGCGCGCTTTTGGGCAGTGGTCTGGCGCTCCTCATTAGTGGGGTGCGCTTTCTACTGAGTAGAAATGCTGCATGATGACCATTCATTGCCCGCACTGCGGTGTTGCCAACCGGGCTGGTTCGAACTTTTGCAATCGTTGTGGCACTGATCTGCGCACGGATGAACCCACGATTGCCACGCGCTCAGATCCGGCGTTGACAGAATCATTGCCAAGCCCTGATGAGGTTACACCCTCATCTAACCTTGCTGCTCAGACCGCACTACCGGCAGACGAACAAACTCCGCATGATACCCCACTTCCAGAGGAATCTACACCGCCTGCTGAACTGACCATCAAACAACTCTGGCTTCAGGATGAAGCCTTGTTTGCCCCCAGTGATCCCTCAGAAATCAGTGAATTTGAACAGGATCTTGCCGCTGATGACATGCCGTCCCTGGCTGACAGTGGCCGGCTGATTATAGGGGTGCAGGGGCTGCTGGAACCGTTGCGAATTTCTAGTGAAATTGGCGAAAGCAGCGATCCGGTCGCCCCCACTCGTTATTTTGCACCAGGGGTTGCGTTGGGCGTCGATCAACTGCGCAGTTTGCGCGGTTTGATGACCCATGATCCAGTGCTTCTGCATGCGCCGCCGCTCTATCGCCCGCGTCAATTGCCGGCCTTGCGGGTGCCTTGGATCTTTGTTTTGCTGGGGCTGATGGTGGCATTACCGATCTTTTTACTCTTTGGCCAGCCGGTGGGGCAGGTGCAACAATGGCCAGGCGTTGCTGAAGCACATGCGCAGGTGGAAAATTTACCAGCGGATGCCTCCGTCTTGATCTTATGGGCTTATGATCCCGCCACAGCTGATGAAATGGATTTGCTTGCTTTGCCGCTGGTGATGCAGTTGTTCGCGCGCCAAACTCAGCCAATCGTAGTGAGTCTCTTACCGAATGGTCTGCCAACCGCACACCGGCTTTTTGCCCGCGCCATCGACGATCTGCTGGCCGATCCTCGTCTGCGGACGCAAGCGGCCCGCGCCCACTACATCGAAGGTGGATTCTTCGCCGGTGGTGCAACTGCTTTGCCCCTGCTCGGCCAGAATTTACGCAATAGTTTGCTTGAAGCTACGACGAATCCATCCCCAGAGCTTGTGAATGCCGTGGCCCAGCCACCGGTTGTCGCCGTCGTGATTGCGGCGCAGGCGGAGGATGTGCAACATTGGCTTGAACTGGTGCAACCGTTGAATCAAATTCCCGTGCTGGCCTTTACCAGCGCGGGCGCAGATGCACCCTTGCGCCCTTATTTGGACAGCGGCCAATTGCGCGGCCTGGTCAGCGGTTTTGACGGCGCCTATGCCTATCAACAATTACTCACCTATCCCTTGTCACGTGGCGAAGAGACGGTCTATCGTCTGCAACTAGTCTTTCAAAACTGGGGGCATTTGGCGTTTTTGGTCTTGATCGTGTTAGGCAATTTGGCCGCTTTGATCTATGCTCGTTCGTGATCCGCGCTGGCACTGGGGCTGGCATTGTTTGGGCGCGCTGAAGAAGAGAACAAAGGCATGATGCAATCTGGTGCAGAAACAACAATTGCCGCCCATTGGGGCGTCTGGGTTGGGTTTGTTTTTTCCCTGCTCATTTTCAGCGCGCTGGCCGGCGAGAATGCAATGACGCGCCTGGCCCAGCATATCCTAGTCGGTGCTAGCTTGGGCTATCTAGCAATTTTGGTATTGCGTGATGTGTTGCAACCCCGTCTGTTGACGCCACTTTTTCGGGTTGGCGCCACGGCGGGCGCGCTCCAGTTGCAACTGTGGGCCCCCTTGATCTTGGGGCTCTTCCTTTGTGCCGCTGGTCTGGATCGCATGCTTCAATCCGGCAAGCCTGGCACGGATGAAGCATCGCTGGGACGTCGTTTTCTCCACGGCTTGGGGATGATCCCGGTGGCTTTGTTGCTGGGCGTCAGTATTGCGGTCGGGCTGGTAGGCGTATGGCAGGGCACGTTACTGCCCCAAATTGGCCGTATGGTGAGCCCAGGCATCGCTTGGTCGGCTGCGCCTGGACCATTGCTCACTAGCATCCTGACCTTACTGCTGACAACGGCAACCTTATTACATTTATCCGTGCGACTAGAACGAAAATTAACCAATCAGCCCGCTGTTATGCGTAGCCTCCTGGCTGGCTGGATTTGGCTGGGTAAGCGAGCCTTGTGGGTGGCGGCCGGCGTGATCTTTGCCCGCTTGGTGGCTGCTCGGCTCAGTTTATTGATTGGCCGTATGGAATTCTTTTTGTTTAGCTTAAACCAGACCGGCATATGGCGCTGGGCCGAGTCGTTGTGGCGCAGCTTGGTCCAGTAGAAGAAGCTAATCATTACCAGTTTTATTCAACTTTTATGGCTCAACAAGTTACGTCCGGCCTAAATGCGGCACAGACAATCGAACATCCAGGGACCGGTAGTCTCTTTGCCCTCAGTGTGGAGGCAAAACTGACTCGCGCCTGTCTGCTAGAAAATGTCGATGGTCAGTATCGTCTGGCAAGTTGGTTGAGCATTCAGCGCACACCCGGTGAAGAAATGACCGAGCAAGTGGCCAATACCTGTCGTCGCCTGGGGGCGCGTTTGAATCGGCGGCTGTGGGATGAAGGACGCGACGAGCCTTTGTTGCAAAGTGAAGATCCTGTCCGCTTTCCAGTGCTTGAGCAAATTGCTGTCACGGCCAGCCCACGGGCGCATGTGCGGGTGTGGGTGGCTGGCCTGAGCCACAGTCTTAGTTTGACGGCCGCGCGCCAGGCCGTGGGCAGTGGCCCAACCCAATGGATCGGTTGCACCCAATTAACCGTTGACATCAACAGTGGGCAGCTAGCCACAGAGTTGAACGAAGCCCACCCTGAAGCATTGGTCATTGTCGGCGGTTATGATGATCCCACGCCAGATGCGCAGCGTTCGATTTTACTGTTATGCAAAGCGCTAGGGCAGGCGCTCGCCCGTATCCCACCGGCCCAGCGCCCAGCGATCTTCTATGCCGGCAATCGGTGGGCCGCAGCGGCCGCTGAAAACTTGTTGCGCAGTGGCGAGGGCCATATCCAACTCCAGGTGCTGGCGAATGTACAACCGGCGCCAGATCAGGTGCACCAGGCCGAACTGGCGGTGGCGCTAGGCTATCATTATTGGCGGCTCTGCGAACGGACGCCCGATTTCGTAAAACTAAGTCGTTGGGTCACCAGTCCAGGTCAAATCACCAATCTGGAGTCTAGCTTTGCCCAATTGACGCAGGCCTGGATGACCTATCAACAATTGCCAGAATTGCATACGCTTTATTGCGCGGAAGATTGGTGGTTGCATGTCTGGGCCAGCCAAGCTTTGAATGGCGTGCGTATGCGTTTTGTCCAACCAAAGACCCGCCCACCCGATTTAGCCGATTGGCCGCCTTTGCAATTGGTGAGCGGCGAATGGCCTGTACGTCTCTGGCCACTGCCCGCCGTCGCCTGGTGTGATCATGGCTGTCTTGCGCCGTTGTTGGCTGGGATTGGTCAAGTGGCGCCCTTGGCCATGTTACAGGTGCTGACGCTCGATTTGTTGGAGCCGTGTGGCAAGCGGGGCGGATCATGACCGCTTCATCTACTTCAAAACCACCCCTGTCAACCGACATCGCACACGTTGCGGGGTATTCTAACCGTTCGTTCTGGTCAGGATTAAAATTTGTTTATCGGCTAAAAGATCGAGGAAGATGATGGAAACACCAATGCAACCACTTGCTGAAGTATTTGGTTTTGTTGTCGATGATCTTTCCGACCAAGCAGAGCGTTACCGGCGATTCAAGCTCTGCCCATATAACAACCGAGTACCAAACTGTACGAAAGATAAGGCAAATGATCCACTTGGCGTATGCAGTATTTATTACAACGCTGATGAAAACAGGCCAGGTGAAACTGTAATTACATGCCCGGTTCGTTTTCGTCAGGACTGGCTTATCGCAGAGAATGCAGCTAATTTCTTTTTCGATTCATCTGTGTCTTGGACTTCACTCTCCGAAATCAGACTCAAAGACAAATATGGACAGTCTGCCGGCAATATTGATTTGGTCTTAGTTGCCTATAACTCAAAAGGCAAAATTATCGACTTCGGCCCGATCGAAATACAATCGGTCTATATATCTGGCAATGTCCGTAAACCATTTGAGTATTATATGGAAGATCGAGCCGAACGTAGTAACATGGATTGGGGGCGATTAGCTGACTATTATCCGCGGCCTGATTTTCTCTCTTCATCGAGAAAAAGGTTGGCGCCACAGCTACTCTATAAGGGTGGCATATTGAATGCCTGGAAAAAGAAGCAAGCGATAGTTCTTCAACGGAATTTCCATGAAACGTTACCGCCTTTACCAGAAGTGAGTGCTGATCGCGCAGAAATAGCCTGGTTCTTATATGATCTTAAGCCAAATGGTACCCGTTTGGAGTTGACCTTGGCTAAGACTGTCTACACAGAATTTTGGCCTGCTCTAAATACCATTACAACGCCGGAACCAGGAAATGTCGAGGATTTTATCGAGCATCTACAACTCAAATTAAGTGAGAAAAATGGGGATGGCTCTCCTGATGCACCCTCTCTCACGGATATTACACTAGTATGAACAGACAACAATCTTTATTCGATTCTTCTGAAGATATTGAACAAAACGTGGACTCTGAATATGCCAATAAGGTCATTAACGTGGCCTCTGTGCCAATGCGTAGTCCGTTTCGATATCCAGGCGGCAAGACATGGTTGGTGCCATACATCCGTACTTGGCTTAGAGAACGTGGTGGATCTGATAAAGAATTAATTGAAACCTTTGCGGGTGGCGGAATTGTTAGTCTTACGGCCATATTCGAACAATTAGTTGGACGAGTGACGCTGGTTGAATTAGATGAGGATGTAGCTGCGGTTTGGCAAGTAATCACAACCGGAGATGCGAAGTGGTTGGCTGATGAGATCGTTACTTTTGACTTAACTGTAGAGAGTGCACACGCCGCCATTGCGCAAGCTGGCCAATCGTTACGTACTCGAGCCTTTGCCACTATTGTCAAGAATCGAGTCAATCGCGGTGGAATTCTAGCAGAAGGAGCTAGCTTTGTTAAGCAAGGAGAAAACGGAAAAGGAATCCGATCTCGTTGGTATCCCATAACACTAAAGCATCGCATTGTGGAAATTGATCAACTGCGTGACAAGATCAAATTTATTCATGGCGATGCCTTTGAGGTATTGAGAATAAATCAAAATCGTAAAGACAGCCTGTATTTTATTGATCCTCCTTATGTCAAAGCCGGAGGGCGGCTTTATCGGCATTCTACGATAGACCATCTTGCCTTATTTGAGCAAGCCTCACATCTAGCCGGCGATTTCCTGATTACATATGATGATCATGAGGAAATTCGTGAGCTAGCAAATAGATATGGTTTTGAAATCCGTTTTGTTGCTATGAAAAGCACGCACCATGTGCAAAAGAATGAATTACTCATCGGTCGCGATCTGAGTTGGCTATAAACATTCCAATGCGTAAATTAATGACTTTATGGTTGGCTAAACTCGATCCCTATCTGCTCTTGTTGTTCGCCTTGAGCCTCTTTGCGCTGACCCCACTCTTGGCCCCCGGCTAGTTTTATGAAGCCCATGATGGGCGTCACAGCGTTTTTTATCTGATTATGTTTGACGCCTCGATCCGCGATGGCGCGTGGTGGCCGCGTTGGGCCATGCATCATATTCAGGGCTATGGGTATCCCACCTTTATCATCCAAGCGCCGCTAGGGTTTTATGTGGCAGAAATTTTTGTGTTATTGGGTGCGGGGTATACATTGGCCGCCAAATGGGCCTGGGCGACCGGTTTTCTCGTGGCCGGCTGGGGCATGTACCAGTTAGTGGTCCATTGGCTGACGCCTGAGCCATCGGTGTTGGCTGAGCCTGTCCGTGAGAAGATGCTCAGGATCGACAGTGCGCGGTTGGCGGGCGTGGTGGCGGGCTTGGTGTATGTCTTTATTCCTTACCATCTGGTGGATATTTATGTACGGGCTGCGCTCAACGATTCGTTGCTGCTGGCTTGGTTTCCCTGGGTCTTTTTGACCTTTGATCGGTTAATTGTGCAAGGTCTCTTGGCCGGTTGGCAACACCGACTGGCGCTGGCGATGCTTTGTTTGGCCGGCGCACTGTTGACCCACACCTTTGCACTGGTTTCGTTCGCACCGCTCCTGGTTACATTTGTCCTGTTTCGATTGGCCTTGAGTTGGGGGCAACCGGCGCGGCAACTGCTGGGCCGGGTTGGGCTGGCCGGCGCGGCTGGCATTGGCGCCTTGTTGCTCTTTGCCTGTTTCCTCCTACCACTCTTAGTCGAAGGTCAATACCTCAAGCAACAAGTGTATACAACCAATACCTACGACTTTCGCAACAATTTTGTCTATCTGGGCCAGTTTTTTAGTCCGTTTTGGGGGTATGGTTATTCCGACGACCCTAAAGGCGCCAATGATGGCATGGGTTTTCAGGTGGGCGTCATTGCGCTATTGTTAGGCAGCGCGGCGATCTATGGACTCAACAAAAAGCCCTATCGACGGGCCGTGATGCTCTATTTGATCGGCGCCACCGTAGCCTTGCTCTGGCTGATGACACCCGGCGCGCAGCCGTTATGGGAAGTCGCAACACCGTTGGCGGTCATTCAATTCCCGTGGCGTTTACTCTCTTTGAGCGCCTTTACCCTGAGCGCACTGGCTGGCCTGGCTGTCTGGAATCTGTTGCCCACGCTCCTAAACAAAGCGGAGGGGGGCGGCGGGTTGCTGATGATTGGACTGCTGATCATGTTTGCCAGCACCAGTTATATCAATGCCCAATTGCAACCAATTGAACCCTGGCGCGAGGATGGGCGCGCCATCTTTCGCTTTGAGCGTGAACACCCCGACATGATTGCACCAACGCAATGGGTGAAGCAACCTTTTACCGAATCGCCGATGAGCAAGGATTACGCGGCAGATACCTATCGCGAAGATTATGGCGAGCATGGCCTATTGGAACGGCTGTCGATCCTCAAAGGTGCGGGCAAAGTCTTGAGCAATTATAGTCGTGGATCGAGCGGGGGCGGGGTCGTCCAACTGCAACAACCGGCTGTCGTACGTATCAACGAATTTTACTTTCCTGGCTGGCAAGTCCGGATTGACGGCGTGCTGACGCCCTATCGGGTCTCGGATCCCTATGGCTTGATCGAGGTTGATGTCCCGGCTGGTGAACATCACATTGATGCCAGAATGAATTCTACCCCCGTGCGGCAAGTGGGCGCTGCCATCTCCTTGGCTACCTTGTTGGTGGTGATGGGTCTGCTTGCGTGGCCAATGCGCCATCGGTTGGCGGGTGTGCGTATGGCCGGCGTTTAATCACGCAACCACTGTCAGGCCGTGAGCGGTAAATCGACTTCCTAGCCTGCCTCGATCAGAGCCTGGAGCAACGCCTTGCTCTGCTCGCCCAGAGCCGTACAGGTGATCTGGCGCGTCAACTCATCTTGAGCAACAGAGGTAATTTCAATTTTAAGGTGGTCAGGTGGTAGAAGAGTCGCTACCAATTCTGCCCATTCGATGACAACGATCGCATTTTCGGTTGTCAACAATTCTTCGAGGCCAAAGGTGGCTGCCTCTTGGGCTGCCACGCTTGGATTATCGCCGAGCCGGTAGCTGTCAATGTGGATCAGTTGCCGATCACCGGACGCCGTATACTCATTGACGAGGGTAAAGGTTGGGCTAGTGACGCGTCTGGTGATGTGCAGACCGGCAGCGATGCCCTGGGTGAATACTGTTTTGCCCGCGCCCAGATCGCCGTGCAGCGCGATTACCTGGCCCGCTTGGAGTAATTGCCCTAAGCGCTGCCCCAAAGCTCGCGTGGCGTCTGGCGAGTAAGTGATTTGTGTATAACGAAGCAAATTGTTTGGCGATGTGGTAGCCGTCATAGGCGATTTCCAACCATGATTCCCATTATTTTATCGTGTAACTCATGTTACACAGAGGCATAGCAAACTTTCATTGTGATGATTGCAATGGGCCAGCAACCCCTCCCTTACCAGGGGAGGGGACTGATTGGCGGATAAAAAAATGGTCACTCCACCCACCAAACGGCTCCCTCCCTTACCAGGGGAGGGCGGGGGAGGGGTTGCTGGCCCGTTATGCTCTATGCCGCTTTTTCATATCGTCTGCGTAACATGAGAGGGTAATCTGTCCATTTACCGTCGATCGAACGCTATGAAAAATAGCTGCGCCGTATATAATACCTGCACTTAGCCGCTGTACAAAAGAGGGGATGCCATGCTGATTCATAATGCAACGGTGATCACGTTTGATCCTGAAAACAGAATTTGGACCAACGGCGCCGTACGGATCGCCGGTGATGCCATTGATACCGTCGGTGACAGCGCAGATTTGCTCGCACGTTATCCGGATGATGAACAGTGGGATGCCCACGGCATGCTGCTTATGCCCGGCCAGATTTGCGCACACACGCACTTTTATGGGGCTTTTGCGCGCGGGCTCTATCTTCCCGGTCCACCAGCCAAAGATTTTCCAGAAATTCTTGATAAACTCTGGTGGCGGCTGGATAAGGCGCTCGATTTGGTGGGCGTACAAAGCTCCGCCGAAGTCTGCCTGGTTGATGCTATTCGCAATGGCACCACGACCCTGATCGACCACCATGCCAGCCAACGCGCGATTGATGGCAGTTTGGACGTAATTGCCGAAGCGGTCGAAAAAAGCGGCCTGCGCGCGGTGCTCTGTTATGAAACCACGGATCGGGATGGCCCAGCCGCGGCCAAGGCCGGCATTCGCGAGAATGTTCGTTTCATGAAACGCGTCGATCAGGCGAAACTTGGCAATCCCCAATCCGCCCTTCGCAATCGTATCTCCGCCACCTTTGGTCTCCACGCCAGCCTTACCTTATCGGATGAAACGCTGGCGGCCTGTGCGGCGGAAAGCGGACGTTTTCATATTCATGTGGCCGAACATCCTGTCGATGAATACGATAGTCTACAAAGAGCCGGTCAGCGTGCGGTCGAAAGATTACACGCCTTTGGCATCACGGGCAACCAAAGCATCATGGCGCACTGCATTCATATTGATAGTTGGGAGATGGCGCTGCTGAAACAGACCGGCACGTTTGTCACCCACCAGCCGCGCTCCAACATGAACAATGCCGTCGGCGCCGCTGAAATTGTCCCCATGTTGCGCGGCGGCATCCCAGTTTGCCTGGGTAATGACGGGTTTAGCAACGATATGTTTGCCGAGATGAAGGTGGCCGATCTCTTACAAAAATTGACGCACGGTGATCCGCGTTATCTCGGGGCCGACAAGGTGATCCAGATGGCGGTGCTTAACAACCGCCAACTGGGCGCGGTCTTTTTCGATAAACCGATTGGCCTGATTGCCCCTGGCGCTTATGCGGATCTAATTTTGTTGGATTATTATCCAACCACCCCGCTGACGCCAGAAAATTTACCCTGGCATCTGCTCTTCGGGGTCAGTGGCGGCCATGTGCACAGCACGATTGCGCATGGTCAAGTGTTGATGCGCAACCGTGCCTTGCTGACGATGGACGAGGCTGCTATGACGGCCCGCAGTCGCATCGTGGCGGCCCAGACCTGGGAACGCTATTGGGCCATGTTTTGAACGAGGATTTTTTGTCACCTGAAAGAATATACCATCTGTACCAAGCCAGCGTATAATGGAACCCTTCGATTGCTACAACAGCGTATTCGTCTAAATTCAGTTGATCACAAGGAGGGGTTACATGGATTTTTCGGCAATCTTCCAAATTTGGAAAACTGTTCTACTGACGCCAGGCGAAGCTGTCTTTGAACAAGAGCGGGTAAAACCAACCGCCACGTTTAACACAGCTATTATCTGGATTGTGATCGCGGCCGTCATTACGGCGGTGCTTGGCCTGCTCCAGGGGCTGATCTTCTTCAATTCTGGCGCCGTGAACCAGATGATTGGCATGATGAATCTGCCGCCTGAGGTGACACAGCAGATGCGGACGATGATGGCAAACGGCATCATGAGCAGCATTGTGGGGGGAGCAGGGCTGGCCACGATTATCTCGGCGCCGATTGGCTTTGTGATCAGTGTCGGCATTTGGCATCTGCTGGCAAAGTTGCTGAAAGGGCAAGGCGATTTTGGCAATTATGCTTATCTGAACGCCACTTTCCGCGCCCCGATCATGATCATCAGCGCCATTCTGAACTTTGTGCCTGGGCTTGGTGGCTGCCTCAGTGCCCTTCTTTCAATTTATGGATTAGTGCTGACCTATTATGCCACCAAGGTGGAATATAATTTGACCTCTGGTAAGGCGATCATGGTGGTGATTATCCCGATCCTCGTGGTCATTTTGATCTTTGCCTGTATCATTGTTGGTTTTGTGGGCCTGATCATGTCCACCCAAAATAATTAAGGAGAGCTTTGACATGCCAAAACCTACCATCGCCGTTATTGGTGGCACCGGCGCTGAAGGATCTGGGTTGGCGTTGCGCTGGGCAGTTGCCGGCTACCCTGTGGTGATTGGGAGCCGCAGCGCCGAAAAGGCCACCGCCACCGCCAATGAATTGAACGTTGCGTTGCCTGCCGGTGGCACACCACTCTACGGCGCGACGAACGCCGAAGCCGCTGCGGCTGGTGAAGTGGTGGTGCTGAGCGTGCCGTATGACGCCCAGGCGGATATGATCGCGCAAATTGCCGACCACTGTGAGGGGAAAACCTTTATTAATGTCAGCGCACCGTTGAAACCGCCCAAGGTTTCGGTTGCTTGGCATCCGCCAGGTGGCTCGGCGGCCCTAGAAGCCCAGGCCCAATTGGGTGAGAAAGTGAATGTCATCGCCGCCTTCCAAAATATTTCGGCCAACCATTTAAAGGATTTAAGCTGGCAAGCCGATTGCGATGTGTTGGTGACGGGTGATCACAAAGCCGCTAAACAGACGGTCATGGAATTGGTGCAGGCAACGGGCCTCTTTGGCGTTGACGCAGGCGCTTTATCAAATTCGTCGGTGGTCGAAGGGCTGACGGCGGTCTTGGTTGGCATCAATATTCGGCATAAAATCAAAGGCACCGGTTTCCGGATTACTGGCATTGCGCGCGAGTGATTCGCTCAGGGTGTGCATAGACCAAGAAAAATAGTTACACAGAGTCCACAGAGAAGGCACAGAGACTTCGGCGTGAGCTCAGTCGAACGCACACAGAGAAACATAAGTCCATCTCTTGTTTTCTTAGGGATCTTTCTCTGTGCGCTTTGTGTAACCG
>JAPLGZ010000640.1 GCA_026389895.1 Chloroflexota bacterium | reverse complement strand
TTCGACCAACCCTTCGATCCCCGCTTCCAGAAATTTTTCGCCTTTTTCGCGCGTAGCTTTCGTGGCGTCACCGCGCGTGCCACTCACCGACATCGTGCTCCAATAGGGCATCAAGGTTGCAATCGAACCGTCTGCCCGTTTGCCAGCTAATAGATCCGTCTGAAAGCTGGCGGGCAGGGGTGAACGTTCATCGACGGCTTTGTCCATCTGCGCCAATTCGGGTTTCAAAGCCAGATAGAGTGAGGTTTCAAACTCGCCTGCATGGGATGTACCACCAAAATCCGATTCACGCACCAGTTTGCCCACCTCGCGCGCTTTGCGCAGCCCCCAATGATTGACATTGGCACAGAGCACGCGCCCTTCGGTTTCCAAAATAGTCAAACGCGCCGCCATCTCAACCAGGGGCGCATTACTGCCGTGGCCATTGACAATGAGAATGCGCGTAAAACCATGATGCGCCAGGCTGCAACAGACATCGCGCACATAATTGACAAACGTATCCCACTTGATCGTGATTGTACCGGGGAAATCCATGTGGTGTGGGCTGTAACCGTGGGTGACTGCGGGCGCCAAGACGGCTTCGTCGGGAATGCGCGCCACCGCCCGTTCACAGATTTCGCTGCTCAGCACAACATCGACATCAATTGGCAGGTGATGGCCGTGATCTTCATAGGTGCCCACAGGCAGCACGGCCACACGGCCTTGATCGGCGGCGGCTTTGCATTCTGGCCACGTCATTTCGGCATAACGGTATTTCATGGTTTTCTCCTGTATAATAAGTCGTTGAGAATGAGGAATCAGTGGCAGGCCTCGCAACGGCTTAGCCTGCTTGGTTGTTGCGCAAAACAACGGTCACACGTTCAGGCTTTGATCGCTCACGCAGCCTGGCAGTATGATAAACTTCTGTCTGGCAAGCATAATTTAAACGTTGCTTGTGGACAGAAGTCAAATCCATTGTTTGAAACAGACATCCCAGCTTGAGGGGGAAAGTCTTCCGGGAAGTGGTCAAACCATGCTTCGCTAACCAACGGGGGCTTGACCACTTTCCGGAAGACGGCCGGCACCCGAATCTTGGGATGCACCCATTTCAAACGACCATCGCCTATAGCTCGGCTACGTGTAGTTCACATCCTCAGATACGCTCTTCCAGCAAAAGCAGCGTACATGAGGATGCGAACTATACGCCGCGATTATCAACTTATTTGCGTAACCATCATATGACTATACGATATTACTCCACAAAAATCATCCTACTGACGAGCATCTGGCTTGGCTTGCTGCTCCTACCCAACAACTCACTCCGCATGTACGCGCAGCAAGCCGCAACAGCACGTATACAAACGACCGGCACCAACGTCGCCAGTTATCCCAATGGGCAAATTCCCCAATATGAAAAGTTTGAAATCTCTTTTCAGGTTGATACCGCGGCCCCAAATTTGCAATGGCCCTATGATCCCGCGCCGCCACCAGGCATTGCACCAGGCGACGGGGTCACGGTCAATGCCATTTTCACGCCTGATAATTGGCAGACCCGTTTTATTCAGCCGGCCTTCTATTACCAGGCATTCCAGGATGAAAGTAAGGACGGCCAACGCTGGCTCTATCCCACCAGCGATTTTGTCTGGAAAGTGCGCTTTACCCCCAATCAAGCGGGCAGTTGGCAATATAAACTAATGGTGCAAGAT
>JAPLGZ010000016.1 GCA_026389895.1 Chloroflexota bacterium | reverse complement strand
GAGTGGGGCGACGGAGACCACTTCGATTTTTTCGCAGAACTGGACAGGTTGGGTTTCGATCGAATCAGTGACCAGCAGTTGTTGGATCGGGCTGGCGCTGATGCGTTCCATGGAGCCAGGGGTGAATGCCCCATGGGTCACTGCCGCGTAAACCGAGGTTGCTCCCTGCTCTAACAAGCGTTTGGATGCTTCCACCAAGGTGCCACCCGAGATGGTGAAGTCATCCACAATCAAGGCCGTTTTGCCGTGCACATCCCCAATGATTTCCAAGACTTCGGCGCGCTCATCATGATGTTTGCGCTCTTTGTAACCAATCGCCAAGGGTGCACTCAAGAAGTTCGCATATTTGCGCGCTTGTTTAACAAAGCCCGTATCTGGCGAAACAACCACCAGATTGGCAAGCTCTTTGCGTTTAATCGCCGCCCCAAGGATGGGCAAGGCATAAAGATCATCCACTGGTATGCGGAAAAAGCCTTGAATCTGCGGCGCATGTAGATCCATTGTCACGACACGGTTGGCGCCCGCCACTTCAATGGCATCGGCACAGACGCGCGCCCGAATCGAGACCCGTGGCTCATCTTTTTTGTCGCCCTTTGCATAGCTAAAATATGGCATGACAACCGTGATCGATTCGGCGCTGGCGCGTTTGAGTGCATCGATCCAAAAGAGCAATTCCATAAAGTGATCGTTGGTCGGGAAGACGGTCGATTGCACGAGATAGACATTGCGCCCGCGGACATTTTCACCCACGCGCACAAAGGTATTGCCTTCAGAAAAATGCATCACATCGCGTCGGGCGGGCTGCACCCCCAGATAATCACAGATTTTTTGGGTGAGTTTGGTGCTCCCACTCCCCCCAAGGATAAGAAATTCGTTTGTGGCCATGGACAACCCCTGGTAATGACCGGATGACAAAAAGGTAGCCGGCGGACAAAATAGCTTTCTGTCCGCCTGTTGCCTTCTCAGGTTAGACTTAAATCAACTGTGTTGCCTTCTTCAATAAAGGCGGTCAGCAATTTGACCGTTGCTTCGACATCAGCCTTGTGCAACAACTCGACCGATGTATGTAAATAACGGGTTGGAATCGACAGGGTGACCACTGGTACGCCGGAACGAATCCGTTGCATGGCGCCCGCATCGGTGCCACCGCGCGGCAAGATCTCTGGCTGCCATTGAATGTTCCGCTGCTGCGCCAGGGTCTGCAAATAGGCCACCAAGCCGGGGTGCGAAATAGCCGACGAATCTAGAATCTTGATGCCTACACCATTGCCCACCTGAGTCACGCGTTCGTGTTCGGGCACGCCAGGAATGTCGGCCGCCACCGTTACATCCAGCGCAATGCCCACATCGGGGTGCACACCAAACGCGCTGGTGCCGGCGCCGCGCAAGCCAATCTCCTCTTGCACGGTGGCGACGGCATAGGTTTCAAAACCAAATTGACTGGCCCGTTGCATGGCGCGGATCATGATGTAGAGCGCCACGCGATCATCCAATGCTTTGCAGGAAACGCAGTCACCAATTTCATCAAATGTCCGCTGGATCGTCACTGGCGTTCCAATCCGCACCAATTCCTTGACGCGCGCCGCGGGCAACCCTAGATCGATAAAGAAGTCGCTGATCTGTAATTGTTTGCGGCGGTCATCATCGGTTTGAATGTGGGGTGGTTTTACGCCAGGATGCAAAATGCCAGGCAAGTCACCATTCGGTGCACAAATTGTCACCCGTTGCGCCATCATATTGCGCGGATCGTGCCCGCCCAGGCCGACAACACGCACCCAGCCTTTGTCGTCAATATGCGAGACGATAAAACCAATTTCGTCCATGTGCGCTGCGATCATCAACTTGGGCGCACCGGCTTTCCGCTTGACCGCAATCAGATTGCCGAGCGCATCGACTGTCAGATCGTCGACCACGGGCGTTAATTCGCGCCGCACAATCGCGCGCAGGCGACTTTCAAAACCAGGAATCCCCGACGTTTCACAAAGTTCTTTTAATAATTCCATGTTGGTTGCTCCTTTATGGGGGATGGAAACTGACACGGGATAAAGGATACGGGATTAGACGGTCGCTTATCCCCTAATCCCGTATCCCTTATCCCCTAATCCTTGCTTCACCGCAAACTTTTCCACGGTTCCTGGTCCGCCATCTCGACTGAGACATAACCTGCATCTGTCACACAAGGGGCAAGAATCGCCAAGACTTTGGCCGGTTTATCCGCGACGTTGAACGAGGCGTGGACCACGTCGGCGGGAATAAAGATTGAATCGCCCGATTTCAGCACCTTTTTGCTCTGCTCCAGCCACTGCTCAATCTCACCTTCAACCACATAGATCACCTCTTCTTGATCGGGATGTTTATGAAAATTGTGCCCAAAGCCCGGCAAGAAGTTGACTTCAATCACCACCAATTCTTTGGCGTTCGTGCTGGCCGGTCGGCTGATCCAGCCCAGCGATCCCCAGTCCAATTGATCCCGTTCCACCTGGTCCGCCAGCGTAAATTTACCACTCATCGTTCTTCTCCTCCTTGAGTAAAGCTTAATAATTTACATTCATAAAGCATGTAAAGCGGTTACACAGAGAGCACAGAGAAAACCCACGTGCCTCTGCTCTTTCTCGGTGAACTCTGTGCCTCCTCCGCGCGCTCTGTGTAACGCCCGTTCCTACAGATCAGCGCATATACCACCAGAGCACGCCGTATAAATTGACCACGATGCCCGCCAGAATTAACGTGCGTAGCGACCAAGTAGTCCGTTCACCAGCCGCGATAGCAAGCAATACCATCACTGGCGTCATAAAATCTAGACTGAAACGATAGCCAAATTGATACCAACCCGTATTGTAATAGAGCAACAGTGGAATAAGCAGCAAGATAAAAGTCACCCAGGCGCTAATCGTCAAGGCTGAGGGTCGCCGAGCGCGCACCAGATAGATTAATGCGGGTGTTGTCAATAAGAGACTCATCCCTTCACCATCGGGCACCCATAAATTGTGCTTGGCATCCCATTGGGGGCCCGCCAACCACATGGCCCAGAAGTTTTTGGGGAGATAATGCAGGTTAAATTGGCCATACGTCCCCAGCAAGTCTCTTAGTTTATCCGCCACATTTTCAGTCAGATAGCCAAAATCGAGCGGGTTGCCAAAACGCGCTCTGTTATAGAGCAGTAAAGCGGCGACGGCTATCAACGGCGGGATCGCCGAAGCGATGGCCCACCTGATCAACGCGGGCCATGCCACTTGACCTTCCTTTGTGCGCAGATGCATGGCGCCAATGCCCAGGAGTAAAACCCAAGTTAGGGCGACATTGGGGCGACCCGTCATCGCCAGACCCAAGGCGAAGCCGGCCAGCCACGGTGAACCGCGCCCGATTGGCTTTGAGATCGCAATCCAGACGGCCAGCGCCACAAATGTCAGGGTGCAAATCTGCGCGACAAACCAGACTGAGCCAATCGTCGCCATATACCAGTGGACGCTGCCCAGGCCAAATAACGCTGTGAGCCATAGATTGTCGGTGGTATTGAGTTTGCTCCAGCCCCGCTGACTAAGGGCATCGAGTAACAAGTAGATGAGCGTACCATTGAGTGCGCCGAAGATCGCGCAGAAGAGCACAGTCTGTACCGCCGGCAGCCCGGCCAACGCCACCCAAGGCAGCATTAAGAGGGCTGGCAACGGGGGGAAAGGTACATACCAATGATCATTATACTGGGTTAGATCGTGGGTCGAAGGCGGCTGGGCCAGATAGAGTTGCCCCTTGAGAAAAGCATCCGCCAAATGGTTAAAATAGGCTGTATCAGGCGTGTCCGTCCCTTTAAACCAGACGGCTGTCCCCCAATAGACCCCAAGGGCGAGCACAAATATAAGCAGAACGCGCACTGTTTTGCGCATGAAAAAAGTCCTTGCTGTGGGGTATGGACAGCCTCAGTGGCTATGCAACCAATGCAATCGCCATCATTTTACAGATAAGCTGCTACCACTTCCGCTTCCAGCCGCAGACCCTCAAATTCATCGTCGCCAGGGCCGTCGTAGATCAAGGTGTAAGGCCCGGCAAAACCGGCATCACGGGTTAATTCGAGACAGCGGACATAATCCTCGCGCTCCATCTGGCCCGGCGCGGTAAAGTGACACTTCGCATGGCAGGCCTCGGCGCGCGGGAAAATTTTGGCCAGGTCAGCGTATTTCTGCGGCCCTTTCCAGTTGCCAAAGTCAGCTAATAACCCAACCTCGCCCTTCAAGCCGTCCAGCAAAGTCAGCACAGCCTCGGGATTAGAGGTCAGATTGTAGAAGTTTTCTGTCATCAAGCGGACACCGCGCCCCTGTGCATATTGGGCTAAACGACCTAAGGCGCGTTGGCTGGTGGTCAACGCAGCGATGCTCGGCTCGGCTTTACCGGCGATCACACGCGCTCGGCTCGCACCCACTGCACTGGCCACATCGATCCATCCTTCGATCCAGGCAATGTCTCGCTCGGCATGGTCTGCATCGGTGACATCGCCCGCGTCGATCAGTAGCTCCCAGAATTCCACCCCGGCTGCTTCGATGGCGGCGCGTAGCTGTTGCAGATAGGCAGGATCGCGGCTGGGGATATGAAAATGACAGATTTCCAGGGTGTGAATGCCAGCCGCCGCAATGCGCGCGGGCAGTTCTAAGAGCGTAAATGCTGGTGTGCTTGTGGGCGTTGCATTTTGTTGTTCGCTCGTTTCAGGCCCATAGATCTTTGGCCGGCCCAATGCACGATGCAG
>JAPLGZ010000442.1 GCA_026389895.1 Chloroflexota bacterium | reverse complement strand
ATAGGCCCGCAATACATCATAGGTTGCGTTCATGCAGTTGCAACCGATAATCTCATACGGCTTCTGACGCACCCAAGCCACGACACCGCGCGCCGCGGTCGGGTTCGCTTGCTCAACCTCGATGAGCTTGAATTCGTCATAACGGCGTTCGCGTACCGGTTCAATCGGATCGTGTGTGTGTAAGTTCCAGAAGCCCATGTCTGCCGGTGCGGTACGCAGTGTGCCGCGCGGGTTCTCGATGGCCCCCACATTGAATATATCGCCAACCTCGGCAAAGCCCCAGCCCACATGACCGGCACCAAGCGCAGCATGACGACGTAAGAAGACAATCGCCCGATTCGGCATATTATTGAATGCCACCTTCCGGCGCCAGTTGAGGGCCCGATAGCGGGGGCGGTGGCGGTGCGGCTTCGACCGGTAAGGTCAAGGCAATGCCATTGCCCACGATCACCCGGATGGCATGCGGGATCATTTCAAACTCCCAGGCCGGCTGTTCAGGCAGCACAGTGCCATCCGCATTGGCAGCAAGCGCCTTATCGGCTGTAATACGCACCTTGCGCACTTGGTAATAACGAATGCCTGGTGACTCTACCCGTTTGCCGTTGGATATATTCAAAAAATAGGCTTCTAATTCTGGTTTACTCATGCCGTCATAAAGCGCAAGATCGAGCAAGCCATCATCCATTTTGGCGCCGGGGGCGGCGAGCATATGGTTGCCGAAGAGCGGTGAATTACAGAGGGTTGCCAGGTTGGTCTCTGCATGCAGGATTTCGCCGTTATCACAGGTCACAACCACATGGACCGCCTTAAAGGTCAGAAAATTATCGAGCGACCCGAGCAACATCCGCCAGCGACCTTTTTCTAGGGCTTGGCCCATGGGTGCGGCTAGAGCACTTAAGCCAACCCCTGCCATCTCCATAAAATAAGTTTTATGAGGATGCGTCGTAATCACCTGACCAATATCCAGATGGCGGGTGGCGCCCATGGCTAGCAGCAGGCAAGCCGCCCGCAGATCAAGCGGCACACCGAGCGCACGCGCCAGATTATTCATGGTGCCCACGGGTAAGATCCCTAATGTGGTCTCACTACCGATCAATTCACAAGCGATGTCCTCAATCGTGCCATCGCCCCCCGCCACCAGCAACAAGCGATCCCCGCGCTTAACCGCTGCTCGTGCCATTAACCGCGCCACTTTACCCGAAGTTTTTAGACCAACCTCTGCCAGAATCCCCACTCTCCGTAATTCCTGGACGATGGTTTCGATCCGGACTGTGCCATCGACCAGGCCTTTAGATTTCGGATTTACAATGATATACACCCGCTCCAGCATTGCATCACCACTGTTCAGTGTGATGCTAGCCTCAGACATCCAATTAAAGCAACGACGGGCTTGCAGAGCCAATTCTTCTTCTAACGTGGCTAATTTGTGCCGTTGTTTTTCAAATTTAGCGAGCGTTTGCTCAACTTTTTTTAACTGCTTGGCGTGGCTGGCCTGCGTTTCGGCGAGCTTTTCCGAAATTGACCGATCTTTCTCTTTAATTTTGCCCATTTTTGCTTCGCTTTCTCTTGGAAAAAGAGAGTCTCTTGCGCCCAGATGGCTGCTTGCCTAACTGCATACTTTCCAGCTTAGCCTGGCAAAAAGGTCAATTTCTGTCAAGACAGTCGCAAGACTTCACACTTATGCATTTGCGCCAATCGCTTTGACTTGTTTAAGCGCATTTTCATAGACCATATACTGTTCGCCTTCTTCTTCATCCGGATCCACATATTTGAGCCACATGGCTTGTTCGGGCCGGTCACCAGCCAAGACGCGACGGCTCTCTTTGAGATCGCTGACTGGATCATGCCAGCGTACTTCGCCTTCTTGCAGCAAAATATATTCACCAGCGTACTTGTCCACGAACTTGCGCTGCTTGTCCAGATAATAGAGCGCTTGTTCCGCCGTTGTACGCCGCCAACTGATATTGGTCTCTTGGGAATCTGTCAGTGCGGCATAAAATTGACCGACCGGCGCTTGTACTTCAGATTGGAAATCGATCTCGTCCAAATTGACAGTGCCAAACCCACCTTCGGCCGCCACCAAGAGCGAATTGCGATCACGATGAAATGGCGGTGTTAACCAGTCACTTTGTGGATCATGGCCCATCAGGTGGGCTGTGCAGGCATCGGTGGCAATGGTATGATCACCGGCCACAATGGTATTAGCAATTTGTGTTGGACCTTCGTCGCGGCCATTG
>JAPLGZ010000309.1 GCA_026389895.1 Chloroflexota bacterium | reverse complement strand
CTGCGCGGTGATGGTGGCACAGGTTGGTCGATGGCCTGGAAGATCAACTTTTGGGCGCGCTTTGGGGATGGCAACCACGCGCTCAAGATGCTGAGCGTCATGCTCAATATGGTCGAGCAGACCGGCGTGATCATGGAAGGCGGCGGCGTTTATCCTAATTTGTTTGACGCCCATCCCCCTTTCCAGATCGACGGCAATTTTGGCGCGACGGCTGGGATTGCCGAGATGTTGCTGCAAAGCCACACGGGTGAACTGCACTTATTGCCAGCGTTACCTGCTGCCTGGCCCAGCGGTCATATCAAAGGCTTACGGGCGCGTGGCGGCTTTGTGGTAGATATGGCTTGGGAAAATGGTCGGTTGACGAGCGCACAGGTTCAATCCATTTTGGGGAATCAGTGCCAGTTGCGGTATCGTGAGACCGTAACTGTACGAACGGATGAACAGGATGTAAGTACGCAAACTGTGGAACCCACTGGGGTGCGCTGGCAAACGGTTGCTGGCCAACGCTACACAATTTATCTGTAGCGGATTGGAGCTGCTGATGGACCCGATTCTACGCAACTTTCCGTCGAGTTTTGAAACCGAACGGTTAACGATCCGCTGTCCACAGCCGGGTGACGGCGCAGAGCTTAATGCTGCTGTGCTTGAATCATTGGCCGAATTGCGGCCTTGGATGGCTTGGGCGAAGACTGCTCCCACCTTGGAAGAGAGTGAAATCCACGTCCGCAAGGCCTTGGCCCGTTTTTTATTGCGCGAAGAGCTCTGGTTACTGCTCTTTTTAAAAGGAACCCATACGTTGGTGGGCAGCAGCGGCTTCCATAACATCGATTGGGCGGTGCCCAAGTTTGAGATCGGCTACTGGGCGCGCACGGCCTACGCGGGCCAAGGCTATATCACTGAGGCCGTGGCCGGGATTACGAATTTTGCTTTTCAAAATTTGGGCGCGCACCGTGTGGAAATTCGTTGCGATGTGAAAAACCAACGCAGCGCGGCGGTGGCCCGCCGGCTTAATTTTACCTTGGAAGCGACATTGTATGCTGATGATCGCGCTCCGTTGACGAACGAATTACGCAACACGCTGGTCTTTGCCAAAGTACAAAGTGAGAACCCAAAACCGTGAATCCACTCTCCTTTATGAGCGCCAACTTTGTGGCGCGCCAAGTAAATTACAACATGACCGAAGGCTGGGCCCAAGGCGACCGCGCTACGAACGACTATTTCCGTCCGCTGGAAACTTATGCCGACAAAGCATATGGCGTGCGTCTGGGCATTGAAAACCATCCAGAAAAGACGCCTCAAGAACTTTTAGAGAAGATCGGTGACGGTGCGGATGGCTTTATTGGCGCGGCAGTGGATACAGGCTGGTTTGGCACCCAGGGGTTTGATGCGATGTTTGCCCTGATTGAGTTGCGCAACCATCTGGTCTACATCCACCTAAAAGATGTGTTGGCGCCCGGCGCCCATGTCACTTGTCGTTACGGTCAGGGCTGTGTCCCGATCCAGCGGTGTGTGGAAATGTTGCAACGGCTCGATTATGACGGCCCGATCAGCATCGAACATGAGCCCGAACACGCTGACCCGACAGAAGATGTCCGTGCTAGTGCCCGGATTCTGCGCCGTTGGTTGGCAACCCCGCCCTAATCCACGCCTACAAGAAGGACTGGGAGAAAGGTCTTCATTCATTATTAATTGTTAATTATTCGCTATTCATTATTCCTTCGTGTTCTGACAGCAAATGACCTCCTCTGCTAGGCGGAGGAGGTCAAGCTTTTTACCATCATCATCATGAACTGGGAGAAACTATCCGTTGATCATCCCGCAAGATTATCACATGCATTCGAATTTTTCCTGCGACTGCAAAGTCCCGATGGCCGATATGTGTCGCAGCGCGATCAGCAAACAGATGCCAGAGATTGGCTTTTCTGAACATTATGATTTGATGCCAGGCGAGATGTGCATTGACTGGTTCAAGCCGGAACCGTGGTTTGCGGAATTGGAACGTTGCCGCCAGGAATTTGCCGGCCGCCTGACGATCCGCGCCGGCATCGAAATTGGTGAACCGCATATCTATCAGGCTGAAGCACAGGCCATGTTGGCGCGTTATCCCTTCGATTATGCCCTGGGTTCGTTACATTGGGTTGGCAAGCATAGCGTCTTTGATATCAACTATTTTAAGAGCTATCCAGCTGATGAAGCGTTTGGCGATTTTTTTGTGGAATTAGAAAAGATGACGCGCCTTGGCGGATTTGATATTCTGAGCCACTTTGATGTCTTCATCCGGACCGCGCATGCCGTCTATGGTGACTATGACCCAGGCCATTACGAAGAGTTGATCCGCCCGGTGTTACGCAACTGTATTGACAATGGGATTGCCTTGGATTTGAACACCAAGGGGTTGCTGATCAAGGCTAATCGGATGACGCCTGGCTTGGAAATTTTGCGTTGGTATGCCGAAATGGGCGGTGAACGGATCACATTGGGCGCTGACGCCCACAAACCGGAACATGTGGGCGCCCATCTTGATAAGGCTATGGCGATTGCCCGCCAGGCCGGCCTCAAATATCTGACTCATTTTCAGCAACGACAGGCGACGCTCGTCCCGTTTTAGGTTAGCCTAATAGACTAAAAAGGTAGGGGACAGGCATGCCTGTCCCCTACCTTTTGGACCCTCCTCCACCCTCTCCCAAACTTGCTGGCCACTCGGTGACCAATGTGGTTCTGCCAAAGCTGGCGGGTGGTCTGTTTATCTCATCAATTTGTCTGCTACTTTGATCATTGCCTCGGGCAGAAGCTGTTCTGTGCGCGCGCTCTTGGTTTGCGCAATCACGAACACGGTTCCTCCATCGAGACGGGGCGCGAGTAACAAGATAAGCTGATCGCCGGCCTCGGTGGTCTTCGAGAGCCATACACCAAATTTGCCAAGATCGCTGATCCCGCCACCGGTCCAAGTGGACGAATTATCGACTGAAAGATCCAGTTGTGCAATAACATCTTCATTCATACCCGCCATCAGCCACGTCTTGAGCCTGGGATAGACTGTCGGATCGTCTTGCGCATTGTCCTCATGCAAGGTTTCCACGATGTTCAACAACAATTGACTCGTCGACTGGTCAGACAGAACGCCCGCCGCCACACCATAGGTTGAGTCTAAGGCCAGCATATCGTATGTATCGCCCAATTTCTGCGCCAACCCACCATAGCCACATAAAGTGGCTGACCCATCCCAGCCACTGAGCACCGGCTTACCCACGATGGCAATGGCGTCAGCCTGGCTCAGGGCTGGGCAACCCGCTTCAAAATCTTCGGCCACTGGCGTTGGCGTGGCAATAGGTGTAACAGTCGGCTCCGTTTGGTCGTTTTGAGCACGGGCGACGACTTTGTGTGCGACTATCGTCATCTGCGTTAACACATCCGCTTGATCTCGCTCAGGGTTCAGCTGGGCAAAAATGCTGATCAGCTGATCCGTTTGGTCAAGAACAAGGATCGTGGCCACCAATTCATCGTCGGTCGGCGCCCATAGCCAAACGGCGCTTTTGCCCAGATTGTCCAATAGTTTTGCTTCGATGGTCGGTGAGCCTTCGACCAACTCCGGTAGCAAATTAAAGGCATCTTCGATCTGCCCCTCCTTGAGGAGATCCTGGAATTTTTGATAGGACAGACTCGCCCCATTCGGGTTTTCCTTGCGAAGTCCGGCGGCTAAACTCAGCAGATATGCTTCTGTCTTGCTGCGCTGGAAGATCCCTGCGCCTGCGAAATAGAGCGATTCACCCGCCAGATCATTGGTGCTGGGTGGTTTGTGGGCGATGCTGTCAAAGCCGCAGACTTCGTCAACGGGCATCGGTTCGTCGCGCACCGGCTCGCCTAAGATGGCCGCAGCGTCGGCCTGGCTGATCGTGTCACAACCTGGCCCATTGATTGGCGTTGCAACGCTCATGGGGGTGGGCGTCGGCACCGCCTGTTGAATCAGAATTGTCGCCTTCGCCTGGATGGCGGCTTCATCCGCTTCCTGGCCTAATAGCGCGGCAACCAGGCTGAATTCAGAACCGTCATAGGCGATTAAGGCTGCAAAGTGACCATTTTCGTAGGTCTGCCATACCCATAGCGCCTTATTTTGCAGATTTTCGATCAATTCTGTGTGCAGGGTTTGGCTGCCCTGTGCGTTCTCATCGAACTGCTCTAAGACTCCTTCACCGTCGCCCGCCGCTATCATTGCCTCGAGAATATTGGGATCGATGGCGTCATTTTCTGGATTGGCGGCGTGGATGAGATCGGCAATCTGCAACAATTCGCTAGCGTCGCCACCTGTGAGTTTGGCCGCCACTACGGCATGATCCGCCTGAACTGCCACGGTCAAATGCGGTAAGGCAAGATCTAATTCTTGATCCGCTGTGTAGGCTGTGCTGACATAACCACACAGACCCTGGCTCGCGGCGTTTTCGGTCGACGCCGGTCCAAAACGCAAATTAGCAACAGCCTGCTCTTGCACGGTCTCTTGTAACAGGGCGGCGGCGTCAAATTTACTGATGAATGGACAAGCATCGACAAACTGTGGCGGTGGCGCGGGCTGAGCGGTCGCCTGTAGCACCAGTGTATCGGCTACCACAAAGGTCGCAATAATGCTGCCATCTGGCAGTTTCTTGACACTGCTCAGGCTAATGGTGTAGCCGGCAAAGTCGGTGGTAAAGGGCGCATCATCGTTAAAGCCTGCCATGATCGTCATTAACTGTTTTTGGTCGCCCTTTTGGGTGGCCAGCGTGCCAGAGAATTGCATCGACGAACAATCGTCTTCGGTAAAGCAGCCCGAGTTATCGTCCGCCGAGCGGAAGGTTAAGGCGAAATCTTCGTCGGTAATCTGTGCCGTTTGGCCTACACTCAAGGTAAATGGCGCGTTTAAAGCCGCGTTCAACGTTTTATCGGTCGTCCGGATCGGCGTCGCCTGGATCGTGGGCGTTGGGGTCACCGTCGGCACCTCAGTGGCGGTGGGGGTGTCCGTCGGCTGGGCCATGATGTTTGTCACCACTATGGTCACTCGATAATCTCTTGGTGCAATCTGCTTGTCGCTCTCTCGTTCGGGCAGCAACTTTTTCAGCTCAAACTCGTAGTCCGCATAGCGAACTTTGCTTTTACTGGATACGCCACCCAACCGCAGCTCTAACAGCTTGGGTACGGTTACTCCGCTACGTCGCAAGGCCAACTGCACCCGTGCTTCCGCCGTTGCCCCGCAAGTGGCCAGGCGCGGACAGCGATCATCTTGCACCAGGCTATGGAACTGCACGTCAAGCGTCGGCGCAGTGTTGGCCAGTTCCGCCCACTGCCCCGGTTTTAGCGTAAACGGCATTGCCAGCTGCGCCTCCACGTCACCAATGGCTGGGTTGGCCCTGGTCACGGTCAACGTGGCGATATAACGTTGATCGAGCGTCGGTTTGTCCGATGGGTCGGCTAACAGCTCGAGCTCGATTAGTTCAACCTGGTATTCTCCATCCTCTGTCGTTGCGCGCGTGTAGTTAAGGTCTGGGTCGGTGTCTAGTTCGATGTGTTGGTTCTTGCCTTCGCCATGCCGAAGTAAAATATTAATTTTGGCATTCCCGCGCACTGCGCAGTCCAGTTTGGCTGGACAGCGTGAATCCTCGACGACCTGCGTAAACTCCACCGTCAGCCCTTCGTCTTCTAGGAGCAACTGTTCACCTTCGCGGATCGTAAATGGATGTGCCAATTGGCGAACGGGCGGGGAAGCAGCTGCCAACCTGGCACGTTGGGTAAGCGTAACACAGCCGGCCATTAAGAGCACCAAGCTTAAGAAAATGATCAATCGTTGTATGACTTTCATCGACAGTTCCTACCAGTTTGTGGGCATCCGCAGGCCAGCCAGTCAAGGATGCTGGTTGACGGATCAAGATTAGTTAAAGATAACGTAAGTATAACGCATCCTAGTGATGCTTGTCGTGTCGTAGGACACGCAGCGGACGTGAACTTGTCGTAGGACACGCAGCGGACGTGAACTTATTGCGATCAACACCCCGCCCGGTCCGACTGCGCCTCTGGCAGGGGGAAAGAGGGCAGGGATAAACGGAGAAAGCTCTGCTAACCGGCCTACGCGGGATCAAAATGACCAGTGGTCGTGGCTTCGCATGGCAAGCACCGACCACTGGTCATCTTCTATGGATCAGGGAACAAATTAATCACCTGACGCAAGCACCGGCTCCGGCGTCATCACGCGCTCGACCCGCTGTTCTAGCGCCGGCTGGCGTGACCCAGGCCGTAACACATTCCACAGCACCTTGGGATGAAAGAGGGAGGTTGGTGGTTTGAGCATGTTCTGGACATGGAAGAAGGCGTCGGCCACCGCAATGTTATAGGGCATCGTGCGGATGACACGCTCCATATAACCATTGATCATCTGCGTGATGCGATCCGGCTTTTGGCCACCTTCGCAGGCCGGCCAGAGCACGTCTTGCCCGGTTGCCATTTGCCAAGGGCCGGCAATCACGCCTGCCAGCTTTGTTTGAAACTGTTTGGCCAAGCCGCCCAGCGTCTGATCACCATGTTGGTGGCGTTGTGCCTTCAGACATTCGTCGAGGGCCAGGCTGGCCATGGCAGCTACGGTCATGCCTTGACCATAGACCGGGTTGAAGGCGTAGACTGCATCACCGGTTGCTAAAAAACCTTCGAGATGGCGCGGCAATTTTTCAAAGTAACGCAGACGATTTTCGGCGCGGCGGTAACCATAGGGTGCGGTCAGCGGTTCGGCCTCTTTGAGCACATCATAAAAACGGGACGAAGGCAGGCTGCGCAAAAAATTCCAGAAGCCTTCTTCGTCGGTCGGCGGATAGTCGCCAGCCATGCCTACCAGGCAGACGTGCCAGCGATCGCCTTCTAGCGGCATGATCACGGCCCCGCGCGAATGGTTTGGCGCCATCGCCAGGATGTACAGCCCTTTCCATGTCTCTTTGAAATCAGCCGGCCGTTTGAAGATCCGCGTTGCATAACCAGGGAAAGCATTGATCATTGTTTCCTGGGGCGCTGTGTAACCCAGGCTCTCCAACCACTGGGGCGCATGGGAATCACGCCCGCTGGCGTCGACAACCAGGTCCGCCGCCAGTTCGTTGATGGCAGCCATTGGATTGCCCCGTTCGCGTAATTGAATACCCGTGACCCGCACCTTCTGTTCATCGACACATAGACCCAGCACTTCTTGTTCGTGCATAAAGCGCACTTTGGGATGGGCGGCGAGCCGTCGATAGATTGCGCTTTCTAAGCGGGGGCGGCTACAGGCTGTACTCATGATCTTTGATTGGTAGGGTTGGCACCAGGCGCCGTCGATAAAGAAGGCAAAGTCGCGCCCCATGTCCATCGGGACCGCGCCACCTTCGATTAGTTCGGCAACCAAGCCAGGGAACTGTTGCTCCAAAATTTGTTGGCCACGCGCCAGCAGCGCATGTGGATGACGCGCTTGCGGCGCCCCTTTGCGAAATTCGGTGGCATCAGAAGGACCATCACGCTCGATCACGGTGACTTGCTCAAAGTGATCGGTCAGCACACGGGCGGTGGTCAAACCGGCAATGCTGCCACCAATGACAATGGCGTGTTTGTAAACAGCGGGTTTAGCTGGCTTGTTTTGGTTCTTATGTAAATAAAACTGGAAATTCATATAATAATTCCTTTGTAATCTGGTTTGCGTATCTGTTAGGTATAGTATAGCGCTCACTCGAAGGGTCTGGCAGTGTCGCAAGACACATCTCGCGGTTGGTGCTTTGCACAGCGCGAAGAGGGTGTTTAAACAGGGTGAGGTGGTCATTGACCTGCGTGCAACGCAACGGCTAGCGGGTTATAGGCAGGTTGTGAATTGGCTTGACTTGTCCTACTCACGCTCCAATAAAATGGAATGCTTGGCAGAGGTAGAGAAGTCTGGTGCAAGGGTGCATCCCAGATTTAGGG
>JAPLGZ010000542.1 GCA_026389895.1 Chloroflexota bacterium | reverse complement strand
GTAGGCGCTAGACGATAATTAACGGGACAAAAGGTGCAGTCTACAGAAATTTTGTAGACTGCACCTTTTATTTTTGTGCAAAAATTTTGCGCTAAAATCTGTCGACGATTGATTACGGAAAGCTCAGATCGTCTACGTATAAATTCTGGATAAATTAATTCCCCATTTTTACCGGCTAATTCCTGGCGATAATGGGGAATTAATTTTAGACGTTATTTTGGTTAAGCTTAACTGCGCTCCCGTTTTTTAGCATATTTCTCAGCTATATCTCTTTTCATGTCTTGCCTTTGTGCCGCGATCCATAGTCAACACGTAAGTTTTCGCTTACACTAGTTGGTAAAATTCCCTGTTATAAAACAGTTCAGACTGCAATGGTGGACAAAAAAGATTGCCAAAAAGAACTATCAACAAAAAGCGAGAAACCCTTATGGATGCAGCGATTAACAAAAATTCACTACTAGATAGGATAAAATTTGAGCGAGGATTTTGGGAAACCCTGCTTGAAGAAGTTGGCGAAGCGCGCATGACCCAACCAGGGGCAACCGGCCATTGGACATTCAAAGATGTCATTGCCCATTTGAACGCTTGGCGTCAGCAAGGCATCAACAAATTAACCGCCGCCAAACAACATCAATTGCCAGCGGCCCCCGCCTGGCCGGCCTTTCTGGATGAAGAGACTGAAACGGAGCAAATTAATGAGTGGATCTTTGAAACCAATCGCCACCGTTCACTCCAGGATATCTTGAGCGAATCGCGCCGACAATTTGATCAACTGGAAGAGTTGACACAATCTCTGTCCGAACAAGACTTGCTAGACCCAAATCGCTTTGCTTGGATGCAAGGTAACCCATTGGGCCCCACGATCTTGACTTTCAGCCATTTGCACGAAGAACATGAGCCTATGTTGCGCGCTTGGCTGGATAAGCTAGCCAATAAGCAAATGCAAGATGAGCAGGCTTAAATTATTGAATAAACCAACAAGGGTACTGGTTTATTGACTTACAGCCCCTCCGACGCATAGAATTCGCCCAAAGGAGAGACCTTTCAGCTCATTCTGAGGCTCATTTGTGGCGGACAATCTAGAGGAAAAACTTCAAAGTATCAAAACGCAGGTCGACGGTTTAACCATTCATGCCTATGCCTCACCGGTTCCTGCGCCGAATCAGCCCGTGACTGTGCGGCCAGTCTTTGTGCTCATTCATGGTCTGCTCATTTCGAGCCGCTATATGAAACCAATCGCCGAGCGCCTGGCCGAACATTATCAAGTCTTTGTGCCAGATTTGCCCGGCTTTGGTCAAAGTGACAACCCGCCCCATATATTTTCATTGCAAGAGTTAGCCGATGCCGTAGTGGCCTGGATGGATGCGCTCCAGTTGCCTAGCGCGAATTTTCTGGGCAATTCGCTGGGTTGCCAGGTAATTGTAGATTTGGCTGTGCGCTATCCAGCGCGGGTGGAAAAGTTAATCTTGACGGGGCCGACGGTCGATCCGTATGCGCGCAGTATGTCCTATCAGCTGATTCGGCTGCTGATCGATGGGCCACGTGAGCACATCTCGTTGGGCTTTCCGTTGGTTATTGATTTCTTTGCAGGTGGCCCCTATCGAGCCATGCAAACTGGTCGTTATGCCATCGCCGATCCGATCCAGGAGAAACTCACGCGGGTGCAAGCCCCCACTTTAATTGTGCGCGGTGAGTGTGACCCAGTGGTGTCACAGAGATGGGTAGAAAAGGCGACGGCTTTATTGCCGAATGGTCAGCTGTGCGTCGTGGCCGGTGCGCCTCACGCCGTCACTTTTAGTTCGGCCGATGCGCTGATGGAGATCATACGACCATTTCTAGGTGAATCGATCAATAGTCCAGGATAGTCACAAAAGGCCTAGAGGCAAACGAATGGGGCTGCGTAATCAAGTAAAAACCGAGCAACGACGCCTTCAAGTGGGGTCAACAACGGTTCGCTATGAAATCGCCGGGGCAGGTAAACCAATCATTCTCGTCCATGGTCTGGCCGGATCGACGCGCTGGTGGACGCAAAATATTGATGTATTGGCCGCTTATTTCCAGGTATATTTAGTTGATCTTAGTGGCTTTGGCAGTGAAGAGGGTCGCTCACGGTTTGTTTTGAATCAAGCCGCCTCATTCCTAGCCCAGTGGATGGACAGCCTACAGCTTGAACGAGCGAACATTATTGGCCATTCGATGGGTGGCCGTATCGCAGCCGAATTTGCGGCTACTTTCCCACAAAGAGTCGAACGTCTTGTGCTGGTTGCACCGGCTATTTTACCCTTTGGCCGTGGCTATACGAAACAATCCTGGGGGATGGTGCAGGCGATTCGGCGGGTGCCAGTCCCCGTTTTACGCATGGCGCTTAGCTACACCTTGCGTACTGGTATAATTCCAGTGCTCAATTTGGGGCGCAAACTCTTCACTACCGATATTCTCGATAAACTGGCCCAGATCCAAGCATCAACCCTGTTGATCTGGGGTGAGTATGACACCGTTGTGCCCGTGGCAGTGGATGAGATTCTACACCAACATCTGCATAACTATCGTTTTGCGGTGCTCAAAGGGGCTGGCCATGTACCAATGTGGGAAAAAGCGGAGGAGTTTAATTCGCTTATGCTAGACTTTCTGCTGGATCCGTAGATAGAAACAATTTAGTATAGTGTAAAGTAAGTACTTCGATATGCTGTACGTCACGGCTTGCCGCGTGACAAGCCGCGCCACACCGGATCGATACGCTGGCAAAAATCTGAATCAATGGCACCTGTCCGGTTACAAACCGGACCTACGTAATACCGAGAGCAAGGGATGCCCGCATCAAGACGAAATTGTAAGTCGCTCGTTCGTCTTGATGCGGGCATCCCTTGCTCTGTGACAAGGCAGCTGTCGCGATTGGTGTAACGTGCGTTATGCCATGCTCATGCAGCGGTGGCAACGACTGCCGCCACCGGGGGAGCGTTTGTAATTGTCTTCTGAAAACGCCGCCACATCAGGAAGGCAGTCACCGGGGTCGTTAGGATAAAGGAAGACCAAGCCGCGGCCAAACTGCCATTAATATACCAGACAATGAGCGCGCCCAGCCCCACTGCAACCCAAATGCCCAGCGTATTAATGCGCAGTGGATATTGAGTGTCGCCTGTGCCGCGCAAAGCACCCGCTTGAACAAACGAAATGCCCCAGAACGGCTGAATAGCTGCCACCAAGCGCAGACTTGTCACCCCTGCGGAGATGACGGCTGGGTCGTCTGTATATAAGCGCATAATCGGCCCCGCAAAGATAAAGAAGAGTACACCTAATGTACCCATCCAGACCATCGCCCAGATGGTGGCAATTCTAGCCACGGCCTTGCCTTCCTCGGGCCGATGTGCGCCAATACTTTGCCCAACCAAGGCTGTCGCAGCAATGGCAAAGCCAAAGCCGGGCAGGAAGGAGAGCGACATTGCGTTCATCGCAATCCGTTGAGCCGCCAATACTTGGGTGCCGAGGTGCGAGATGACGATAGTAAACGATAAAAAGGCGAGATTGATCAACACTTGTTCCATCGCCGCCGGGATCCCAATCGAGAGCACTTGGCGAGCCAGCCCCCATTGCGGCCACCAACTCCCCTCGCCACGAATCGAAACGCCATTTGAGCCCCGCCACAGCGCCCGTAGCAGCAAAAGCAAGGCAATCGTTCGCGCAATAAAGGTGGCCCAGGCGCTACCAACGGCACCCATCTCTGGCAAGCCAAATTTCCCGTAGATCAACCCATAGGCCAGGAAAACGTTCAAAACGTTTGCCAACGCCGTCACCATCATGGGGGTCCGTGAATCGCCCGCGCCGCGCAAGACGCCGCCCCCCAAAAACAGCAAGGTTAAGACGGCTACAGTGCCCATGGTGACACGTAAATATTGAGCGCCAATATGGGCGACCGCTGGTTCTAACCCAAAGATGCTGACCAACTGATCCGCCGCCACTAAGCCGATCACAATCAAGGGGATCGATAAAATAACACTCCAGACCAGCGATTGTTTGGCAACCTGGCCAGCGCGCACAAAGTTACGCGCCCCCACCGCCTGTGCCACCAATACCGAATTGCCGACAGAAACGGCGCTCATGGCAGCAATCACGAAAAACATAAACTGAATGGCGGCGCCGACACCCGCAATCGCGGCCACGCCAAGGCTGGCCACCAGCCAGGTATCGACGATACCGAGCAGGGTTTCCAGAAAATTCTCACTGATCACTGGCCACGCCAAATTAAAGACGCGGCGTGGGACGGAGCCGGTTAGAGGGGCGCTGTGCATCTCTACACTAGGGAGATGTGCTGCCTCCGGGGCCTTGAATGCCTCGGAGGTTGTCACTGGCTGATACTCGCTCATCGGTTTCCTGTACTCTACTATGGCTGGAATCAGAGCTTCCAATTGGTTTAAAAACAAAGTTAGCAAAGTTACAATTATAGCCGAATCAGGCCGTTTCAGCAAAAAACGAGATTAATGTAGAACATTCGTGCGTTTACAGATCAATGACAGCATGGACCGCTCCTACGACAAAGCCAAGGGGATGGATTGCAATGCACGCGCAGGTTTTTATCCTTTTGCCAGTTTGGCGCGTTCTTGTTCCACCAAGACGCGGCGCAAAATCTTGCCGGAAGCCGATTTGGGAATCTGGTTGACAATTTCTAAGCGCCGAATTTTCTTATAGGGCGCCACCCGTTCGGCCACGTAGGCCATAATTTCTTCGGCGCTAGCCTGGTCTTTCAGCACGATAAAAGCCTTGGGCACCTCGCCGGCCTCTTCATCTGGGCTAGCGATCACAGCGGCATCGGCAATCGCCGGGTGGGCGAGCAATAGCGCTTCCAATTCAGCGGGTGCAACCTGCAACCCCTTATATTTAATCAATTCCTTCAACCGATCAACGATGTAAAACGTGCCCTCTTCGTCCGCATAGCCAATGTCACCCGTATGCAACCACCCTTCACGATCAATCGTGTTCGCCGTGGCTTGTGGGTTATTCAAATAGCCCTGCATCACCTGGGGGCCACGAATACAGACCTCGCCCTGTTCGTTGGGACCTAACTCAACACCAGTAGCGACATCCACGATTTTGCCTTCTGTATTGGGCAAACAAGGCCCCACGCCAGCCAACTTGGGCATGCCCGGCGTATACGGTGTAGAATGCGTCACGGGGCTGGTTTCAGTCAGCCCATAGCCCTGCGAAACAATACAGCCGATCCGATTCGCACAGGCCCGTGCGACATCTTCTCCCAAGGGGGCAGCCCCCGAGTAGATGACGCGCAACGAAGTTAACTTATACTGGTCAACCAATGGATGTTTGGCCAGCGCCAGAATAATGGGTGGCACAAGGTGCGCCACACTGATTTTGTATTTCTGGAACATCTGTAAAAATTGCTCCAGATCGAAGCGCGGCATGGTGACGATGGTAGCACCCACGAACAGGGCACAATTCATGACGACGATCATCCCGTAAATATGATAAAAGGGCAAAAGCCCCATCAGCACATCTTGTTCATCCACCTTGATTTTGCCATACGTAACGCCCTCCACCTGCATGATGTTGGCCACCAGGTTATGGTGCGTGAGCATTACTCCTTTAGAAAGACCGGTGGTGCCGCTAGAATAGGGCAGGACGACCAGATCCTTTTTTGGATCGATCGCGACAACCGGCGCCACCCCATCATTTTGCAACAAGGCGGCAAACGGGGTGGCCCCCGCAGCTTCACCAAAGACAAAGACTTCGCGCAGTTGGAGCGTTTTGGCAGCTTCTAGCGCCGGGCCGACAAATTGTGGGATGGTCAGCAGGTATTTAGCGCCCGCATTCTTAAGTTGGCTGATTAATTCATGCACCGTATAGAGTGGATTAACGGTCGTATTCACCCCGCCTAGCGAGGCTACGGCGTGAAAAGCCACGGCATATTCGGGTAGATTAGGGCTGTAAATGGCAAAGACATCCCCTTTCTGAAAACCACGCTGGGCCAAGCCTGCCGCGACCAACCGAATCGCGCCGGCTAGTTGCGCATAGGTGAGGGTGCGGCCACTGGGGCCGTCGATGATGGCTGGTTTATCAGCTAATGCCGCGGCCCGATGCAAGACAAAGGTCGTCAGCGGCACCTCGGGAATCGTCACATCTGGGTAGGGAGAGCGAAAGATCATAGGTTCCTCCTTGACAAGTCAAGTCTCAGTTATTTAGGGTAGTCGATTTTTGGGTAGCGTGGTGTCACAATAGCATACCTGTGATGAAAATTCAAGCAAAAAATATTAAACCAAATACTTTAGGTTACACCCTGGAAAACAGAGCGGTGGAAGGAGAAATTCCCCACCACCGCTTTGCTCTAAAACCATCTCTATTGTAAGCTTGAATTGCTAAACTTAGCCGCTAGATTTTGGCAGATATTCCCCAACCCGGTGCGCCATCTTGCTAACCGTCATGGAATGGAGCCAGATGCGACCTGGTCCGGTCATGGTGGCCAAGAACAGACCTTCGCCACCAAACAAAATATTGGTCATCCCTTTGATCATCGTGATATCAAAGGTCACCGACGATTCAAACATGGCAACATGGCCCGGCTCCACCTTCATGATTTGGCCAGGTTGCAGATGATACTCAACCGCATCACCATCCAATTCCGCAAAGACCATACCAGGGCCAGTCAGCTTTTGCAGCACAAAACCTTCACCACCAAACAAGCCGGCGCCCAATTTCTTCGTAAAAAAGATATCAAGCGTCACACTCTTTTCCGCACAGATAAAGGCATGCTTGTGCATGATAACCGCCTGACCCGCATCTAGATCAAAGGCTAGCACTTTGCCGGGAAAATCTGTACAAAAGGCAACCTGGCCTGGTCCGCCGCTGGTTGTAAAATCGATAATAAAGGCACTTGCGCCAGAAATGGCGCGTTTGAACATACCACCCAGACCGCCGCCGGTGGTGGTGTTCATGGTAGCGGTGGCTGTCATCCACGACATGGCGCCAGCGTCGGAAAAAATTGTTTGACCGGGGTTGAGATCCACCGCCACGGTTTGTTGCACGGTGCCCATGATATGATAATGGAGCCCGCTCTTGGATTGCCCGCTAATTTCGGGGGGTGTTGGAATATCAGGAATACTCATTAGATTGCCTCCAGGGTCGAAATTTGATGAAAAAGTAGATCATCCTTGTTTACACCGGTCTGGTTCACGGATGGAAGATGAACCAGCCGGGTAGCTCATTGAAAAACGCTTATTCACGGCCTGATGGTGCGAAGTTTATCTGTTTTGTCAATTTTACAGAAACAAAATTGCCGTACTGGTTACCGAAAGTTTATTAGTAATTCATATTACGCCAAGCAAGCACACGTGGCCAACGATGCTCGGCTAAGCTGAATGGGCTTTTTCGTACGAGTTTTTGTTGTGCTTTGCGCCTCTGCGGCTCTGCGTAGGTCGTTTATGTCCATTGCTAACATCGGTTAGTAACACATGTTACTAACTCATGTGACGCAGACGATAGGAAAAAGCGTTACACAGAGTGCGCAGAGGCACAACAAAAGTCTGCGGTGCTGGTTGTAACAGGGCAGGAACCCCACCCCAGCCCTCCCAAACGGGGAGGGAGCCGTTGGGTGGACAGCAGCTATTACTGCATCCTTCCCTGATGGTGCGCTCGAGAGCCCACTTTGTGCGCGCGGTGCGAACAGTCCCCTCCCCTTGGGAGTGTTAGGGTGGGGCCGACCTTGTTATCCTCTATACCGTTTTTTTTCATAT
>JAPLGZ010000241.1 GCA_026389895.1 Chloroflexota bacterium | reverse complement strand
TGGGCGCAGCGGCCTATTTGGGCCAGGCGCCTCGGCTCCAAAATGCCGACTTGATCACGGCGGCCGTTAGTATTCATAACGTGGAAGCGCAACATGCCGCCGCGCTCGGCGACCTGCTCGGGGTTTCACCGGCGCCAAACTTTGGCACGCCTAAGACGATGGAAGAAGTGCTCGCCGTGGTTAGCCCAATTTTGATGGCGCCTGGCAGTATGCCGACCCAAATGCCGGGCACAGGTGGTGGTGGTTCACAGCATCAGTTCAATGGTATGCGTGCCCTGTAATGTAGTGACATGCAGACGAAAGCTTTAGCGCTGCGGCGCAGAGACATCAAGGTAGGCAAAGCTGGCGACATGCTAGCCAGCCCTTTATCCACTCTCCTTTGCATCTCTGCGTCGCAACGTTACTTTCCAAGCTTGTACACTTCTGCTCCAACACCTACGCTCCCAAAGGGGAGGATATGATGAAATACCCAACGGCCTTATTACGAATTTTTCACAAATTTATCTGGCGGCTTTTGTTAGTCGTATTACTGACCAGCGCCCCACTTGTGGCAGTGCTCGAACAAGCCACACCGGCATTTGCGCAACCGTCCAGCACCATGCAAGCCGATCAGACTGCCAGCACCGACACCACGCCTGTGCGTTTGATTATTCCGAGCTTGAAGATCGATACAACGATCGAATCTGTGGGCAAAGCCGAGGACGGTGAGGCCGGGGTTCCGCAAAGCCCCAAAAACGTAGCCTGGTATAATGTGGGACCAAAGCCAGGCGAAACAGGGAATGCCGTCATTTCTGGCCATCTAGATGATAAAGTGGGTCCGGCGATCTTTTGGCGGCTGCGTGAACTCAAAGTAGCGGATACAATTACGGTGGTGGACAAAGCTGGCAAACAGCGTAATTTTAAGGTGCTTGAAGTAGCGACCTATCCCTATGCCAAGGCGCCGCTCAACAAAATTTTTGGCTTTGACCTGGAACATGATCTGAATCTGATCACCTGTACGGGCCGGTGGAACAACAGCACCCACACCTATAGCCAGCGCCTGGTCGTCTATACGCGACTGGTGGAGGGTGGCGGATAAGCCCAAGCGTGAATCATTTTGCCCAACCAGCCCAGACTAGTACACAAAGAAGGCTACCGGATCGCAATCCGTGTAGCCTTCTTTGTGTGTTGGACATGCTACTTTATGGGTTGAACAGACCGCTATTTCGCAGCAAAGTGGCGGTGATTTCTTTCCAACAATTGGTCGATCCAGTGGTTGCGATTTGCACCAGAATCAGGTACAATCTTTGCTTGCGAGAACACTTGTTCTTGCAAATCTGTAAAGTGAGCAGATTTACAGACAAATGACAACGTAGCCATTATGATGTAGATTCGTGCTTTTTTCGAGACCGAAACTCTGAGACTCAACGAGGTTGCGTAACTTATGGCCCTGGATAAATTGGTGGTGCGCGGTGCACGCGAACACAACTTGAAAAATGTTACCCTGGAGATCCCGCGCGACAAAATGGTGGTGATCACCGGCTTGAGCGGCAGCGGGAAAAGCAGCCTGGCTTTTGATACGATTTATGCCGAAGGGCAACGGCGCTATGTCGAATCGCTCTCGGCCTATGCGCGCCAATTTCTCGGTTTGATGGAGAAACCCGATGTTGATCAGATCGAAGGGCTCAGTCCAGCCATCTCGATTGATCAAAAGGGCGCCGGGCGCAACCCACGATCGACGGTTGGCACCGTTACCGAAGTGTATGATTATTTGCGGCTCCTGTATGCGCGCATTGGGCAGCCGCATTGTCCAATCTGCGGCGAACCAATTACGCAACAGACCGCCACCCAGATAGTGGACAGTATTCAGGAGTTGCCCGATGGCACGCGCTTGTTGATCCTGGCCCCGATTATTAAAGACCGTAAGGGCCATCACAAGTCCGTTTTTGAGGATCTGCAAAAGCAAGGGTTTGTGCGCGTGCGCGTCAATGGCGAAATTTACGAAGTCATGGAAGTGCCAGATTTAGACCGTTACAAAATGCACACGGTCGAAGCCGTCGTCGACCGGATTGTCGTACGCCATGCTAGCCCAGATGGAGAGAGCGACGATACAAGTGGCATGGATTTGACTCGCCTGAGTGATTCTGTGGAGACCGCACTGCGTCTTGGTGAAGGGGTGATGAGCATCGCCGATCTCACCGATCCAGAACATCCTAGGGATCGCACCTATAGCGAACATTTTGCCTGTGTCAAATGCGGCACCAGTTTGCCCGAGATCGAGCCGCGCACCTTTAGCTTTAACAGTCCGCATGGCGCCTGTCCCAGTTGTCATGGCCTGGGTGCGTTGCAAGAATTTGACCCAGAATTGATCTTAAATACCGAGTTATCGCTGGACGAAGGAGCGGTCGTGCCCTGGCAGCGCCAACATGACGGTGAGAATGACGGCTATTATCAACAATTGTTAAAGTCGATCTGCCGGCAATATGCGATTCCTTATAACACACCGCTCAAAGAATTAAGTTTGAAACAGCGTGATATTATTTTGTATGGTCCGCCACGCAAGGGCGAAAAGATCAAGCTGGAATATCGCACCGGTGGTGGAGATATGCGCACCTATGAAACGGGCTTTAACGGGGTGATTGCCAGTTTGCAGCGACGCTTGCAAGAGACCAACAGTGATTATATTCGGGGCAAGTTGGAAGAATTTATGAGTCAACGCCCCTGCCCAGTCTGTCAGGGCAAGCGACTGAAACCCGAAGCCTTGGCCGTCACCGTGGGCGAGCGCAATATTTATGAAGTGACCCAAATGGCCGTCGAAGATACGTTGGCCTGGGTGCGCGCCTTGCAGGGTGAAGGGGGCTGGCTGGTTGAGGAGGACCAAGGCAACCGTCACAATGGTTATGCTTCTGCCCCGAATGGCAAGAAAGAAGCGAAGAGCAAGCAGGAAAATGGCAAAGGGGCAAAGGCAATTCCCACGCTCCAATTTCAAGCGTCAACACTAACGCAGCGCGAGCAGACCATTTCGAATCAGGTGCTCAAGGAGATCGCGGCGCGGTTGCAATTTATGGTCAATGTGGGGCTTGATTATTTGACCCTTGACCGCACCGCCGTTACGTTGTCGGGTGGTGAAGCGCAACGTATCCGGCTGGCCACGCAGATTGGCAGCCAGTTGATGGGTGTACTCTATATTTTGGATGAACCAAGCATTGGTCTGCACCAGCGCGACAATGCCCGCTTGATCGAAACTCTGCAAGGCATGCGCGACATCGGCAACACCGTGTTGGTGGTGGAGCATGACGAAGATACGATCCGCGCCGCCGATTGGGTGGTCGATATGGGGCCAGGCGCCGGTGAACATGGTGGGCATGTGGTGGCTTCGGCTGCGCGCAAAGATTTTATCAAATCGAAAGAGAGTTTGACGGCGCAATATTTACGGGGCGAACGGCGGATTGCCGTACCAACCAAACGCCGCGAAGGCAATGGCAATTATCTCTATATTCGCGGCGCCACCGAGAACAATCTCAAGAATGTTAGCGTGCGGATTCCACTGGGCAAGTTTGTGGCGATCACTGGCGTCAGCGGCAGCGGCAAGTCTACGCTGGTGGTGGATGTGCTCTACAAAAAGCTAGCGCAAATGCTCTATAAAGCCAAAGATCGGCCAGGCAAGCACGAGTTAATTGAAGGCATTGAACATCTGGACAAGGTCATTGAAATTGATCAAAGCCCGATCGGGCGCACGCCACGCAGCAACCCAGCCACCTATGTCGGGCTCTTTACCTATATGCGTGAGCTGTTCGCCAGCATTCCCGAAGCAAAAGCGCGCGGGTTTGGGCCTGGCCGGTTTAGTTTTAATGTCAAGGGTGGACGTTGCGAAACTTGTCAGGGTGATGGCATTATCCGCATCGAAATGCAATTTTTGCCCGATGTCTATGTACCCTGTGAGGAGTGCAAAGGCAAACGCTACAATCGTGAGACGCTCGAAATTAAGTTTCGCGGCAAGTCGATCTCGGATGTGCTCGATATGACGGTGGAAGAAGGGTTGGAATTTTTCCAGAACATTCCCCGCATCCGCAACAAATTAGAGACCCTCAACGCCGTCGGTCTCAGCTATATTTCGTTGGGCCAACCCGCCACACAGCTATCCGGTGGGGAGGCGCAGCGCATCAAATTGAGCAAGGAATTGAGTCGCCGCGCCACAGGTAACACCTTTTACATCTTGGATGAGCCAACCACCGGTCTACATTTTGAGGATGTGCGTAAATTACTCGAAGTGTTGCATGAACTGGTGAACATGGGCAACACCGTGCTTGTCATCGAGCACAACTTAGATGTAATCAAAAATTGCGACTGGTTGGTTGATATGGGACCCGAAGGTGGCAACAAGGGTGGTTATGTCATCGCCGAGGGCACACCCGAACATATCGCCGCCAACGAGAAGAGTCACACCGGCCGCTTCCTACGACCGATGTTGACTGAAGAAAATTACCTGCTGCGGTAGGAATAACGTTGACGATTTTTGATTTACGATTTACGAGGTTATAGGCACGGCATAGCTGCTTCTGCTTTCCGCGATTTTGTGCGGAAAGCAGAAGCAGCTACATCAACGAAACTACTTCGTAAATCAAAATCGTCAATCGTCAATGCTCTGCCTTAGTGATCCACAGATTCAGGTATAACTTGCAATTGGCGACAAGTTGTGCTATTATTCACATGATAGAAGTTATGCTTTAGATTTATTCTGGTGGCTTTAGTCGAGTTAAGTATGTGCGAGCGAAGTGGGGTCTCCCCACTTTTCTTATTGTACGGGATATTGTCACCAGCGCATTATTTAGACCGAAGTAACCGTATCAGAATTATGTGATTGTTGATCATTTTGTTTTTTGCAGAGGAGTGCAAAGGGAATTATGTCAAAAGCTTTGATTGCTGGCATCAACCAGGTTGCCACCGACAAAGGTCTTGACCGCGAAGTCATTTTTCAGGCCATTGAAGCGGCATTGGTCTCTGCCTATCGGCGCAACTATGGCACTATGTCCAATGTGAGCGCGGAGGTAGATCGGGTATCGGGAGATATGCGCGTCTATGCGGAACGCGAAGTGGTAGAAGAGGTGTACAATTTACGCACCGAAGTTACTGAGCAAGATGCCCGCAAATCTCATCCTGACGCCAAGCTAGGCGATGTCGTCAGAGTCCCGAGTGCCCCCGATGACTTTGGACGCATTGCGGCGCAGACGGCGAAGCAAGTGATCTTGCAGCGCATTCGTGAAGCGGAACGCGATACGGTTTACGAGAACTTTGCCCACCAGGTGGGTGAGATTGTCAACACACAGATTCGCAGCATTGATGCGCAATCGGGTGCGGTGACGGTCCTCCTCGGTGAAAAGCATGAAATCCTGTTGATGCGTGAAGACCTGATTGCCGCCGAAAAATTACGGCGGGGCGACTTTATTAGAGTCTATGTGGTAGATGTCCATAAGAGTACGCGCGGACCGGTGATCAAGCTCAGCCGCACGCATCGGAATTTGTTGCGCCGCTTAATGGAGCAGGAAATTCCCGAAGTGCGCGATGGGGTCGTGGAGATCAAGGCGATTGCCCGTGAACCAGGGGCGCGCAGCAAGGTAGCCGTCGTTGGCACTGTCCCCGGCATCGATCCGGTGGGTAGTTGTGTTGGCATGCGCGGCTTGCGGATCCAAAACATTGTCAACGAATTAGCGGGCGAAAAGATCGATGTGATCGAGTGGAGCACCGACATTGGCACTTACATCACGAATGCCTTAAGCCCGGCCAAAGTTAGCAACGTAATTCTGGACGAGCATAGCTCGATCAAGACGGCTGTGGTCGTGGTGCCAGATCGCCAGTTAAGTCTGGCAATTGGCAAAGAGGGCCAAAATGCTCGGTTAGCCGCCAAACTTACCGGCTGGCGCATCGACATTAAGAGTGAAAGTGAAGCCCAGTCTGAAGGCTTGGACAAGCTGATGGGTGAGCGTTCACGCAAATCCACCAATGCCGCCGAAGATCTGCTGACCATGGCCGAGCGCATCTTGCGGAACGAAGACGAAACGCCCGCCAGCAGTGCCGGTGATCGGTTGTGGCAGGCGATGCAAAGCTTGCAAGATATTCCAGCGGTTACCTCCGAGTCACTGGATGCGATGGATGCCAAGTTGTCAGCAAAGGAGAGCAAGGCAAAATCGCGCAGCGTTGAAAAGGCCGAGCCCGAGATCGAACTACCAGTAGAAGTGCTGCCCGAAGAATTGGTGGTGCCAGAATGGCCAACCGAAGCGCTGCTGGCCGAAGTCGGCGAGCCCGCTTTTAGTGTGGAAGAGATCGAGCCGCCGGTTGTTGAAGAAAAACCGCCAACGCCGATCGTAGCACCAAGCCCAGCACCGGCCAATGAAGAGATCAACACCACAACTGGCTTGCCGCAGGTGATCACGGCGGATATGTTACGTGCCCGCATGGCCCAGCGCAAACAGAACGAGCGCAAGACCGAAGAGATGGAAATTCCGGCTGAACTTCTGGTCGGGATTACCGATGACAAAGAAGAGCTCGTGGAAGTGTGGGAAGAAGAGATTGAGACGGGCAAGGGTAAAGGCAAGGGTAAAAAGCCTGCACAAGTCATTGCAAAACCAGTGGCGAAGCCCAAGAAGAAGAAACGCCGACCAGTTGGCGATGAGGACGACGATTACAGCGGTTATTTCTAATAACCTGTGATAGCCCTATGACGCTGGCTTTTCCCAAGTGGAAAAGATTACGGTGGGAAAAGTCAGCGTAAGAAAATTAGGGAGGGGCCATGGCCCAACAGCAAAAGGGGAGCAAACCCAGGCATGTGCCACAACGGACATGCATTGCTTGCCGGAAAGTAGCCGGCAAACGGAATCTGATTCGGATTGTACGCACGGAGCAGGGTGTAGAAGTCGACCCAACCGGCAAAAAAGCGGGACGGGGTGCTTATTTACACCCCAACCAGACATGCTGGCAAGCCATGCTAACGGGTAATCGGCTGGCGCAAGCGTTACGCACCAATGTTAGCCCGGATAATCGCCGGGTGCTTGAGGCGTTTATGGCCAGCTTACCCGTGCAAGAAGAAATCGAAGATGAACAATCTGGGCCACTAGCCCAGGCATCGACCTAACAGATATTTATTCATACAAGATCTTGGTGATTCAGATGTTTTCGTTAAAACTGGTTTCCAGTATGCGCAGCTATGGCGACTTGTAATCTAGACTTGCGCTCGTTGTCGACTAGCCTCCTTGCAAACAAGCAAAATGAGAGGAAGCAAAAGCCGGGCTTACAACGAGGCACAGCGCTAAGCATGTATAGCAATGACAGCCAGCCAGGCAAACAGCAGGGCCTGTGCAGAAAGACGAGCCGAGAGTCAGACGGAGGACAGCCATGATACGGTAACTTTGTTGGCGTCGCTCTTTGTAGCTTCTACAAAGCAGCAACCAAAGTTCCAGTCCACCCTCGAAATTCTCCTGCTTGTCTCTCCGTACATTCCTTCTTTGTCTTTGATTGGTTTCGCCTGTCTATATCTAACAAGGTTGCAGTCTATAATAGCTGAATCACTGGCGCCAGCTTAGCGCAGGATGACGAACTCTACAAGGTGCGTACCATCACAGTGCACTACGTGCAGCATGGAGATTGCGCAAGCAAGGCCATGGATAGGGAATTGTATGATGCAATAGAGTAAAACCCGTAGTATTAGATTTGGTTAAGACGATAGGGGGATTGGATCTATGACAATAAAAAGTAAAACGCCACAACCAGCCGGACAACAGCAGTCTAGAGGACAGCAATCGGCACGACCCAATAATAACCAGAGAAACAGTGGTCAGGGCGGTAATGGACAGAATCAAACAAGGAGCGGAGGCAGACCACCCAGCAACGGTCCAGTGATCGCCAATGCGAAGGCGCCAGCCGCAGCCAAACCCCAGAAACTACCGACCGAAGTCATCGTTGGTGATTTTATTACAGTGCGCGATCTCGCCACGCTCATGGAGCGTAGCCCGATCGACCTGATTAAAATTCTCATGCAATATGGCATCATGGCCCCGATCACCCATAATATTGATCATGATACGGCTGTGATTTTGGGTGAAGAGTTACATGTAACGGTTAAGTGGCCCGACCGAGCACATGAAACCGTCGAGGAAGTGGCAAGCGAACCGGTGCCGGAACATCAGGCCAAGCGGACGGCCATCCGCCAGGTTTTGAAAGATGAGCAAGAACAGAACCTAACCGAACGCCCGCCAGTGGTAGCGGTGCTAGGCCATGTCGATCATGGTAAAACGAGTTTGCTAGATCGCATCCGCCACACCGATGTTGCCAAAGGCGAAGCCGGTGGCATTACCCAACATACGGGCGCCTATCAGGTCAGTTATCAAGGTCACAAGATCACGTTCTTGGATACGCCTGGTCACGAAGCCTTCACCGCCATGCGGGCGCGTGGGGCGCAGGTCACGGATATTGTTGTCCTCGTGGTGGCCGCGGATGATGGCGTGATGCCTCAGACCAAAGAGGCGATCAGTCATGCGAAAGCCGCCGGTGTCACGATCATTGTGGCATTGAATAAGATTGATAAGCAGAACGCGAATCCAGATCGGGTCAAAGAAGAGTTGGCAAACGAAGGTTTGCAACCAGAAGACTGGGGTGGCGACACGATTGTTGTGCCACTAAGCGCTTTGACCAACGTTGGGATCAACGATCTGTTGGAAAATATTCTTGTCGTGGCTGAGTTAGAACAATACAGAGCCAACACCAAGGGCAAATGTGTGGGCACGGTGATCGAATCGCAAGTGGATCGACAACGGGGCGTCACAGCCACCTTGTTGGTGCAGAACGGCACCCTCATGCAAGGCGATACAGTTGTGGTCGGCTCAACTTGGGGCCGCATCAAGGCGATGTTCGATTATGCGGGTAAGCCACTTAAGAAGGCCGATCCCAGCACGCCGGCCGTTGTCCTGGGTTTACAGGAAGCGCCCGCCGCGGGTGATCACTTTGAACGGGTGGCCAACGATCGCGAAGCACGGCGGATCACCGAAGAGCGTCGTGAGAAATCAGCGGCCAATGCTTATGCCCTGTTGCCGGAACGCCAGCCGATGTCGTTGGAAGAGCTCTTTGCACGGATGGAAGGCACCGACAATAAAGTACTCAACCTGATTGTACGGGCCGACATGCAAGGCACTATGGAGCCAGTCATGCATAGTCTGCAGGAGATTCATAACGAGAAGGTTTCGATTAAGATTCTCCAGGCGAGCATTGGCAACATATCGGAAACGGATGTGATGCTGGCCGAAGCAAGCAGTGCGATCATTATCGGCTTTGGCGTCGGGGTTGATAAGGCGGCCCAATCGCGCGCCGACCAGTCCGGCGTCGAGATCCGGCACTATGACATCATCTACAAAATGATCGAAGATATCGAAGCTGCCATCAAAGGTATGCTTGACCCCGTGTATGCCGATGTAACCATCGGGCATGCGCAGGTGCTCCAACTCTTCAAGTTGCGCAAAGGCGTCATTGCCGGTTGTACGGTCAATGACGGCGTTGTGAAGCGCAATTCACTGGCGCGGATGTTCCGTGACAAAGTGGAGATCTTCTCAGGCGTCAAGATCGAAGCATTGCGCCGTTTCACTGAAGATGCCAGCGAAGTACGCACTGGCTTTGAGTGCGGGATCAAGTTGGCCGATAAAGATAATGAATTGCAAGAAGGCGACATTATCGAGTTCTACGAGAAGCAGCGGGTGCGCTAAAAGTAAGCAAGAACAGACTGAGGTGACAGCGAGAAGTGCTAGGCATTTCCGCTGCCACCTCGGCTGTTCTGTTTTTAGCCCGCCGATTCGTTCATGCCATTCTTTGTTGGGAAATGTACTATGAACACCATTCGTCAGCAACGTGTTACCGAGTTGCTCTTTGAAGAATTAAGTATTATGGTCGCCAATGAATTGGACAACCCCAAGTTGAGTCTAGTTCAGGTGACCCGTGTTGAGATCAGCCGCGATCTACGCAATGCCAGGGTCTTTGTCAATCATCAACAGGAGGATGTCACGCCGCGCGAAGTGCTGAAAAACCTGCAAAAAGCGTCCCCCTATTTGCGCAGTCAATTGGCTGAACGCTGCGCGCTGCGCATGGTGCCAGAACTGCATTTCTCTTATGACGACATTCCCGTCAAAGCCGCGCGCGTTGATGAATTGTTGCTCAAAATTGCGGCAGAACGCACTCAGACGGCTCAGACCACGGAAGCCCCTTCTTCGGAGCAAGCGGTTGATAGTCAATAAGCAATGGTAAGTGGTAAAGGCCGCTGTTCACGGCTTGCCATTTACTATTTACCACTTACCACACAAAGCAACATGAGCATGATTGAACCCTCTCTCATCCAAGCCATCCACACCCACAACCATATTTTATGTATCAGCCATGTTAACCCAGATGGCGATGCTTATGGCAGTTTGTTGGGCATGGGCTGGATTTTGCACCATCTCGGCAAGCAGGTCGTGCTGGCGATGCATGATCAAACGTCCAAGGAATTTCAACTTCTCCCTGGCGCGCACCAGATCATCGCGCCGAATGCGGTGGCTGACCATTACGATCTGATCGTCTTTCTGGATGCCTCTAGCCGTGATCGCGTTGGTTCGGTTTATCAGGAAAATCGGCATCAGGGCATTCCAGTGGCGGTCATCGACCATCATGTCACAAACACATATTTTGGTGATATCAATTGGGTGCGTCCCGACTGCGCCGCCACTTGCCAAATGTTGGTCTATCTGGCCGACGCCTTACAAGTGCCACTGACGGGTGCGCTGGCCGAATGTCTGCTCACCGGCATCGTCACAGATACACTCTGCTTTCGCACCAGCAACACCACGGCAGAAGTCTTGGAAGCTGCCATGCACCTGATTCGCGGCGGTGCCGATTTGGCAACCATCACCCAGCGCACCCTAAATCAGCGTTCGCTGGGGGTGCTAAAGTTGTGGGGCATGGTCTTGTCAGAGCTACATTTTGAAGAGGGTGTGATTTGGGCGCTGATCAGCCGCGAACAATTGAAAACCGCAGGCGATCTGTCAGGCGACGGGCAACTGAGCAGCATGTTGATTACGGCGCTTGAGGCCGATATTAGTGCAACCTTTACCGAAAAAATAGACGAAAAAGGCCTTTCAGCGGTAGAATGTAGCTTCCGGGCAAAACCGGGTTTTAATGTCGCCACCGTCGCGCTGGAATTGGGTGGGGGTGGCCATCCAGCCGCCAGCGGTTGCACGCTGCCCGGCACATTGGCAGAAGTGACGACCAAAGTATTGCCAGCCTTAAAACAAGTCCGCGCGATTTATGCGAATCAGTGATCGGTTGGTTGATAGGGCGGACGCTTGTTAAGTGATAGTTCACAAAAAGCTGAGAATTTCAAAATGGATCAGAAAAGATTCGACCCCTTAAAAAAGATGGACAATGGAGTAGACGTCGCACGTGCATAAACGTGACCAAGAACTTCACGGCTTGCTAATTGTCGATAAACCCGGCCAACAAACGACGAGCGCACCAGCCGAGGCCGATGCGGTTGGCGTGGCTGAAGCGCCAACTATGCCACAACCCTTAGCCGGAACCAGTGTGCGCAAGCCGACGAATCGCGACTTCACCAGCCACGACGTTGTGCAAGTGGTGCGGCGTTGGAGTGGGCAGCGCCAGATCGGCCATACCGGCACCCTCGATCCAATGGCAAGTGGCGTCCTTGTGCTCTGTTTAGGCGCGGCCACCCGTTTGGTTGAATATTATCAAGGCCATGCAAAACAATACTACGCCGAAATCGTGCTGGGCCGTGCGACGGACACCTATGATGCCACCGGGGTAACCTCTGCCACCGCCGAGATTCCGCCGCTTACCCTGGCCCAAATCGAAAACGCGCTGCAACAATTCCGTGGCGATGTTCTGCAATTACCCCCCATCTACTCAGCCCTGAAACAAGGCGGCGAAACCCTCTATCAAAAGGCGCGCCGCGGCGAAGCAGTAACCGTTACACCGCGTCCTGTCAGCTTTTACCAAATTGACCTTTTAGCGTATCGCCCACCCGACCGTGTTTGTCTCCGCATTCACTGCTCGGCCGGCACCTATATTCGTAGCCTGGCTTATGATCTGGGGTTGGCTCTACAGACAGTGGCGCACTTGGCCGTCTTGCGGCGTGAGGCGGCGGGACAATTTACCTTAGCCGACGCCCATTCCCTGGCTGAAATTGAACAGATGGCACAACAAGGGCGCTTGACAGAGCTACTGCGTCCCCTGGGCGATGGCTTAGATATGCCGTCGATTCAGTTGGATGACGAATTGCTCCGCCGTTTTGGTCATGGTCAGAAAGTCGTGTTAGCGAGTCCAGCCATCGCCAACGAAGAGCCGGATAGGCTAGCCGCAGGCTACGATAGCCAGGGGCGCAGCGTTGGCATCCTCCGCTGTCTGGCGGCGGCAACACCACCACACAGCGGTTTTGTTTGGAAAGCAGAAAAGTGGTTTATCCAAAGCTAGCCGCGCAGCCGTCCAGATCACAAGCTAGCTCGAAGCCTGCGCCAGGTAAGCAAAGAATCATCAACATGCAGATATATACCGACATCGATAAAACCACCATTGACAGCGCAACTTTTTTGACCATTGGCAATTTTGATGGCCTTCATCGGGGGCACCAGGCCCTGTTGCGACAGATCCAACAATTGGCCGCACAAGCATCGCTCACGAGCGCCAAGCCCATTTTGACGGGCCTGATCACATTTGATCCCCACCCTTTGGCGATATTGCGCCCCGAGCAACCCCTTCAACTGTTGACGACACCCCGCGAGCGACTGATGCAAGCCGCCGCCTTGGGCATTGACATTGGCGTCATTCAGACCTTTACGACAGAAATCGCGCGCCTAGATGCCGAAGATTTTATGCGCCTGTTGAAGCAACATCTAGGCATGACGGCGTTGATCGTGGGGCCAGACTTTGCCCTGGGGCGCAATCGAGGTGGAGATCTGAACACTTTGCAAGCGCTGAGTAAAGAGCTAGATTATACGCTGCACATTGTCGAGCCAGTGGCGTGGAGCGGCAAGCCGGTGCGCAGCAGCATTGTCCGCCAGGCACTACAACAGGGTGAGGTAACAGAAGCGACCGAGTTGCTGGGTCGTTATTATGCGCTTACCGGTGAGGTGGTGCAAGGCGATCAACGTGGCCGGCAAATCGGCATCCCCACGGCCAATGTACAGGCGCCAACCCATAAATTGTTGCCGGCCAATGGCGTTTATGCCACACGCACGCTTGTTCAAGCCGGCTATCAGAATGAGGCAGGGGATGATCTTAGAGACGAGATCGGTGTTGTCCCCTATATCTATAATAGTGTGACTAATTTAGGTGTACGCCCCACGGTGGATGGTGTTCATCACCGCATTGAAACCCATTTATTGGATTTCCCAACGGCTGGACAAAGTGCTAATCTATATGGGCGATATGTAACCGTCGAATTTGTGGCACGCTTGCGCGGGGAACAACGCTTTGCGAATCTGGCCGAATTGGTGGCGCAGATCCAGACAGACATTGCACAGGCCCGTCACATTTTGTCCAACGCCCCCCTTTCGCTTCCTCTTCATGGTTAAATATCTTGCCCTTGGCGTTTGCCTAGAGAAATTCGAGTTTCTTTACCACCAAAACCTGGATTGTAAACCCAATCAACAAGGTGTGCTGCTGCGCACCCTATCTGCGTTGCACAACAGACGCTGGGCTGGGGTGTCGCTAGATTTGTTGCACAGATGAGTGAAACAACGCGGAGAGGCCAACATGACCGTTCGCAACACAAACTCGCTTTCTAGAGCGCAAGCATTTCTAAGTTGGAGTTAGATGGTGAATTTCATGCGACGTTATTCTTTTTCTGTTTTCTTACTGGCTATTTTTGTCTATTCGTTGACCAGTTGTGGCACACCAACTTCCCCCGCTGGCCCCGCACTTCCCCCGGCCTTAATATTGCCTGAACCTCTCAAGGCCGATGGCCCACCCATTCCATTTCAAGACCCCAACCTACGCGGCGAAATCGAGGCGCGCGGGTATCCAGTAAGCAATCCCCAAGAGATGTTGACTTGTTTGGTGTCGGGTAAAGCGGTCTATGGGCTTACCCTGCAAAATACCAATGTGCGGGCAGCGCCGCAAACGAACGCCTGTCGCGTTGGACGTGTTCCCCGCGGCACACTGGTACAAATTGTGGATAGTGTCGCGATCAGCAGTAGCCTGGGTGTCAGCAATACACAACCGATCAGTGGCAACACCCGCATCAGCGCCAGCCTCTCGCTCAGCAGTACAAACATTCCAGCCGTGCCGAGTATTGGGTATGTGGAAGACATCCAACCGATCTTTCTGCGCAATTGCAATTCTTGTCACAGTGCCGCCGCCAAAACGGCCGGTTTGCAGGTTACCGAATATGCTCCGTTGCTGAAAGGCAGCCAAAAAGGTCCGGTCATTGTGCCAGGTAATGCCGCCGATTCTGTGCTTTGGCAACAAGTCGGTACAGGTAAAATGCCGTTGATTGGGAAATTGACCGCAGCGGAAAAGACCTTGATCCATGACTGGATAGACAATGGGGCCTTAGAAAAACGCCTAGCGGCCCCGCCACAACCGCAACCAGCCCCTCAAACAACCGACCAGACGCCAGCTAACCCAGGGCTCTGGTTGGCGATTGAAGACGAGCATATCGATCCAGTGCCCGATGTTTGTCCAACAAAAGTGGATACACCGCAGAAACTAATTAGCAGCGAGCTAGTCCTGCCAATTAGCTGTGGGGTGGCGCCGCGCGCGATGGAGTTGTTGGCTTTGTTTAAACAATATTCCATCCCTGTCCCAAGCCCCACCCCCCTTCCAGCCATTGTGCGCGCCCCGGTCGTCGTCGCTACAACCGCAACAACTGCGACAGCCGCGCTGTCGCAAACGGCGGCTGCGGCCACACCGGTTGCCGTAGCCCCAGCAGCCAATAATGTCTACGCTGCGGGCGCTAGCTCGGCGCAGGCGGGGATCCAAGTCGCGGCCCTTAATTTGCCCGCCCCTAGCAACAGTGACCCGGCGCTTAGACCAGCGGGCGGTTTTTGTCTTGACCAACGCCTGCCCAATTTAAAGCGCGGCATCACCGCGCTGGCTTTTGACCCCAATGGCACACTTTACGTCGCCGATGATATGCCGCTAGACGAACATGCCGATCCGCTCATTCTGAATGACGCCTATCATCCGAGTCGTTCTATTTCGGTCTACAATCCAGCCAACAGTGGCAGTCTTTCGCCAATTTTCAGCGAATCGAGCCGCATCACCGGCATGACCTATTACAATGGCGCGCTCTATATCAGCCGCGCTGGCGAGGTAGGCCGCATCCCAGATGGGGGCAAATATGAGCGCCTGGCGATTGGATTTGCGGTTCAGAGTCAGCTTTTCCATGCCAATGACGGCATTGCTATTAGCAATAATTGGCTCTACATCTCTGCCGGTGGGATCCACGATGGATACTCAGATGGTCCTGTCGTTGGCATCGGAGAAGCGGCCGCCCAAGCTTATGCCAGTGGTGGCAATCGGTTTGCCGCCCGCCTGGTACGCGCCCCGCTCGATGCCTTGCTCAGTCAACGCTCGATCGAAACGTTTCAGACCGCAGTGCGCGGGGTGCGCAACCCCTATGGATTAACAGTCGATCCTTCCGGTCAACTTTGGTTCACCGACAACGGCGCCAGCAATGTGCCAGACGCAATCAGTGCGGGCGACGAGGTCAATTTGTTTAACCCCAATACGACCGTACCCGGTACGCCCGACGATGCAACGCCTTATTATGGTTTCCCGCTAGCCCTAAGTGGCAGTACGCCCGATTGGTACACCAGCCCGATCATCACCATGCCAAACTCGGCGGCGCCAACCGGTATTACGTGGGCCTATGGCACCATCTTCTATGGCCAATATGGCCGTGATCCAGGGCTCTATCGGCTGGCCAGGGCGGCGGATGGGAAAATTGTCACCGAACGGATCATGCAAATCTGGCCGCTACTTGCCGTCACCACCGCGCCCGACGGTGCGCTCTGGCTGGGCACGGGCACCGGCGGGCTTTTCCGCATGACGCCAGGCTGTTGATGCTAGACGCCAGAACGATAAAGGCATCATCAAGAAGCCACTAGCCTCGTGCTGGTGGCTTTTCATTTCTGCATATTGCTTAGCGTTATCAAATTATACGCGGCGTCTAAAACCGTGGGCAGCAATAGCAAGTTGATGGCCATCCACTAAATTCCAGCATGTAAACAGTCGCTAAGATGACGGCTTAACGCTCCTTGTGATACAATCTCAACCCGCAATCTTATTTAGCATTCAGAAATTATTATGCGCTTTCTCTTTATTTCGGCACCATTGCCCGGCCACCTGGATTGGGGCGGCTATTTATCAACAGCGGTTGAACTTCAACGCTGCGGGCATGAAATCTTATGGGCCAGTGGGCAGGCCGTTGCGGCGCGCCTCCAGCAAGCCGCCATCCCATTTCACGCGCTACAAGAGACCGGTTGGCGCTGGCCACCGCCCCCCCCGTTACCATTCCTGCCCGATCTGAGCCCAACCGCCATCCAGCAATTACGCGCCGAACGCGCCTTAGATCAATGGCTAGATGAAACGCGGGTCAGCCAGGCTTGTCACGAAATTATTGAACTGGGGCGTACTTATCAACCCACATTGCTGGTCAGTGAGATGTTTGTCAGCGCAGCCGGTCTGGCGGCCGAGGTCTTGGGGGTTCCCTTTGTCGTCGCTGGATGGCCGGCGATGCAGCCCAAAGTCGCGGCGGACAGTGCAGGTTTGAGTAGCCTGGCGCGTGCCCGTTTGCAACGCCTGCTAGCGCAGTTCAACATCACGGGCTGCAACTGGACCTCGAATGGCCCCCCAGGGTTGTGCTCACCAACAGGCCACCTCACCTATTGGAGCCCCAGTTGGTATCGCGGTGTAGCCCTATTACCCCAAACGCAGCATGTGGGTGGTCGCGCGCCAGAGGCGATTGGCCAGCCACCGGATTGGCCAACGAATAATCCGTGGGTCTTCATTACCTTGGGCACGAGTTTTGGCGATGATCCGAACTTTTTTATCGCTGCCGCCCGCGCGGCCACAGCGTTGGGCTGTCTGCCAATATTGGCGCTTGGCGGTCAGTTAACGGCAGCCCAACGCCAGATTTTGCAAGAGCAGATCCCAAGCACGACGATCATCACAGAAATGCTGGACCTAGACGCCGTATTGCCGCATATGGCCGCGGCCATTCATCATGGGGGCGCGGGCACAACCCACGCTTTAATTACCCACGGCGTGCCACAAATTATCGTGCCGCATGCCGCCGACCAGAGCCATCAGGCGCAAGGGGTGGCACGCAGTGGCGTTGGGCTCGCACTGGCCGCCAAAGAGACGACGATTCCTCGGCTAGTCAACGGGTTAGCGCAACTGTTGCCGGATCTCTCGCCTTACCGCGCCCAGACGCAACAGTTGCGGGCAGAGTTTTCTGCATTAGGGGGCGTACAGACGGCGGCAAGGTTACTAGTTGAGGCGGCGGAGCAGGGAATCTAACAAGACCGATGATTACGCCGGTTTAAATTGACAGTATATATCTATTTCAGATTCTCTATTTATTATCAGGCAAGGAGCCATTAATCACCTATGCAAGCTTTAGTGGAGCGCATTCGCCAGGAAGGGCGAAATTTGGGGCGAGGGATTCTCAAGGTTGATGGCTTCATCAATCATCAGTTAGACCCAGACTTGACCCTGGGCATGGGGCGTGAGTTTGCGCGGCGCTTTGCCAAAGCGGGCGCGACCGGCATTACCAAGATTATTACCGCCGAAGTCAGTGGAATTGCACCCGCGCTGACCACCGGCCTGATGCTCCATGTGCCAATCATTTATGCGCGCAAGACCCGGCCGATCACGATGCCAACGAATTATTACAGTGCCAGCGCACCCAGCCATACCAAAGGCGGCATGGTTGAATTAATTGTTTCACCAGAATATTTGTTGCCCACCGACCGCGTGCTTTTGATCGACGACTTCCTGGCAACGGGGAAAACGATCAATGCCCTGGCCAAACTCGTTGCGCAGTGCGGCGCCACCCTCTGTGGGATTGGCTGTATTGTAGAAAAGGTATTTGAAGGTGGACGCGAACAATTGGCCCATTTAGGTGTGCCAATTATCTCGTTAGCCGTGATCGAGAGTATGGAAGGCGATACGATTGTGGTCAAGGACGCAGAGGAGTAAGCTCGCACCACCAGCCGCAGCAGCGGTTATTGCAAATTAACTTTTTAACCTAGCAATAAAGCTGTGGCTCTCCCACTGTACGGTCGTGCTACCGCATGGCCTATGCAGGGAACCCGGATTGCTAGATTATTTTGTTAATGTCCAAAAACCGCCGCCTGCTACGGGAAACCTGCTTCCGCAGGTTGGCTGACCCGTTACCCATTTATTTGGTTAATGCCCATAAACCGGTGTCTGATAGAGAAAGTCCGCTGAAGCGGACTTTCTCTATCAGCGGGAGCCCATTGGGCGCGTTTCAACGCCTGGTCATTCAGCAGGCACTTAGTGCTCGCACGCCATCCTTTGCCTGAATCAAGAGCAGAATTCAGGCAAAGGATGGCGGACAGTAGTTACGGTCTATTCATATAGATCGGGAAGAATTTCCACACTCGCGCAAGGGGCTGGACGCGTATATTCACTTGGCCCATTGGACACTGGCTTTGGGAGCGTTGTTGCCGCAGCAGTCACGCTGCCAGATGAGTGGTTACGCAGTGAAGGGCGCGGCGCCTGATTCACCATCAAGGGTTGTGGCGGGGCGCGACGTGTGGCTTGCCAGCCGAATATCAGACCAATCAAGACGAGCAGGATCGGCCACCAACGGATGATAGTAAACTGTTCGCCATAGACAGCCGCAAAGATAAAACAGCCAAACAGGGTCAACACACCGCCAGGAATCAAGGCCCACCATTGGCGACGACGGCCATCCGCCGCATATAGTAAGAAAAAGACCAAGCCCATGCCAATAAAAAGAATTTCCAGATGAGCAATGGCATTACTCACCCCGATCACAATCGCCAGCACGAGCATAAAACCACCTGGCAAAATCGCCCACCAGCGTTCAGCGCGATCAAGCAGATAGATATGGGTAAAGGCGCAGGTTAAGCCTAAAAACAAGATCGGCGCAGTCTGTTGGCCATTGATCGCCGAACCAGAACTCAAATAGATCATCACAGCCAACGCCAACAGTGTCCACCCTGGGATCAAGCGCCACCAATGCTCGCGTGATGAGAGAGAAGCAATGAGAAAAACAACACCCAATACCGCTAGCACCCCAGCAAAAATATATTGGGTCCAACGTTCATAGTGAACGAAGGATTCAAAGTTAAAGAGCAAAAGCAGGACACCGCCCACGACGCAACCAATGGACCACAGCAATGCATTCAATCGATAGGCAGACAAAACGTAGGCACCTCTAGCGCAAAAACAGGGTCAGACGCACGCCTGACGAAAACGAATAAAAACCTTATAGCCGGCTGGTTACGGATTTACAACTCGGACTGTAGCAATGTCTACGCTTAGCTTGACAGCTGAAGTCAGCATCCAGCCAAGCGACCCATCATTCAGTCTGACTTGCAGCCATTGATTATCGGCTGTCCGGCCTACAACAGGCAAGGCGGCTTCAAAAGGAAACAGGGTTAGCGACGCCGCGGCACGATCGGGCGCGGGGCGGGCATTGGCACCGGATAGGCTGCTGACCGTTAAGGTTGCTTCGCCACCAGCTGTGCCGGTGGTCCCAGACAAAGATGTTGTTGTCGTCACGACGGCGCCGGTTGAATTGCTAATGGTGCCAGTCGTCGTCAACGCCGTAGAGCTGGATGGCACCGGCAATGTGTTCGTATTGCCGTTGACATTCACATATTCGGCAAAGACCCAGGCAGGCGCGCCATCTTCTAGCACGATTTGTAACCATTGATTATCGGCGGAACGACCCGTTACTTTGTAGCGGGCGCTGTTGGTTAAAAGCTTGATCGGCGTGCCAGTCGTCGTGGGCACACTGCGCGCATTCAGGCCAGTTGAGATATTGATGGTCGCCGTAAGCGGCGTACTCACGAGCAGTGGCTCAGTCGTCAACGGATTGGTAATACCAGCCACACCTGTAACACCGGTTGTGCTGGTAACCCCAACAGTTAGGGTAGAGGGGATCGTGCCCGTCACCGCGCCGGTGGCAGCGCTTGGCGCGGGTGCGCTGGCCAAAGGTGTCAAGCCAAGTTCCACACGCCGCTGATTGGCCTCGTCTAAACTCACAAGTTGCGAGGAACGGTCCACAAATTCTGCCTTTACCCAAGCTAATGAATTCCTAGCCAGCGCCACCTGAATCCAATCTTGCTCTTGCGTAACGACCAGCACACGCTGGCCCGCTTCCAAAAGTTTTACTACGGCAGAGGTTGCATTCGGTTCACTGCGGGCGTTCACGCCGGCCGGATCACTAACCGAGATAAATTCTTGTTCCACACGCGCCACGGTTGGTGTCGGGGCCGGGGTTGGCACGAGGACAGCGGTAGGCGCGGGCTCTGTGGGCGCAACCGTTGGCGCAGCGGTCTGGGTAACTTCCGTATTTGCGGCAATCGCGGCCGGTGTATTGGCGTCGGCCACACTGGTGACCACGCCAGCCGGGGTCTGCGCGGCATCGGTGGGCGTGGTGGTTGTAAGCAGATTAAAACGCGTCAGGCCAATCCAAGCGATATAGCCCACGACGGCGACAAGTGCAACGACCACCAGCGCGGGCAACACCCAATTGCCAGGCCCTGGGCGTTCGCGCGTATAGTCAACCGGCTGCCAAGCGGCCTCTGGACGTGGTTCGTCTTGCAATTGCCACTGGGTGACGAGACCCTGTTCGGCCTCTTGCAACTTCCAGCGATCTTGCGTTTCACCTGTATCTTCTAGTCGCCAATTATTTGCTACGTTTTGATCGCTCATAATCGTCCCTTTCCTCGATTGGTGTGTCCCAACCGCGCTGTACACCAACCCACCCATAGATGACAGTTTGTAATGCAAACACCAAAGCCAACACGCTCCAGATGGCTGTCTCCCACCAAGGCGCCGGTTGATCGGCCAAAGCGCCATTAATGGCTAGCCCCATACAAAAAATTTCTAAACTTAAACAGAAGGGAATTAGCATGCGTGGCAAACTAAAGAGCAGCCGCCAGCTCCCTGCATGCGTGCTGCGATACCAACTCATATAGCTGAACGTTGCTAGCATACCAGCAAGGCCCAAGACCCATAAAACGCTGAAAAAGATGTCTTGCCATCTAATCATACTTACAATCTAATCAAAAGAGAGCTGATACGTTGATACAGCCACAAGCCCGGTTGCCATCAATTTAATCACTTGGTAGTATACACGGCGCGAGATATATCCGTAAAATGCGTGTAAGCTTCCTCAGAGGTTGCCAACTGAAGGCGCTTTACCATCAGGCGCTCCATCCAACAAAAATAAGATTAGTGATAGAGTGCAACACCACAAAGCGCTGCCCCAGCAATGATCAGTGGCACGGGAACGCGGCGGGTTGCCCCCAAGCCAATACTCACTAGCACAAGCACCAGGCTGCTCAGATCAAATTTACTACCGCGCACAAGGCCAACAATCACAATCGCAAAGGAGCCAGCCACGGCCAAGGCCAAACCGCGCAGGAAGCCTTGCACAGCCCAATGCGTCCCGAAACGCCGATAAAGGCGCTCCACCACTAAGATCAGCAAAGGCGGCAGGACTACAGCAATCGTGGCCAGTAACGAGCCCCGGACACCATCCATAAAGTACCCGAGGCTGACGACCCATAAACCGGTTGGACCGGGCGTAATTTGACCAATCGCTAAGGATTCGGCAAATTGCTGTTCGGTGGCATACCCCAGGGAACGCAGATCATTATATAACATCGGAATATTGCCACTGCCACTGGTCGAAAAGAGGGTGGCGCGAAAGATCAGGGTGAATAATTTGACTGGATCGATCATGCAGTTTGCTCCGTCCGCTTGTGCCGCGTGAGCCAGCGATAACCAAATGTGCCACACAGCCCGGCCGCGGCCAGAACCAAAATGACCGGCACGTTCCAGACGACGACGATGATCCCGCCACTGGCTAACAATACCAGGCTAAAGACCAAGCTCTGCCAATTCTCAGCGCGACTTGCCGCCAGCAAAGGTCGTGCTAATTGCCAAGACATGAGAATCCCTAGACCAATAGTGGCTGGGACGATCCCGCGCAACGCCGCTTGCACCACACTCAGTTGCTGAACATTCCGATAGAGCGCCGTAAAAGCAATGGTAATTGCCACACTCGGTAGCAGCAGGCCAGCAAGCGAGGCAATAATCCCCAATGCCCCGCGCAAGCGCCACCCCAGCAATGTCGTGAGGGCGAGTAAATTAATCCCCGGCGGGATCTGGCAGATCGCCCAGGCTTTCGTCACTTCATCATCACTGACCCAGCCATTGCGTTCAACGATGATCCGGCGGATCAAGAAAAGGGTGGATGAACCACCACCAAAAGATTGTGTGCCGATGCTAAACCAAGCACGGAGCAAGTGCCAAAGACGAGGCGGAGGCAACATCACGATGTCAGCTGTGGCCGCGCCCTGTGCGGATACAATCGGCTGGGAATCTGAAAGCGAAGGCATGGAACCTCTTTCTACTGGTCATTATTCAGGGTCTTTCAACCTAATTCGTCGTCGTTGCATCAAGCCAGCAACGGTGCCAAGGGTTTCGCCGCTAGATTACTGCGTGGCGCCCGTCGCCAGTTGTGGATCGCGGCTTTCTATATCACGCCGCTCAATCCGTCCAAGATAGAGCGCGAGGAAAATCAGTGGCAAGACAAGGAGATAGTTAACACCTAAGGCCACCTGAAAACTCCAAATACTGGCGACCACGCCGGTCCACAAAGGTGGAATCATCGATCCCAGTGTCAACGCCACGCTGAGAGTGCCGCTTAGCGTGCCGGTCTGTTCGGGATAGAGCCGCGAACCATACGCCAGCGAAGTGGGAAAGAGTCCCGAAAGGCTCAAGCCTGTGAGGAAGACGCCGGTTACCATTAGCAGAGGATTGTTGATCCCCAGTACCACCAAGGGATAGGTCAACGTAATGCCAAAGGCCAGCACCAGCAGCGTTTTGGCGTAACCCAGCCGCTCGGCATAGGCCGCACAGAGGAAACGCCCGATTGTCAGCGCAACATAAAAGACCGAGATCATCGACACAGAGAAGAGCGTCGAGAAACCAGCCGATTTCTGCATAAAGACAGCCACCCAGCCCAACAAACTGACTGCGACCCCGTTATAGATAAAGCCGATCACGAATAGCCCCAGAAAAGGTACATCCCGCAGCATGGCAAGGTCGAGCTTCTGCGCTCTGCCCGTCCGCGCTTCGGGGGCAAGTGTGCGCGAAAGCAAATAGGCAACGATGCTATAGGTCAACCAGATCAGTCCGACCCCCCCCAGCGCCCAACGCCATTGCAAGCCACGCTGGATCAGATAGCCAATGATCAGCGGTGAAACCGTTGCGCCCGCCCCATAAACGCCATGCAAAATATTAAGTGCACGAGCGCGTGACTCACGATTGGCGTCGGCAATCATGGCGTTGATCCCGGTTGACAGCGCGGCTTGCGTCGTGCTGACCAGCACGTAGCCGACCATGAAGAGTCCCCAAAGCTTGGCCCCCGCAGTAAAGGCGAGCGCAGCGGACAAGATCAGCGCCGAGAGCCAAACAAGCCGTCGGCGCCCGATCACGTCGGAGCCGATCCCAGAAAGAATATTACCCAATATTCCACCTACGGCCCCGGCTGGAAAAATCAGCCCAATGGCAGCCAAGGTCATCCCGTTCGCCACGAACTCTTTCGTGATCGATGGCATGATTGAAGGAATGAGAACAGCGGCGGTGCCGACGAAGACATAGCCGATGAGACCAAGATTAGTCTGCTGACGATTCAAGATGTGCCTTCCATTCATATACCTTAAAATGCCGCTGTTCGCCGAGAACCCAAGCCAGCTGGCAGTGCCCCAATAACGGATGAAGTCTGCCACTATTCTACCCGAAAAGTGACTAGGAGGACAACGCCCAAATAAGCCAAGCGTGAGCGGCCAGGTTCGTTGACATTTTAGGCTTTACGCAACAGGCCGATTGGCGGCGTGACCACTTGAGCTTGTATAAATCCTTACGCATTGGCCATACCTGCCCTGGCGCGCATGATCAAGGTAGATAATATTTGTTCGGATGCATATTCGTACTTTATGATGGAGAAACGCAAGCCAGCGTCTGTTTTATTGGCTGGAGCGGCAAAATCAGCGTAGAAAATCGCTAGCAACCAAACCATTCCTACCGTTTTTGAGCAAAAAGTATGGGGCAAAACCAAGCCAGTTTGCATCAAACGAATTCTAACCAACCTTTCGATGTGGTTGTTGTTGGCGCCGGCGCTATGGGCAGTGCAACGGCTTATCATTTGGCGCAAGATGGGCAACGGGTGCTGCTGTTGGAGCAATTTCAGGTTGGCCACCTGCGTGGCAGCAGTCATGGCGGCAGTCGCATTATCCGTTACACCCACGAGGATGTCGATTTTACACGCTGGATGCCGGCGACTTTTGCCTTATGGCGCAGGCTTGAGCAGGAAAGTGGCCAGTCTCTCATGCAACTCACCAATGGGCTCTATTTTGGGCTAGGCAACGATCCATTTCTAACCAGCGCACAACAGGCGTTGCACACCCTGGGTTTTCCGTATCGCCTGCTGACGGCCAGCGATGTCCACAGGGAATTCCCGCAGTTCCAATTAGATGATGAATGGGTGGCATTAGAACAGACCGAGACCGGTATTCTGGCCGCGACCCGCTGCGTGCAGACGATGGTTGCTCAAGCAATCCAGCACGGCGCCACCCTCCAAGAATCGTGTAAAGTGCGAGCAATTCAGGCGGCAGGCGAAGGCGTCGTTATCCGTTATGCCACTCACGGCGCAGAGACCGAGGTTTATGCCAAACGGGTTGTAATTACCGCCGGCCCGTGGGTCAATCAGTTGCTGGATCCATTGCTCGGTTACGGCTTACCCTTGACGCCAACCCACCAGCAAGTAGCCTATTTCCGAGTAGAAGAGCCGGCACTGTATGCGATTGGGCGCTGTCCTATCCATATTTTCTTTGATGGCAATCTAGGCGCTTACGGTTTTCCCATTTATGAAAAGCCTGGCTATGTCAAAGTCGCCATCGAATTGGCCAATATCTCGATTGATCCTGACCAACCGGCAGCCATTGACCAATCGGCCTTGCAACAATTATCCGCAGAGGTGGCCAAACGGCTGGTCGGCGTGGACCCCGAACCTCACGGGGCAGAAAGCTGTCGTTATACCGAGACGCCTAACCGCGATTTTATCGTTGATTATCATCCCGAACATCCGCAGATCATCTTTGCCACTGGTTTTAGTGGCCGCGGCTTCAAACATTCGATCGCGATTGGGCGGGCGCTGGCCGATATGGCGCAAAGTGAGCCCGGGGTCTATCATCAGGAGTTCTGGTTGCCACGCTTTGCGCTCAACGTATTTGCGCCATAATTACAAAGCGTTACACAGAGGAGCTACATAGGGGAAAAAGGTTGTTACAGTCTCGCGATAAATCTAACACTGTTCTTCGGGCGAGCTACCCGCCATTTTTCCAATAGCAGCAGCAGGGTTGAAACCGCGCCCAAAGGGCTCCCGCTGACAATAACAAGTCGCCTCAGCGACTAGAACCCAGTGCCTGAGGGCACTTCCTGGCCTGTCAGCCGGCCATTTGAATGGTCCGATTTAGTATTACAAGATAAAAAAGCCTGAACAGGGTTCCCCGTTCAGGCTTTTTGTAAACACTTGGTAGAGCGACCGCTCAGTGCCAGTCAAGTCCGGCATCGTCAAAGGCTTTGGCCACCACATTGTACGTTTGCGTCGCCGCGGCCAAGGGATCATAATTGGCCCGCCGCTGCACCATAATGCTGATCTCAGGCGAGATAAAGCCGGTGTAGCCAGCTTTCTGCATCTCCTTTAGATATTTTACGTAATCAAAGACGCCTTCTCCGGGGATCAAAAATTGATGGTTAGGATAGACGCCGCTTTCATCCTTGATATGGGTGTGCACCGAATAGGGCGCCATCAAGGCCACCGAATCCTCAATCGAATAACCCATCACGTTAAAATGGCTGATGTCAAAGTTCAAGCCAAGATTGGACCGGTTGACCATTTTCAAGAATTCCACAGTACGCTCGGGCGTGTTGAGGACGGAACCGACATGCGGCTCCATGCCAATGGTGACACCGCGCGTCTGAGCATAATCACATAACAATTGCGTGCGTTCCACGAGCATCGGCAGGATTGCGGGCCAATCTTCTGGGCGACCACCGGGCGTCGTGTCGATGATCGGCAATTCGCCATCCAGCGCCCAATCGACGGCTAAATCAATTGAGCTTTTCAGGCGCGTCATATTGCACGCATGTTTCTCCGGATCAGTCTCCACCAAGCTGGTATGCGCCGCAATGGCCGGGATGGCGAGTTTATACTGTTTTGCCATGCGCACAATCCGTTTGCGCTCGGCGCGGTCTAACGTGCTAAGTTCGGTGATCCAGCCAGGGATCACGGTGATTTCCACGCCCTGATAACCCAGTTCGGCCAAATGGCGCATCGCCTTATCGATTGGTACATTGGGCATGCCCCAGGTGCTATAGCCAAATTTCATGCGGTTATTCCTTATTTGTGGATGAATGTGACCGGCACTTCACGCAACAAGCGAGTCGTAAGTCAGTCTTATTACCACGCCGCAACGTGAAGTGCCGGTCACGTTACAGCCGCGATCTATATCTCAACGAGCACATACGGCGTTTCCACCGTCACCGGGTACGTCTCCGCCACATAGGGGCCTTTTTCCAACCCTTCGGCCACTTCGATTTCAGCCTGCGCGATTTTTTCCACGCTCACCTTGTAATTGCGGACGCGCGTACCCGTGGGATCCCACCAGGATTGGCCGGTTTTGACATCAAATTCCCACCCATGCCACGGGCAACGTAAAATCTCACCTTGCCGCGTATAGGTGTAATCACCTGGTTGGCTGGCGGTCAGAAAACCGCTCAAACGCCCCGTGCAAAGGGGGCCACCCTGATGCGGACAACTGTTACGCAAGGCAAAAAAATCGCCATTAATATTAAAAACGCCAATCGAACGCCCAGCCACATCGACAAGCTTACGTTGGCCGGGCGGAATTTCGTCGACCGTTGCGACAATATGTTTGGTCATAGAGATAATCCGTGAAGCGTGATAAGTGAGCGCTGATGACCTTTTTCACTCGTCACTGATCACGCTTCAATTTATTTTAGGTTATACAACGCCCGCGCATTCTCCGCCAGAATATTCTGTTTCAAGGCCCGCGGCAACTCCACCGGAAACGCCCGATCCGGCGCATCAAAATCCCAGTGCGGATAATCGGTGGCGAACATCAATTTGTCGTTCATGGCCAACTGGTCGAGCAATTGCGTAAAATAGCGGCGTTGCGGCGGCTCTTCCATCGGCTGGGTGCTGATCCAAAAATGCTCACGTATATATTCGGACGGCAGCCTTTTAAGCATTGGCGCTTCTTCTTTGAGGCGCTTCCAACTCTGGTCAAGCCGCCACATCAGCGGTGGCACCCAGGCAAAACCGCCTTCAATCAACACAATTTTGAGCGTAGGAAAAATTTCAAAAATACCCGATGTGACCATGCTCGCCACCTGCGCATAGAAGGCTTGCGGCATGCCACCGTGGTCTTCGATATAATGCGAAGGAAACCCCGCGCCGGTGATCGGCCCCCCGCCTGCGCCGCCAAAGTGAATGCCAATCGGCAAGTTATGGCGCACGGCGGCTTCGTACATCTTCCAATATTTGCGATGACCGAGCGGCTCGCGCGTGCGCACAACCAGGATCACCTGCACATAGCCAGGGTGATCCCCCACGCGATCAATTTCCGCCGCGGCCAAATCGCCATCTTCATAGGCCACGTTGATCGAGGCGCGCAGGCGTGGCTCTGGCTCCAACCATTCGGCAATCTGCCAATCGTTGATTGCCTGGCCCAGCGCCGCGCCAAAGTCCAAATTCACTTCGCCGCCCACGCCATATAAACAGTTGAGAATGCCATAGTCCATCTCCCAGGCGTCGAG
>JAPLGZ010000850.1 GCA_026389895.1 Chloroflexota bacterium | reverse complement strand
ATTGAGCAACAGAACCAAGATTGAGCGGATTTTAGCATTGCTTGTCGTCGCTGTCAACTGTTCGTTTGTCGTCGGGCGACGCAATAAGGCTACTCCCAAACCAATAGAAAAATGGTGGTCGCCCGACCTGACAGGTGGGGTCTTTCCCACCTGTCAGATCTCGATTATGAAATGGGCGTAGATCGCCATCCCTTGAGCATTATTGATTTGGAGTAACCTAACAAAAAAAGCAGAACGATTTTCGCAGAGATGCTATTTGCGCTCAATCTATCAATATTGGGCGCAAAGCGGGCACGCAATTGGCGGCGTAGGGGATTGGCGGGTTTATCCAAAATTGATGCGCCGCCGACGGCATGCCCCTACGATATCATTTAGATGATTCAAAAAGATGAGCATATACTCGCCTTCCCGGAATGCTGATCTCCATGAAGTTGCTCGTGCTTTTCTTTGCGGTCTTTGCGTCTTTGCGTGAGATTGCTGTTGTTTTGTAACTACGCGCGCCGAAAGTTAGGGAAATCTACCGCTGCACTGCGCTGCGCCACCGATTGCTCAGAGAGTGGACCGGGTGCCGACCAATCGGCGGCGTCGTAGACATCCATATCGGGTGGGAGCCCTTCGCGCATGGTCTGGATCAGGCGATAGTTCATAATAAAGTCCATGCCGCCGTGACCCCCGCGCTTGCGGGCGATTTCGCCCAGGTTGGTCCAGAGTGGATCTTCCCATGCGGCCTTGTAGCTTTCCAGCGATAACCATTCGGCATGATGGCCAACGCCATCTAAGAAAAGCCGTGGCGGGTAATCGCGAAAAGTGCCTTTGGTGCCGGCGATCAGAAAGAGCCGTTCGTAGGGGCGCGGCGTCACAACGTCATGTTGCAAGACAATCGTTCTGCCCAGTTTTGTGCGCAACAGGCTGACGTTCATGTCGCCACTCTGATAGATCTCCTGCCGTTTTGGACTGTCCGCCGGTACTGTTCGGTTGCGATAGGCTGATAGGCCCGCCTCGCGACTGCTCATCGATACCATGTAATCAAATGCATCACCGTCGCCAATTTGCAAACATTGCGCCACTGGTCCTAGCCCATGCGTGGGATAGAGATTGCCATTGCGATCGACATGCGGTTGCCGCCGCCAGAGCCCTTCCGCCTGATCACGCAGCAACTCTGAGCGCAAATCATGGATATAGGCGCACTCGGCGTGAACGAGTTCACCGAGCATGCCGGCCTCTACCATGCGCTTAGTCAACATTTCCCAATAGTCGTAACAACAATTTTCTAGCATGATACAGTGGCGGCGCGTCTGCTCCGACGTTTCCACCAGTTGCCAGCATTCCTCTAGTGTAAGGGCCGCGGGCACTTCCACCGCCGCATGTTTGCCGGCCTGCATGGCCGCCACGGCATAGGGGGTGTGGGTGGCCCAAGCCGTGGCGATATAGACCAGGTCGAGCGGTGAGTCGATCAACTGGCGCCAGGCTGTGTCGCCCGTAAAAACGGCTGGCGGTGCCTGGCCCGCCGCGATCACTGCGGCAGCGGCGCGTTCTGCGGCTTCGGGGCGTATGTCGGCCACCGCCGTCACCGCCACTCCTTCGCACGCCAATAATTCGCCCAACTGGCCAAAACCACGTCCACCGGCGCCGATCAAGCCGATGCGCACCGTTTCATGGCGCTCAAATGGAACCTTATGCATTGTCTTCATTCTGTAGCTACCTTGCTCTTTCTGATGGATAAGTTGATCTCGCGCTAACGCAGAGCAGTATACAGGCGACCTGTTGCGGCGTCAACCAGTCCAACAAATGCTGACTTTTATTGTGTTTTTTGGCAATTGCACAGCTTCTACTAAATCGTTATAATTTATGTGGCCCCTACAAGGTTATATCGATACGGTGCAGCTCTGGCTGTCCGTCGTCTCGCGCCAGGGGAATGTCTTTCAACCGCATATCATTATGGCCGGTTCGGTATTAGCGAGCCTGCCAGTCGTCGTTCTCTTTGCAACGTTACAACGCTTTTTTATCGCCGGGCTGACGACGGGAAGTGTCAAGTAGTCTGAAAAGCACTATAAATAAAAGGCGGGGACAGACCTGCCTGTCCCCTACCTTTTTTGTAGCGCTTTTCAGACTACTTGACACTCCCCGTCGTCAGCCCGGCGATAAAAAAGCGTTGTAACGTTGCAAAGAGAACGACGACCGGCAGGCTCGCTAATACCGAACCGGCCATAATGATATGCGGTTGAAAGACATTCCCCTGGCGCGAGAC
>JAPLGZ010000061.1 GCA_026389895.1 Chloroflexota bacterium | reverse complement strand
GGATGGTCCAATACTTTGGCAAATTGATGCGGCATTGGGCGCGCTTGCGTATGGCAGGCCACCCGTAAGCTAACCTGGGAGCCGATAGCTGAACCCAGGCCAAGGAAGAGCGATTTATTCAAGAGCTTCAACATGAAGTTTCCTAATCGTTAATAGACCAGCCATGGATCGTGGATAATAGAGATTACCGGATTAAAATTTTACAGACAATTATATACCCAGGTAGGGAAACAGGTCGACAAGTGAAGCTTACTTGTCGACCTGTTTCCCTACCTGGGCGCTTATTTCCGCTAACGGCTGATTTAAGCGGCCTGGGGCTGAACAGGCGGGAAACGCACCTGAAGCACCCCATTGGTAAAGCTGGCGCCACTGGCATTGCGTTGCGCCAACACAGACGGCAGCAACAATTCACGTTTGAAGTTGCCAATGCTGATGAATAGTTCATCACCCCGTTTGGTCAGCTTCACTTTATTCAATTCAACGGTAGGCAAGGGTAATTTCAAGATAAAATCATTGCCATCTTCTAAAATTTGTTGCGTCTGGCCGACAAAGAAAATCTGACCGGGATCTCGGTCGCCAAAAATTGTCCTGGCCAAGGCGCGCAATTGGTCAATGCCCACCATTTCGGTGTCCGACGCATGGGCGCGCAACAAAGGCAGTGGGTAGAAATCCCGCTCAATCTCACCCAGATAACGTTGCTGAATCTCCTGCAAATGGCGCAAATACGGATCTTGACTTGGCTGCGTCACTTGGATATTACCAACGCCATCACTAACCAGGCCGGGCAGGATGCGATTGATCACCACGGCATCGACGGGATAATTAAAGAGTGACAAATAGGTGACCGCACGCGCCCCTTCTTTCACCACCATTTTTTCTGGATTCAGCACCACGCGATAACTGGTGATATCAGGATTTAAGAGAACTTTTTGCAGTTCCTTGACGCCTGCGACCAGACTATCCAAGCCCGCAAAGGGATCTTTTTCTGGCATCAATTTGCGCAATAGACCGCCAGCCATGCGCAACGTGGTATCGCCCCAGCTGTTGATCCGCGCCATGTACCATTGGAAACTATCGGGCACGGTCAGTAAGCGGATCGTTTCGCCGGTAGGGGCAGCATCGACAATGACGCGATCAAAAAAACCTTCTTGCGCTTGCCGGTTGATCTGTAATAGGCTAACCACCTCTTCCATGCCAGGGATAATGGCCATCTCTTCGGCAATCGCTTTGTTCACGCCTTGTTTGCGCAGCACATTGCCCACATACCCTTGCATCTTGCCCCAGTGTTGGTGGATTTCATCCAACACGTTGATCTCTTGTGCAAAGAGGTTGGGGGCGATTTCGGTTGGTTCACCCGTCAACGGCACATCCAAGCTGTCGGCCAGGCTATGCGCAATATCGGTGCTCACGACCAATGTGCGATAGCCCAACTCGGCACTCCGCAAGGCCGAAGCCGCGGCCACAGTCGTTTTGCCAACGCCACCCTTGCCCAAATAGAGAATAATTCGCATGATAAAATAACCTTTTACTACTGAACCACAAAAGTTATGCGGAGGCAAAAGAGAGCAGAGATTGTTGGTGCTTACGCTCCCATCTCTATTCTTGCCTATTCATTCCCCACAACCACCTCAGTCGATTTTGTCGCTTTGGGCTTACGCTTGTTGACCGCCGTTGCGATCAACGCGCCGGCCAACAAAAGGCCCGCACCAGCCCAATAGGCAGCGGCCCGGCTCAAGCCAAACCAGCGGCGGATCTGCCACCAAAAAAGTGGCAGGGCAGCCCAATAAGTCCAACGCCAGGGCCAGCTATAGCCGGTCTGCAAGACATATTTGCCCATATGGTTATGGGGACTCCAGACCACAATATAACAACGGCCACCGACCAACGTCCGTGTATCGATCGATGGGCCTGGATAGTAGTCGGCGCGCGTTAGCATGTCGCGCGCCGGTGTCACTAGTTCCGCAGGTGGCGGCGCTACCACGGCGCTATAACCAGCGGGCAAATCCAACGGGAGCTTCTGGACATCCGCGCTATAGGGCAGGCTTTGCGCCACAACAGCAAAGGCCGGCGCCACAGCCCCCCCCATTGGCAACACGGGCACTAACATCTGCACGCGTAAACGTTCGCCAGCTCGGCATTCGGTATGGTAGACATGAATTTGCCCAGGATAGGCGATCCGATTAAAAAGTAAATGTTTTTTTCTAAAGTTCCCCAACTCTAGGCTGGTCGGCAAGGAATTCCCAGGCGCCTCAGGAAAGATCGGGAGGCTACCAGCTAAGTCGACGCCAGCTAGGATTGATAAGGCGGAATTGTTCACTTTGCTCAAGGCGTTACGGCTACCTTATAATAAATAAATTATTGATCGATTCGCGTATCGCACAGACAACAAATACGCTTAGCCTAACGGCACAGACTCGCCCCAGGCGGCACTGAATGACCACAGGCTATTGTACAAGCTTGCAAATTCAAGTATACTTGCGATTTTGTACTTACCAAAGTTCGCCAGGTCGCGACCATTCATTTAGCTCTATTCAAACACACCACGTGATTTTTGTCCGGTTGCTGCCATCCATTTGTGCCAACATTACGCATACAATTACTTTTTGTTGCATCGGATCAACATAACATGATAATCTGAGACAAACAATTGCGCATCGCATAGATGACCCATTGTATATGTGGCCATTGCCTATGTCTGTACACAAGTATCAGGTTAAAAAGGCTTAGAACAGTGATAAAGCTATGATACCTATAAATCCAGCGCTCGCTAATCCCCTCACGCAGCAGCCATTGGCGCCTCCAAACACGACGAGCAGCCACGATCCCAGCACTCGGCCGGTCTTCTCCATTGTCGTGCCAATTTGGAATGAAGAACAGGTCATTCCAGAGCTCTATAAACGCGTCGTCGAAATTATGAATAGCACAAACCAAAGTTGGGAGTTGATCTGTGTAAATGATGGCAGCCGCGATCGCTCGATGAGCTTATTGTGCGACCTGAATAGCAAGGATCCGCGGGTCAAGATTATCGACTTTAGTAAAAATTTTGGTCACCAGGTTGCCATTAGCGCCGGCGCCGATTTTGCTGAAGGCGATGCGGTCATTGTCATGGATGCCGATCTACAAGATCCCCCCGACGTTGTACTACGCATGATTGAGAAGTGGCGTGAAGGTTACGAAGTCGTCTACGCCGTACGTTCCAAGCGGCAAGGTGAAACCTGGTTCAAATTGTTTACGGCCAAAGTTTTCTATCGCCTATTGCGCGGGGTAGCCAATATCGACATCCCAGTTGATGCGGGTGACTTCCGGTTAATGGATCGGCGCGTGGTGCTCGCCATGCGGCAGTTACGCGAAAAACATCGCTTTATGCGCGGCTTAAGTAGCTGGGTAGGCTTCAAACAGATCGGCGTTGAATATGAACGAGCAGAACGTTATGCTGGGGAGACTAAATATCCCCTGCGCAAGATGATCCGGCTGGCCATGAATGCGATTACCAGTTTTAGCTATCTGCCTTTGCAATTAGCAACCTATGTTGGCTTTACATTGGCATTTTTGAGTTTGCTCGGCATTATTCTGGCCGTTGTTCTGCGTCTTTCGGGCAGTGATGCCTTTCACGGCCAGGCCACCACCTTGGTCAGTGTGCTTTTTCTGGGCGGCATCCAACTCATTTTTCTGGGAATTATTGGCGAATACCTGGGCCGAATCTATGATGAAGTCAAAGGCCGTCCGCTCTACATTGTGTCGCAAGCCTATGGTTTTGTGGGCCATAAAGAGTCGCCGCCCACGCCATAAGCTCTGCTTGCTATAGAATAAGCGCATCAAACCTGGAACGCGACGGTGAGCCAGGTTAGTTCCCCTCAATAAGCCGATAAAATTCTCTACGTAATTATGCTGATCTTTTTACCTTACGAAAAATCACAAGGGGCGTTAAACTCGTAAAAAGGGCCATTTACGAAGCTCTATTGACAGCTAAAACATTCGCTCACACCTGAGAGTGAGCTTTTTTTATCCTGACAGGCTAGCTTTAATCAATGAGATTATGCTTTTTAACAATTTGACAACCCTTAGATTCGCTGTTATCCTTAACAAATTATTAGTTACATATACGTAGTAACAATGACGTACAGGGACGCCAAGGAAATACGGAAGAAGATACATCCAATCTCAAGTTTCATGCGTCAGATAGATAAGTAATTAGAATCGTTTAAGTTTTAGGAACTACTACATCTGAATACTGGGCACGAGAATAGCCGGCCTGTCTAAATTTTCTAGACAGATCGGCTATTTTTTTTGTTGTATCCATTATTAGCAAAAACTACAACTAACTTTTGCCGTTTCTCCTCATCGCACGAACAAGCTTAGGCTTCATTGGTCGCTTAATTACTAGGCAAATTGAAAAGGAACATCCGTTATGACAAAGCGCAATCCATTCCGATATTTACAGAGTGTTTCACCGAGTGACTTTGTCGGCCGTTGGCCGCTTGTCGAATCGATCGCGCAAGATCTGATACTCGAAAATGGCGATTCACACGCGATTATTGCCGGGCAACGTTATGGCAAAACGAGTATCTTGAGTGCACTCTCCCATCAACTCTATCAGCCGGCCGTCCTTGAAGCGGCTGATTGCCTAGCCTTGCCGCTCTATATCGACTTTAAGGCCTGTGCTTTCAATTCGGCAGAAGCCGTTTTTGCCTTTATTTTCCAACGCATCCATCGCCAATTCAACACGGTGGTGCGCCAACATCCACTAGCACTCTGGCCGACGCCACTACGGTTGGGGGCCCGCTGGTTCGAGAAGTTACTCACGGCCTCTGAGCTTTCGATGCACGATTTTGAAGATGGGTTGGGCTATATTATGGACCAACTGGACAAGCCACACGCGCCGGCCCGCCTAGTTCTGATGCTTGATGATATTGGAAAATCTTTTGATCAACCCTGGACGGATGAACTCTACAGTCAGGCACGAGCCTTGATTTGTAGCAGCGAGCTCCAGACCCGTATTCGCTTAGTACTGACCGGTTCTCAGCGCTTTCTAGAACAGCAGGCAGCGTATAGTGCGCCGCTATGCGATGTGCTCAAACTGAATTATATGGAAGCCTTTGATCTGGACAGCATAGCCCAATTGGTTGCACGAGCCGATAACTTCTCGCCAGAGACCTCGGAGGCAGTTCTCCGACAAAGCGGTGGGCATCCCTTCCTAGCGCAATACCTGCTCTACAATTTGTGGGAACAAAGAGAAGTCAAAGGGCTCTATAACCCAGAGGCCGCGATGGTTGACCGCTTAGCATTGGGCTTTCTACACCAGCGTGTCTTTGAATTGGAAGGGTGGGCCAATGCGGTGGGAACTGTCGGGCTCTCTGTCTATAAAGTCCTCAGCGATACATCGGATTGGGTCACGGAAGAGCAGATTATCGCTTCTGTCAATGAACCAGCGCCGGAGATCAAGCGGAGTTTGCTGGGGCTCTGCGGGCATGGTTTGGCCATGCATGATGAAGATTGGATGCGCTACAGATATGTGGGTGAACTCTTTAGAACATGGTTTAACAAATGTGGCTACATGAAAATTATCCCGGCAGCCCCACCCGAGTTAAGCCCAATCCTAACACCCCCCAGCATTAACATTAATACCGGGGGTGGTTCTTACATTGCGGGATATGTAACTACGCAGGGCGGCGGATTTATCGGACGTGACCAAGTAGCGGCTTATCCATAAACAGACACGCTTCTCATCAGCCGGTAGGCAGGCTAGTGGCTTAATGCCTGCGCCAGATCTGCGATCAGATCTTCGGCATTTTCGAGACCGATGGAGAGACGTAGGAGATTGGCCGGTGTGCGGCTGGTGGGGCCTTCGACCGAATAACGATGTTCGATCAGGCTTTCCACACCGCCCAGGCTAGTGGCTTGGGTAAACAACTTTACCTGATTGGCCACAGCCAGTGCATCAGACGCACCACCTGGCACTTGGATTGATAACATACCACCAAAACTGGACATCTGCTTTTGGGCAATGGCAAACCCTGGATGACTTTCCAAGCCAGGATAATGCACGGCAGTGACGCCGGGCTGTGTCGCAAGGAAGCGCGCCACTTTCAGCGCATTTTCACAGTGACCACGCATACGATAGGGTAAGGTCGTGATGCTACGCCGCAATAACCAGCAATCAAACGGCGAAGGCACCGCCCCACCTAGCTGTTGAATCATACGTATACGCTGAAAAAACAGATCGTTTTGCCGAGCAATTAATGCGCCACCAACGAGGTCACTATGTCCGCCCAAATATTTGGTAGTCGAATGCATGACGATATCCGCCCCTTGCAGCAGTGGCTGTTGGCAAACTGGCGAAGGCCAAGTATTGTCTACCACACAACGCGCGCCAACTTGATGGGCCAGGCTACTAACGGCAGCGATATCCGTAATCTTAAGCAGCGGGTTAGAGGGCGTTTCCACCCAGACCACTTGGGTGTTGGGGCGAAGCGCCTGACGGACTTGGTCCAGATCGGTCATATCTACGATTGTATAATCCAATCCCCAAACCCCAAAGAGTTCTTGGGCGAGCCGGCCTGTACCAAAATAGACATCATCCGGCCCGACCACATGATCGCCAGTTTTCAATGCCTGGAAGAGACTCATCGTCGCCGCCATCCCTGAAGCAAACGCCGCCGCCGTCGCCCCACCTTCCAACGCCGCCAAACATTCTTCTAAGGCGCGCCGATTCGGATTATTACTACGCGAATAGACGTTCTCATCGGTGTAACTGCCGTCGGCTTTGCGTTCAAAAGTCGTGGAAAGATTGATCGGCGCCATTACCGCGCCGCTACTTGGATCAATGTGGTGGCCGGCATGGATGGCCAAGGTTTCCAGGTGCTTAAATTTCGGTGTCGGGTTCATAGTTTTTGAATGGTCGTGGTCTGATAGCTAGTGGGACAGTTAGATGGTGCGGACAGCAGAACAGAGTAAAGACAGAAGAATAGAGGTGATGATCCTACTGTCCCACGATCCTATTCGCTCATGGTATGAGCTACAACGGTTACACAAAGCGCACAGAGAAAGATCCCTAAGAAAACAAGAGATGGACTTATTTTTCTCTGTGTGCGTTCGACTGAGCTCACGCCGAAG